>JAFAYW010000131.1 GCA_019240125.1 Alphaproteobacteria bacterium
ATTTCGTCATCGTCGTGACGGGCCAACAGGGTAGCGATCGCGAAGGAAACTCCATCATCGGCCGGGACCGGGATCGCTTCGACGCGTTAGTCGCGCTCGATAGCATTCGAGAGTGGGTTAACGAAATCGACCTCAGGGAGCTCCATGACGAGATCACTGACCGGCGAGCCGTCAGCTGCGTCGGCGCGATTATCCGAGCGCGGGCAGGAGGCGTGGCATGAGCGACCTCGATCCCTTCGCCCTCGGCGGCCAACAGGGCACAGAGGCGCTCCAGAAGCGCTGGGATGCTCTCGTGAGAGAGCTGGTGCAGGTAGGCCGCCTTCTGCCGCCGCCTGCCCAGGAACCGCCGCCAGCGCCGCCGGCAACCCGCCCGGAGCCCACACCGGCCGAGAACGAGGCGCTGCGTATCGAGTGCGAGGCCATCGCCGCAGCCTATCGTGCACCCCTGCCCGATGGCGATGCGGGGCTGATCGCGGCGGTACAACGGTGGCACGACATGCGGGCTCGAATGCGTCTCACTGCCCGCGGGTTCAACCTCACGATCGACAGGGAGGCCGAGATCGTCGAGCCAACGGCCTATGCCGCCGAGGAAGAGCTGGACGATTTTATCGAGCACACGCCTGCCGAGGGACTGCCCGGAGTGCTCGCCAAGCTCCAGTGGATCATTGTGTTCAACCCCTATGCCACCATGCGCGACTACGCGGAGATGCTGGAGCAGATAGCCGGGGTTGTCGCTGCTGCATGCCACCAGCGTGGCTGGCTCACGGGGGAGTGAAAGCGTAGGCTAAGGACGCTTGGGGCTGGCGGATCCATCCCTAGGCGATCGTGAAACTTGCCCCGGTCAGCGATGGCCGGGGCTTTTTCTTGTCAGCCGCCGAACGGACGCCATGGTACTGCCGGACGCAATTCCCGAAAGCGCTATACCGTTGTCTGGGTAGGTATCACAGTCCGAAGGCGTTCTACCGCAACACCAGCGCGTTGGCATTGGGCGGCGATCTTATCCAGGGTGAGTGTTAGGTCTTTGGGCTGCATCCCGTACGGGCTATGCCGAACCGCTTCAATGTAGGCAGTTACGGCAGTCAGAGAGTTCACGAGCTCTTTCAGCGCTGCCCCCGTTATCGTGACGCGCTCAGATGGGACGGAAACCACTGTAGAAATCTCCTAAAACAAGGGGGAGACACTATCCGCCTCAACGGACTGTCGCTCATGTTAATCTCGTCACATATCAACATCATAGGCGCGATCACAGCATTTGAACGACCATAAGACAGGGGACGCCCTGCTGCTTACATTTTCACGCTTGTTCCTCGTTCTGGGAACTAGCGATAGGATCGATATCAGATCGGAGTACCACCTTTTTTCTCTGGATCGACACATGATTTCACGTTTTATTCTCCTAGAATGTGAACGGTCGTTCTAAAGGCGGCGCTGCTAAGCGGTAGGGATTACTCCCAGGCTTCTATGATCACAGGGCAATCAGATGACTGTCACTGCTTCCCCGCTCGACATCGGCCTGTCAAAGCCGATGGTTGCACTGATCGACGACGATGCTGCGGTACGTAGTGCGATTCAATTTCTCTTGGAGGTCCACGGTTTCACGGTCATGACCTATGCCAGTGGAGCCGAGTTCCTCGCCGAGCTGCCAAAAATCACGCTCCTGATCGTCGAGCAGGAACCAACAGGGGTGAGCGGCCTGCGAGTCGTCCGCCAGTTCCGAAGGGTAGTGGGCCCTTCCGTGCCGGTATTGATGTTCAGTTCGGTGCTTGGTTGCGACACCGACGCACGCCCGCTTGATCTTGGTGTCACACGTGTCGTGCAGAAGCCTAAAGTGTTGGAGCTACTCCAGGCGGTACATAGCGTACTGTCGGGCGCTTGCGTGGGTTTGAGTAACAATGGCCACATGGTTGGCGAGGTAGAATTGATACCGGCTGTTCCTGACTAGATAGCTGCTTTGTCATATTGTAGAAACGAGGCGCGCCGAACCGAAAATGGCGCGCGATCATCCACCGAAGCCCCCAAGGGTGCGAGCGCGGACGGTAGGGCTTAGCAGCGGCTGCATTGGCGCAGAATTTCCACGCGCTGAGCTAACAGCGCCCTCGGGAGACGAGCGGATGGCAGCCAAACGCCTACCTGGTTCGTTTGACCACTCATCTGTGAATCTGTGACGCCTACCGCCGCGCCTATCGTGCCGACCATAGATTGCAATGCCATCATCGCAGTCAGCGAAATTACCATGGCCGGCCCCTTATTGGCGATTTAGTGCAGGGGCACCGGCGCGGCGATCTCCGGCTTCGGATCGCGCAGCAGCGGGGCATGATCGAGCCGAAAATGCTCATGCACTGTCTCCTGAGATGGTGAACGGGGACGTTTCTGGGTTCAGCGCGTCCCGTTCGGCTGGGCTGGCGTCCGCTGGTGCCGCTTGAAGCAGCCCAGCTCGTAGCAGCCGAAGAGAGCAACCGCGGCGATCCCGATCTTGGTACGCGTTGACATGCTACCCGCTTGCTCGGGCTGCTGGCGGTTCGCCGGCGCGGCGTCGCCGCCGGCCAGGGTAACCTCCACACGTTCGGCACTCTGTGGACCGCCGCCGGCCGGCAAGTAGTCGACAGTAATCCGATCGCCAGGCCTGATTGACCGGACATAGGAGGCAAAAGCGACGAGGTCGGGAAAAACCCTGCTGTCGACGGCGATGATCTGATCGTTGGCATGGAAACCCGCCTGCGCGCCGGCAGAGCCCCGACGTACCTGCTTCACGCGGATGAGCTCAAAGGTCATTCCGTCGCTGGTGATGCGCTGGCCACCCGCGATGTCGATTCCGAGGGAGCCGCCA
>JAFAYW010000201.1 GCA_019240125.1 Alphaproteobacteria bacterium
ATCGGCGACATCAAGTCGGTCTTCGCCGCGTTCAACACCGCGCTCAAGCCTGGCCAGATCAAGCGGCAGGCGGCGTGGGCCGACGAGATTGGCAAGCGCAAACAGCAGAATGTCGAGCGCATGGCGGCGCGGCTCAACGCCGATCCCAGCCCGATGAATTTCTCCTCGGCGCTGCGCGCGGTGCGCAACGCGATTGCGACCCAGCCGGATGTGTATGTCGTCAACGAGGGCGCCAACACGCTCGATTTCGGCCGCAACATCATCGACATGGACAAGCCGCGCCACCGCCTCGACAGCGGCACCTGGGGCGTGATGGGTATCGGCATGGGCTATGCGGTCGCCGCGGCGGTCGAGACCGGCAAGCCGGTCGTCGCGATCGAGGGGGACAGCGCCTTTGGCTTCAGCGGCATGGAGATCGAGACGATCTGCCGCTACGACCTGCCGATCACGACGATCATCTTCAACAATAACGGCGTTTATCGCGGCGACCCGGAGGGCACCCCCTACACGCCGACCGGCCTCCTGCGCGATGCGCATTACGAGAAGATCATCGAGGCGTTCGGCGGTCGCGGCTATTACTGTACCGACACGCCGAGCCTCACCGCCGCGCTGACCGAGGCGCTCGCCTCGGGCAAGCCGGCGCTGATCAACGCGGTGATCGACCCGACCGCCGGCACCGAAAGCGGCCACATCCAGAGCCTCAACCCGAAGAGCGCCGTGGCCGGTAAGAAGTAGTCGTATTTCACCCTCTCCCCGCGCGCGGGGAGAGGGCAGGGTGAGGGGGATCCGCCGTTGCAGCAGTTGCGGACCTGTCCGGCATTGGCGAGGTAAGCGCGACCGCTTGCCCCGCACCCCAACCCTCGCCTCGCCCGCGGGGAGCGGCAGCTACAGTGTCGGTTGAGCTGCCATCATCGAGGCGGTGGCGCAATACCGCGATCTGCGGCGGTGTCAGGCGCAGGCCGAGCTTGCTGCGGCGCCAGATGATGTCATCGGCGGTGACGGCCCATTCCTGCGCCGTCAGCCAGGCGATTTCCGCCTCGCTCAGCCCCGCTCCATAAGCGGCCCCGAGATCGCTCGGCCGCGTGGCGTCGCCGAGGATGGTTCGGGCCTCACCGCCAAAAGCCTCCGCAAAGCGTCGCGCGGTGGCGGCATCGAGGAACGGATAATCCCGCCGCAACCCGGCGATGAACTCTCCGAGGCGACCCGTCGTCACTCCGTCGCCGCCGGGCAGCAGCGAATGTGCGGTCCAGGCCGGCCCGGTCGGTGGCAAGTGCGGGGCCAATTTCGCCAGTGCGTGCTCGGCGAGCCGGCGATAGGTCGTCAACTTGCCGCCAAATACCGACAGCGCGGAGGCACCGTGCGTGTCCAGATCGAACACGTAATCACGCGTTACCGCCGACGCACTGGCGGCACTATCCTCGTAGAGCGGACGCACCCCCGCATATGCCCAGGCCACATCGCCGGAACCGGGCGCAACATCGAACCAGCGCCCGACCGCGCGGCAGAGATAGTCGATTTCCTCCGGTGCGATCTCCGCGGTGGCGGGGTCGCCGGCATAGGGCCGCTCGGTGGTGCCGATCAGCGTGAAGTCGCCCTCATACGGGATGACGAAGACGACGCGCCGATCGTCGTTTTGCAGCAGATAGGCGTGCTCGCCCGGGTAAAGACGCGGCACAACGATGTGGCTGCCCTTGACCAGCCGCAGCCGGGCGCGCGATGGCACGCCGGCGGCGCGCAATAGATCGAGCACCCATGGCCCCGCCGCATTGACCAAGACCCGCGTCGCCACCTCTCGCCGCGAGCCATCGGCGGCGCGCAATTCGACGCGCCAGTAATCGGCATGGCGTGTCGCCGCCACAAGCGCAGTGCGTGGCAGGATTTCGGCGCCGCGCCGGGCTGCATCCCGTGCGGTGGCAACCGTCAGGCGGCTGTCATCGGTGCGGCAATCGGAGAAGGCAAAGCCGCGCCGCACCGTATCGCGCAAGGGAGCGCCGCGCGGATCATGGCGGAGATCGAGAGCCTCGCTGCCGGGCAGGCTGCGCGTGCCACCGAGGTGGTCGTAAAGAAACAGGCCGGCGCGCAGCATCCATTGCGGCCGTGACCCCGGTCCGTGCGGCAGGACGAGGCGCAGCGGCCGCACCAGATGCGGCGCCATGCCCATCAATACCTCGCGCTCGGCCAGGGCCTCGCGAACCAGGCGGAATTCGCCGTGCTCGAGATAGCGCAACCCGCCATGCACCAGTTTGCTGGAGGCCGACGAGGTGGCGCCGCCGAGATCGCCCTTGTCGCAAAGCAATACGCTGAGGCCGCGGCCGGCCGCGTCGCGCGCGATGCCAACGCCATTGATGCCGCCGCCGACGACCAGCAGATCGAGCATCTCGCTCACCCCAGCAACATCTCCGCCACCTCGACAAATCCGGCGCCTGCCTCGGCTTCGGTGATGAACGCCGGCTTGTGCTCCAACAGCGGCAGATAGGGACGGATATTTGCCACGGCTATACTGAGTGGGAAGTGGCCGAACATCGGTTCGTCATTCGGTGAGTCGCCGATAAACACGACCGCGTCGCGCTCGCGATCGAGATCGGTCGCGAAGGCCTCGGCGAAGAGGCGGCGGCTCATCGCCAGTTTATCCCAGTCGCCGAACCAGCCATTGACGTGAATCGAGCTGATCTTGGCGGTGGCGCCTGCGGCGCGCATCAGTTCGGCGATGCGTTCCGCCTCGGTCGGCGGCAAGGGCCCGGTATCCTCGCAATAATCGATCGCCAGATCGGCGATGCGGTAGGGCTGGTCGGCGGCAATCCTGCTGCCGGGCACAGCAGCGACAATTTGCGTGGCGAGTTCGTCGAGCCGATGCCGCGCGATCGCGCGCTCACCGTCGCTCTGCCAGAAGCGGCGGGTCATCGAACGCGCTGTGTGGTCATAGCGGAACCAGAACGCGCCGTTTTCGCCGACTACCGCATCGACCGGCCAGAACCGCGCGATCAGATCGCACCACCCGGATGGCCTTCCGGTCACCGGCACAACGCGATACCCGCGACGCGCCAGCCGCTCCAACGCCTCGTATGCCGCCGCCGTCAGTCGCCCATCGCTTGTCAGCGTGTCGTCGATATCGGTCAGCACAAACCGCACCTGCCGCCGCTGCTCGGCCGTAAACGCGGCAAGCGGGCGCATCAGCGGACACCCCACGAGATCGTGCGTTCGGGCCGCCCTCAGGCGTCGAGTCCGACGAGGCTGCGGGTGTAGGCGCGGGCGTCGAACGGGCGCAGATCCTCGGCACTTTCGCCGATGCCGATCAGGTGGATCGGGATGCCGTATTTCTCGGCCAATGACACCAGCACGCCGCCTTTGGCGGTGCCGTCGAGCTTGGTCATGACAATGCCGGTGACGCCGATCATGTCGCGGAAGGTTTCGGCCTGGGCATGCGCGTTCTGGCCGACTGTCGCGTCCAGTACCAGCAGCACAGCGTGCGGCGCCTCGGGGTCGACCTTCTTCATGACGCGGACGATCTTCTGCAGCTCGCCCATCAGGTCGACCTTGTTGTGCAGTCGGCCGGCGGTGTCGATCAGCAGAATTTCGGTACCCTCCTCGCGGGCCTTGACGAAGGCGTCATAGGCGAGGCCGGCAGCGTCGGAGCCGGTCGGACGGGTTATCACCGGACAGTTCGCACGATCGCCCCAGATCTGCAATTGCTCGACCGCGGCGGCGCGGAACGTATCGCCGGCCGCCAGCATGACGCTCTTTCCGGAATCACGGTATTGCTTGGCGAGCTTCCCGATCGTCGTGGTCTTGCCGCTGCCGTTGACCCCGACAACCAGAATCGTGAATGGCTTTTTCGTCGGGTCGATGCGCAGCGGCTTCTGCACCCATTCGATCAGGCGCAGCGCCTGCTCGGCCAGCGCGACGCGGATTTCCTCGGGTGCGACTTCCTGGTTGAAGCGGGCCTTGCGAAGGCCGTCGACGACATCGCGCGCAACGCCTGAGCCCATGTCGCTGGCGACCAGCAACTCCTCCAACTCCTCCAGCGCCTCATCATCGAGACGCCGGCGGTTGAAGATGGTGTTGATGCCGTCGTTGAGCCGGTTGGAGCTGCGCGAGAGCCCGGTGCGCAGCCGGTTGAACCAGGCCCGCGCGCCCTCGGTAGAGGATGCTGGCGCTGTCGCCGGGGCGGCGGCTGGAGGCGGCGGCGGAGCTTCCGGGGCCAATATCGACGGGGCGACATAAGGCGCGGCCGGCGGCGGCGCTACCGGCGGCTCGGCTTCGCGCGCGACCGGTGGTGGGGATGGCGGCGGTGGAGGTACCGCCGGCGCCGGCGGTATCGGAGCCGGAATGGGCGGGACCTCCGGCGCGATCGTGTCGGTGTTGGCGCCGGGATCGACCGGCACATTGCGTCGCCAGAACCTCATGCCACTGGCACTCCAATCATGTTCGGGCCGCGCCGCCCGGTAAGGCGCGTTCGCACCACCGCACCGGCCGGGATCTCCGGATCGAGGTTAACTGGGGTGTAGAAGGTGGCGCGGCCGCGGCCAGGCCGTTCGACCAGCACCTCGTTTTCGGTTCCGATGCGGCTGTTCGCGTCGGCCTCCATCGCCGCCATGCCGGCCTCCCGCAACTGGGCGGCGCGTGCACGGATCAAGCCGCCGTCGAGCTGCGGCATGCGGGCGGCCGGCGTACCCGGGCGAGGGCTGTAAGGGAAGACGTGCAAAAAGGCGATGCCGCATTCCTCAACCAGATCGAGGCTACGGCGGAACATGTCGTCGCTCTCCGTCGGGAAGCCGGCGATCAGGTCGGCGCCGATCGCGACCTCCGGGCGTAGCCGCCGCGCCCGCTGCACGGCCGCGAGCGCTTGTGCCCGCGTATGCCGGCGCTTCATCCGCTTCAGGATCAGATCATCGCCGGCCTGAAACGAGAAATGCAGATGCGGCATCAGCCGTGGCTCGGAGCCGAGCAATTCCCACAGGGGTTCGTCTACTTCGCTCGGATCGAGCGAGGACAGCCGCAATCGGGGAACGTCCGGCACGGCGGCGAGGAGATCGCGTACCATGCCGCCGAGGCTCGACTGTTCCGGCAGATCGGCGCCATAGGCTGTGAGGTCCACCCCAGTCAGCACGATCTCGCGGCAGCCAGCCGCTGCCATGACGCGAGCCCGCGCAACGATCTCCGTCAGTGGCACGGAACGGCTGCCGCCGCGCGCATAGGGAATGATACAAAAGGTGCAGCGATGGTCGCAACCATGCTGCACCTCAAGATAGCCTCGCACCCGCGCTGCCCCCGTCTCCGGCGAAGTGGGAGATGGGGCGACCGCCTCGGAATCGCGGGGTAGAGGAGCGGATAGCGGCCGATAAGTCTCGGTCTTCAGCTTCGCCGTGTTGTCGAGCACCGCCGTAACGCCATCGAGCGCGGTATAGCGTTCGGGGGCCAGCGTCGCCGCACATCCGGTGACGATGATGCGCGCCTCCGGCCGTTCGCGCCGGGCGCGGCGGATCGACTGCCGCGCCTGGCGTTCGGCCTCGGCGGTGACGGCACAGGTGTTGACGATAACTGTGTCGGCCAGCCCGGCCTCGGTCGCGGCGCCGCGGATGATCTCGCTCTCATACGCGTTCAGGCGACAGCCAAAGGTAACGACGTCGACTCCGGCCATGGCGTCAGTCGGCCAGCAGCGCTGCGTCGAACGAACCCTCAAAGGCGAGGGCAGCCGGTCCCGTCATTTCGACATGCCCGTCATCACGCCAGAAGATTTCGAGATCGCCACCATTCAGGGCGACGATAGCGCGCCGCCCGGTCAGACCGCGGCGATGCGCGGCGACCAGCGCCGCGCAGGCGCCGCTGCCGCAGGCCAGCGTCTCGCCGGCGCCGCGCTCCCACACCCGCAACCTGATGCGATCGGGATGGGACAGGCTCGCCACGCCGATATTGGCGCGTTCCGGAAACAGGGGATCGTGCTCCAGCCGCGAGCCCAGCACGGGCAGATCGGAAAGCGCGTCGGCATCCTCGATAAAGAATGTCGCGTGCGGGTTGCCCATATTGGTGCAAACGGGCCGGCCGAGTGGGCTCGGCGCGACGCCTGCGGCCAGTGTGTCGCTCTCCTGCGCGAGGGGGATATCGCGCCAGCCAGTGCGGGCTGGCCCCATATCGACGGTCACACGCCCGTCCGCCAGGATCTCGGCCGGCAGCACACCGGCCAGGGTCTCGATGGCCACCCGGTCACGCCCGGTTTCGCCGGCGATCAACTGTGCGATACACCTTGTGGCGTTGCCGCAGGCCTGGGCCTCACTGCCATCGGCGTTGAGGATGCGCATAAAAGCCTGCGCGGCGGTTGCCGTAGGCGGCTCGATCAGGATCAGCTGGTCGCAGCCGATACCGAAATGCCGGTCGGCGAGGCGGCGCGCGCCCGGGGCGCCGACCGCGATATCATCGCGGCGGCGGTCGAGCACGACAAAATCATTGCCGAGCCCGTGCATCTTGCGGAAAGCGATCCTGCGATCGAGCATTCGGGGCATGGTGCTGGCTTATATGGCTGCCCATGCCGTCCTGTCCAACGCGGGTTGGCCGTGCTAACGCCGCCGCCCGCTGCGGCCGCCGTGCGCGCTATGGGCGCTGGATCGCGCGGCGACGGTGCGGACATGCGCGACGCGGGGGCGCTCCCGTTCACGCGCACGCGACACCGCATGGCCGTGGCGGCTGGCGTGCCGGCTCCGCGCCACGACGCGATAGCGGCCGACGCGCATGCGAGCGCTCCGATCCGCCGAGGCATAACTGCGCGGTCGCACCGATGGCACGATATAGGAGGCGCCGGGTGGCGGTACGGCGGCGACACCGCCACGGATGGCGCCCGCCTCGTTGCTGAAATAATTCGGCACACTGCCCGGCGGGTTGAAGTTTTTCGAGCCCGCCGGCATCTGCGGCTGCGCCGCCGCCACTCCCACCATCAGCCAAAAAAAGCAAAGTGCTGGTCTCAGAACCCGCCAGCTCATCCGTTGCGGTCTTTCCACTCGCCGAGACTGATGCGGTCCATCAGGAACAAATCGCTGGTGCGGGCATACCAGCCGCGCCCGTGCATGCGGCCGACCAGCCGCATCTTCTCGGTAGCCACGTAATATTTCTGCGGGTCGACCAGATCGTCGCGAATGTGGATATGGATCACGCGGCCCACCTCGAGGGTGGAGCGCGGCCCGAGGGACAGGCCGGTGATACGCTGGCATTCGAAGCTGACTGGCGCCTCGGCGATACGCGGCGGCTTGACGCCGACGGAGGCCACCGCGGTCAGTTTGGCCTCGTTAAGTTCCTCGACGTCCTTCGGAAAATCGACGGCGCAGACATTCATCCGCTCGGCCAATGCCTCGTCGACCAGGTTAACGACGAACTCGCCGGTGTCGCGGATGTTGCGCTCGGTGTCCTTGTAGCCCTCAAAGCCGGGGTTCAGGGCCGGGTCGCCGGGGCTGATCCCCAGCACGACGACCGGCGGGTTCGAGCTGACGGCATTGAAGAAGCTGAACGGTGCGGCGTTGATCTGGCCCGCGGCGTTGACCGTTGTGGCCAGCGCGATCGGCCGCGGCACCACCGTGCTGACGAGCAATTTATAACCCTCGGTCGGCGGAATCGCCGCCAGGTCGAAATGCATCTGCGTGTCTCCCGTAAGTAGGTTCAGATGATCTTGCGCGCCCGCAGATCGGCGATCTGCGCCGCAGAGTATCCAATATCGCC
The DNA here is from genome assembly GCA_019240125.1 of Alphaproteobacteria bacterium. GTDB lineage: Bacteria > Pseudomonadota > Alphaproteobacteria > ATCC43930 > CGMCC-115725 > DATARH01. The sequence goes on from JAFAYW010000201.1 coordinate 7,702, forward strand.
CAGCACCGCCTCGTTATCGGCACCCAGCTGTGGGGCGATGCCGTATTGCGCCGGCGTCTCCGAGAAATGCCACGGCGAACCGTGCACCTTCAGCGTCCGGCCGTATTGCGGGTATTCGACCTCGGTGACGTAGCCATTGGCCAGCACGTCGGGATCGTTCGAGGCTTCCAGCAGCGTGTTGATGGGTGCCGAGACGATGTCGGCGGCGCGCAACCGTGCCACCCAGTCGTCGCGCACTCCGGTAGCGAACAACTGGTCAAGCGTGGCCAGCAATTCGGTGCGTTTATCGGCCGCCTCGACGACCACACCGAGCTTGCCAAAGCCGGCCAGCTCAAGCCGCTCGTAAAATCCCAGTGCGGTCATTGCATCGCGCCAATGGCGCTCGCTGTTGAGCTGGAAAACCAGTGGCTTGCCGTCCTGGTCATTGAAGCTGGCGCTGATGCCGGGGCGGTCGGGCGTTCCGGTGATGCGGGCCTGGCCGGTGACCGGATCCCGGTCGCGCCACATCGCCGTGGTCAGGGTCCAGCCCATCAGCCGGATCTGGCCGCCGAGCAGGGAGCAGTCGACCTTTTGTCCGATCCCGGTAGCGCGAGCGTGGGTCAGCGCCGCGAGCGCGCCACCAAAGGCCAGGATCGCGCAGGTCTCGTCGGCCACCGACACGATCCCGGTACGCAGCGGCTGACCCGGTGTCGAATAGGCCTGGGCGATGCCACCGAGCGCCTGCGCCATCGAATCGGTGCCGGGCAGATGCGCGTTGGGGCCTTGCGGCCCGTACCCCGACACGGAGATGTAGACGAGCTTTGGATTTGCCTTGCGCAGTTCCTCATAGCCGAAGCCGTTTTTTTCGGCAGCGCCAGGTCGGAAATTCTGGCCGAAAATGTCGGCCGTGGCGGCCAGTTTGCGCAGGATTTCGCGACCTTCTGCCTCTTTCAGGTTCAGCGTGACGCTTTTCACGCCGCGATTATTTGTTTCAAAATAGGTGCTCGGCATGCCCGGCAGGATCGTGGAACCGCGTGAGTTGTCGCCGACCCCCGGCACCTCGATCTTGATGACCTCGGCACCGAGATCGGCCATCAGCATGTACGGCACGGTGCCGGCCTGGGCGGTCGAGCACGCCACCACCTTCACTCCTTGCAGCGGACCATGCGGTTGGGTCATGCCGACACCTTTCCTCGTTGCCGTGGATTGAACCGGCTATTCCAGCCAGAGGTCGTAATGCTGCAGCGCGAGCTTGAGAAACAGCACGCTCATGGCCAGGGCATAAAGTGCCAGCCATGTCGACAAGATGATCACGTCGCTGGCCACATGCGACAGCAGGGCGCGCGCGAATAGCAGCGCGGCGATCGCACACCCGAACCACAGATGCTGCGGGTCGCCGCAGCGCAGGCTGAATGACGCCGCGAGAAACATCAGCCCGATACCGAGCGCCCATACGGAGGCGATATTGCCGAGCAGCAACGGCGACATGTGGGGCCAGACATAGGCCGTGCCGCCGCCGAGCATGCTGATGAAGCCGCCGGTCAGCAGAGGCCAAACGCGGCGATATGCCGGCGACCAGCCGCCGCCGCTCACCGTCAGCGCCCCGTCGAGAAAGGCATATCCGGCAAACAGCCAGACGAGAGCGGCTTCGCTCAGGCTCGGCCAGAGAAATCCGACACCCGCGGCCAGGGCCGCCGCGCTGCGGGAGGCGAGCACCAGGCGCCGGCCGCGCAACAGGGCCTGGGCCGAAAGCGGCATAATGGATGTTGCCGCCGGGGATCGCTCATCACCGCGCAGGCGCACCGGAATGTCGTCACCGGGTCGAGGCATTCAGGTCCGCTATTGCTTGCCGGCTTTATTGTACCAGCCACGCTCTATAGCACGTCAGCCATGGCGCGGACGACCCCGTCGGTTATTCTCGTGGGGAAGGGCGGGGCATGCGTTAAACACAGGTCCCCATGCAGCAGCGCGAAACGCGTTGACACATCGTTAAGCGGGCCGGACGATCAGCCCTTAACGACATGGCTGCCTTGCTCGGGCATGGCCCGGGTTTTGTACGGAGAGAGCGCCGCCGCTGATTGGATTTGCCCCGCAGGCTGTCACGACGAAGGAGAAACCTCATGCCGATGCCGGAACGCGTACAATATTCCTCGACGATTGAACCCCTGGTCCAGTTCGTCGAAGACACTCCGCCGAGCGAAATCATTAACCGTACGCTCGAGAAGCTGCGCGCCGGCCTGCCCTTGCAGACGATGCTGACCGCCTCCGCTCTCGCAGTGACACGCTCAGCCGACAACCCGCCGGGCCATCACGGCGGGCCATTGCATCCGCTCGCTGGGCTATATGCGCTCTCGCATCTCGTCAAACGGCTCGAAGGCCAGGGCGAGGAGCGGTTCCTTCCGGTACTGCAGCACGTCGCACTGTCGAACAAGCACATCAACGATCCGGTAACGGGGCCGTTTCAGCTTCTCAAGTTCGAGCCTCTCAAATTCGCTGATTTCGATGCTGCCAAGGCGGCCTTTCTGATGGCGTGCAGCCGTGGCGAAAGCAATAAGGCGGACCACATCTTTCAGTGGCTGTGGCAGAACGTGGAGCCCATCAAGGCATTCGACCTGCTGATGAGCGTTGCCATCCCGAAGAACAACATCGATGACCACTACTTCGTGTTTCCCGGGTACACGTGGCGGGCGATCCAGGCCGGCTTCCTGGACAAGCAGTATCTGCCGCTGTTGATGCGGCCGTCGGTGCGCTATGCGGCGCGGTTCCCGGTGGCGCCGCCGCAGCCCGAGCTCGACGCGCTGATCGAAGACAACAAGCTTATGGAACGCGTCACCCGGCAGCAGAGCGGCGACGATGAGACGGTCGCGATCGGCCGCCTCGGAAAGAATATCGGTCAGGTCGAAGAATTTGCCGAAATCCCGGTGATGATCGCCAGCGCGTTGCGCAGGGGCTTGTCGCTGGATGGCGCGGGCGAGGCATTGTCGATTGGTGCCGCCGGCCTGTTCATGCGCTCCCTTGGCGGCAATCCGATGGATGTGCACCTGCACACCAGCATCAATCTCCGCCGCTACCTCATCAGCCTGGATGGTCTCAATCTTCGCAGCAAGCTGCTGCTGTTGATGAACTGGCATCTGGGCCCCGAAATCCGCTCGACGGCGACCCGGATGGAGCCGCCGGGCGCGCAACCCGACATGGCCGAAGTGGCGGCTTTGCCGGAGCGTTCGCAGGAAGCGCTGCTCGATGCGATCCAGCACAGCATCTACAATCAGCCGCCGACGGACTGGTCGCAGGTGACCAATCTCGGCCTGATGCGGGCTGTGCCGGAGGTCAAGGAGACGATCAATCTGGCGACGCAGTACATGCAGAAGGGCTACGATCCGCAGGCACTTATTGCCCGCCTCGCCGAGATTGTCTGCCACGACAACTTCACCGAGATGCACGCCTTCAAGCACCACAACGCGATTGTCGAGGAATACCGCAACACCCGCGAGGCTTGGCGCTGGATGCACCTGGTGTGCGGCGCGCAGGCTGCGGCGATCTCCTTCGGCAAGAACATGACGGTTTACGAGCAGTATCTCGATCTGCTGCACGCCGCCTGAGGCAAGAAGCAACGGGAAGGGCGGGGAGCGATCCCCGCCTTTTTTGTTTGTCCGCCCTTTTGCCTTGTCCGGTGATCGCGGTGTCCAGTCCGCCTATCTGAGGGATGGTGCATTTGCAGGCCGGAGCAACGTGACCATCGACGCAAAGATATGCGGTCTTTCGAGTGAGGACGCCGTTGCCGCCGCCGTCGAGGGTGGCGCGGCCTATATTGGCTTCGTCTTCTATCCGCGCAGCCCGCGTTCGGTCACGCCGGAGCGTGCCCGCGCCCTATGCGACCGGATTCCCGTCTCGGTGCGCCGTGTCGGGCTGTTTGTCGATGCATCCGACGACGAAATTGCCGCGGTGCTCGACGCGGCGCCGATCGACCTTTTGCAACTTCACGGCCACGAAAGTGCCGAGCGTATCGCCGCGGTGAAGCGGCGTTTCGGGCGGCCAATCATGAAGGCTATCGCGATCGCCGGTGAGAATGATCTGCCGGCGGCAGCCGCCTACGAGGATGCCGCCGACATGCTCCTGTTCGACGCCAAGCCGCCGCGGCGCGAGGGCGCCCTGCCCGGCGGCAACGGGCTCACCTTCGACTGGCGCCTGCTTGCCGGGCGGCGGTGGCAACGGCCCTGGATGCTGTCGGGTGGTCTTACGGCCGATTTGCTGCCCGAGGCGGTGCGCATCTCCGGCGCGACCGCGGTCGATGTCTCTTCCGGCGTCGAGCACCGTGCCGGCGAGAAGGACCCGGGCAAAATCCGTGAATTCCTCGCTCGAGCGCGTCAGTTGTAACCCTGCTATGATGGGACACCTGCCGCACGTTAAGCCGCATTCCCGACGCCTGGCGGGCTCCATGCCTCGGCTATGAAGTGGTAGGGGGCGGGTCCCGGATTTTCGCCGGTAACGCGGGGTGAGGCCGTTGGCGGCTCACTCGTTTGGGGCCCAGCCCGCTGCTCCGCTGCTTTCGGCGGATGATGGTGGCGTCGTTAAATCCTCCGTGACCTCATTGCCTCGGTGGTGCATACCAAGGCGATGCAGACACCCAATACCTATCGCGGCGGCCCCGACGCTCGCGGTCATTTCGGGCTTTATGGCGGACGCTACGTCGCCGAAACCCTGATGCCGCTGATCCTGTCGGTCGAGCGCGCGTACAATGAAGCCAAGGACGACCCGAATTTCCACGCCGAGCTGGCCTATTATCTCGAGCACTATGTCGGGCGTCCGAGCCCGCTCTACTTCGCGGAGCGGCTGACCCGGCATTTCGGCGGGGCCAAGCTCTATTTCAAACGCGACGAGCTCAACCACACCGGGGCGCACAAGATAAATAACGTGCTCGGCCAGGTACTATTGGCGCGTCGCATGGGCAAGCGCCGCATCATCGCCGAGACCGGCGCCGGGCAGCACGGCGTCGCCACCGCGACGGCCTGCGCCCTCTTCGACATTCCGTGTATCGTCTACATGGGCGCCACCGATATCGAGCGGCAAAAGCCGAACGTCTTCCGCATGAAATTGCTCGGTGCGGAGGTCATGCCGGTGCATTCGGGCACCGCGACCCTAAAGGACGCGATGAACGACGCGCTGCGCGACTGGGTCGCGCATGTCGACGACACGTTCTACGTGATTGGTACGGTAGCGGGACCGCACCCCTACCCGGCGATGGTGCGCGATTTTCAATCGATCATCGGCCGCGAAACCCGCGAGCAGATGCACAAGGCAGAGGGGCGGCTGCCGGACTCGCTGGTCGCGTGCATTGGGGGCGGCTCGAACGCGATGGGGCTGTTCCACCCCTTTCTCGACGACCCAGGCGTGCGCATGATCGGGGTCGAGGCGGCGGGGCACGGCATCGACACGGGCATGCATGCTGCGTCGCTGAATGGCGGTCTGCCCGGCGTCTTGCATGGCAACCGCACCTACCTGCTGCAGGACGATGACGGGCAGATCAAGGACGCGCACTCGATCTCGGCCGGTCTGGACTATCCGGGCATTGGTCCGGAGCACGCCTGGCTGCACGATCTCGAGCGCGTTGAATACGTGTCGATCACCGACCGCGAGGCGCTCGAGGCGTTTCAGCTGTGCAGCCGCCAGGAGGGGATCATCCCGGCCTTGGAGCCGGCGCATGCATTGGCGCATGTCGCCAAGATCGCGCCAACCCTGCCGCGCGACCATTTGATGGTCATGAACATGTGCGGGCGCGGCGACAAGGACATCTTCGCCGTCGCCGATCATCTGGGTGTGAAGCTGTGAAGGCGCGCATCGATCCTCCCTTGCGAAGCGGGGGAGGGGGACCAGGCGCAGCATGGTGGAGGGGGCATGCGGCACCCGCCACCCACAGCCCCCTCCGTCTCGCTGCGCGAGCCACCTCCCCGGCAAAGGGCGGAGGATCCACTAACAGCGAGCACATGCCATGAGCCGCATCGAAAAGCGGTTCGCGAAACTCCGCCAAGAGGGCCGCGCGGGTCTCGTCATTTATCTGACCGCCGGCGACCCTGATCCGGCGACCTCGCAGCAGCTGTTCGAAGGGCTGGCCGGTGCCGGGGCCGATCTGATCGAGATCGGCATGCCGTTTTCCGACCCGATGGCCGATGGACCCGCGATCCAGGCGGCGGGTCTGCGGGCTCTGAAGCAAGGCGCCACCTTGCGCAGCACGCTGGCGATGGTGCGCACCTTGCGCGCGCGCGACAACGACACGCCCCTGGTGCTGATGGGTTATTACAACCCGATCTACCGCTATGGCGCCGAGGCATTTGCGCGCGACGCGGTGGCAGCGGGGGTGGATGGCGCGATCATCGTCGATCTGCCGCCCGAGGAGGATAACGAACTCGCCGTCCCGGCGCGGGCCGCCGGGCTCGACATTGTCCGGCTTGCCACGCCGACCAGCGATGAGGTCCGGCTGCCGACGATTGTCGAGCACGCCAGTGGCTTTGTTTACTACGTGGCGATCGCCGGCATAACCGGCACCCGCTCCGCCGAGGCGGCGAGTGTGACGTCGGCTGTCGAGCGACTGCGTCGCTTCACCAAACTGCCCGTCGCGGTCGGGTTCGGGATCAGGACGCCGCAACAGGCGGCCGAAATCGCCCGCGCGGCGGATGCGGCGGTGGTCGGCTCGGCCGTGGTCGAGCGCCTGGCGCTCAATCTCGACCCTCATGGTAACGCCAAGCCGGGATTGGTCGAGGCGGTGCTTGGCGATATTCGCGCGCTAGCCGCGGGAGTGCGCGGCGCCCGCTCAAGCTGAACCGGCCGACATGAGCGACGGCTGGCAGTGCCACGCGCTGCTTTCTCCCACCGAGATGGGCGAGGCAGACCGGCTGACCGTTGCGGGCGGCACTCCCGGCATCGAGCTGATGGAAAATGCCGGCCGGGCGGTGGCGGATGCCGTGTCGCGCCGCTGGACCAAACGGCCGGTCGCCGTGCTGTGCGGCCCCGGCAACAATGGCGGCGACGGATTTATCGCGGCGCGCATTCTGGCCGAACGTGGCTGGCTGGTGCGCCTCGCGCTGCTCGGGGTGCGTACGGGGCTGAAGGGCGACGCCGCGATTGCCGCCGACCGGTGGGACGGCCCGGTGGAGGCATTGGCGCTGTCGAGCATCAAGGGCGCCGGGCTGGTCATTGACGCGCTGTTTGGTGCCGGGCTGGCGCGGCCGCTCGACGGGACGGCCCACGAGGTCATCGCGGCCTTGCGCGATCGGCCGCTGCCGTTGGTCGCGGTCGACGTGCCAAGCGGTATTGATGGCGCCAGTGGGGCGGTTCGCGGCATCGCGCCTCGGGCGGCGCTGACCGTTACCTTTTTTCGCCGCAAGCCCGGCCATCTACTGCTTCCTGGTCGGCAATACTGCGGTGAGACGGTGATCGCGCAAATCGGCATCCCTGCGCCGGTGCTGGATCAGGTCAGGCCGCGCACCGTGGCGAACGAGCCGGCGTCCTGGCTGGCGCGATTTCCGTGGCCGGGAGCGGGCAGTCACAAATATACGCGCGGTCACGCGCTGATCGCCGGCGGCGCGGTGATGACCGGGGCCGGGCGGCTCGCGGCCCGGGCGGCAGCGCGAACCGGCGCCGGCCTGGTAACGGTCGCGGCGCCTCAGGCCGCCTTTGCCGTCTACGCCGCCGCTCTGACCGGGATCATCGTCCAGCCGGTCGATGGTATCGAGGCGTTTCGGGCGGCGCTCGCCGACAAACGGCGCAACGCTGTGCTGGTCGGCCCGGGGGCCGGTGTCGGTGCCGAGACACGCGACAAGGTAGTGGCCGCGCTCGCCGCCAAGAAACACATGGTACTCGATGCGGATGCCCTTACCGTTTTCGCAGACGATCCATGCGCCCTGTTCGCGGCGATCGCGGCGGACGATGTGCCAGCCCCGGTGTTGACCCCGCACGAGGGCGAATTTGCCAGGATTTTCAATCATCAGGGCGACAACAAGCTGGATCGCGCGCGCCGCGCCGCCGCTGAAAGCGGCGCCATTGTGCTCCTGAAGGGTAGCGATACAGTGATCGCCGCGCCCGATGGACGCGCCGCGATCAATTGCAACGGCGTGCCCGAGCTGGCGACCGCCGGCTCTGGCGATGTACTGGCCGGTATCGTGCTTGGGCTGATGGCGCAAGGCATGCCGGCGTTCGAGGCAGCCTGCGCCGCGGTCTGGATGCATGCCGATGCGGCGCACCGCTTCGGCGCGGGACTGGTTGCCGAAGACCTGATCGAAACTCTCCCAGCCACCTTGTCTGGGCTCCGGGCGGCAGGCTTCAAGCCCCGTGCTCTGACAGCGGGAACACCGTAAGCTATGGCCCTCCGTGACGCGCCCCGTAACCTCGGAGCCTATATGAGTGATCGCGCTTCTGCTGGATTTCTCGACAGTGTTCTCGACCGCGTGGGCAGTCTGCGCACGGCGTGGCGCGACATCGCGGCCTCGGCGCGCGGCGTGCTGTCCGGAGGCGCTCCGCGACCCGATCTGCCTGACGATGACGTCGCCAAATTGCGGGCGCAGATGCTGAACTGCCTCGACGGTCGCGGCGGCGAGGTCGGCGCTCGCGCCCGCGCCGCCGAACTCGGCCGCACCTATCTGGCGCTCAACCCGACCGGGCGCGAGCGCTTCCTGCGCTTGCTGGCCGAGGATTTCGATACCGATGCCGATGCGGTCGCCGCCTGCTGCGGCCGGTTGACACGCGCCGCCGACGCCGTGGAACGTGCCGCCGCGCAGCGCGCCTTGCGAGCGGCTCTGACGGCGCCGCGCGTCACCTTATTGCGCCAGTTCAATGCGCTGCCGGAAGGGGTCAAGTTCCTCGTCGATCGCCGCGCCGAATTGCTGGCATCCGGCAGCAAGGATCCGGCGTTCCAAGCACTCGCCGATGATATGCGCGAGCTCCTCGCCAACTGGTTCGACATCGGCTTTCTGCAATTGCAGCGGATCACCTGGGACTCATCGGCGGCACTTCTCGAAAAGCTGATGGCGTATGAAGCGGTGCACGAGATCCAGGGCTGGTCCGATCTGAAAAACCGGCTGGATGCCGACCGACGCTGCTTTGCCTTTTTCCATCCGCGGATGCCCGACGAGCCGCTGATCTTTGTCGAGGTCGCGCTCGTCAACGGCATCGCCGGCAATATTCACACGCTGCTCGACCAGTCGGCGCCGATCGGCGACCCGCAAGCCGCAGATACCGCGATTTTCTACTCGATCTCGAACTGTCAGCGCGGCCTCAACGGCATCAGCTTTGGCGATTTCCTGATCAAGCGGGTCGTGGACGCCTTGGCGAGCGAACTGCCGCGTCTCAAGAACTATGCGACGCTGTCGCCGATCCCGGGGTTCCGTCGCTGGCTGGCGCGCGAGGCCGAAAGCGGCGGGCTGCTGCTCGCGGCGGAAGCAAAGGCCATACAGGCCATCCTTCCGGAAGCGGATGACGATAACGCGGACCGGCAGCTGCTGGGCGTGCTCGATCGGCCGGATTGGGTGGAGGATAGCCGCACCGCCGCGGTGCTGCGCGAGCCGCTCCTGCGGTTGTGCGCGCGCTATCTGTTGCAGGCGCGTGCCGCGTCCGGGCGGGCGCTCGATCCGGTGGCGCATTTCCATCTGACCAACGGTGCACGGGTCGAGCGGCTCAACTGGCTGGGGGATGTGTCCGTGAAGGGACTGCAGCAATCCGCTGGTGTCATGGTCAATTACAATTACCGGCTCGACCATATCGAGGCCAATCACGAGGCTTATCGCTCCGAGCACAAGGTCGCCGCGGCATCGGCGGTGCGCAGTCTCGCTCGCGTTTCGTGAGCGGGGCTGGAGCAGGCCGAATTTCGCGACCTGACGCCTCGCTATTTTCCGGCTGCCGACTATGTTAATGACGCCCCCGCGGGAGCGGGCGTGGCGAAACTGGCAGACGCACTGGATTTAGGTTCCAGCGATGAAAATCGTGGGGGTTCGAATCCCCCCGCCCGCACCAGCACGGCGCGCGCAAGGCGCCGGCACGTAATGAATGAATGGATGTGAGCACGCCAAGATGAACGTTACCGAGACCATCGCCGAAGGGCTGAAGCGCGAGTTCAAGATCATCGTCCCGGCCAGCGAGCTTGAGGACAAGATCACCGAGCGGCTCACCGAAGTTGGCAAGCAGGTTCGCATCCCCGGTTTCCGTCCCGGCAAGGTGCCGCTGACGCTGCTGCGCAAGCGGTTCGGCGCGCATATCCGCGGCGAGGTGCTGGAGCATGCGGTGCAGGAAAGCTCGTCCGCCGCGATGCAGGAAAAGAACCTGCGGCCGGCCTTGCAGCCGAGGATCGAGATCGTCAATGCCAATGAGGGCGGCGATTTTGAATACACCATGTCGCTGGAAGTGTTGCCGGAAATTCCGGAGGCGGATTTCTCGGGGCTCGCGCTCGAAAAGCTGGTCACCGAAATCCCCGATGACGATGTACAGAAGGCGCTCGAGCGGCTCGCCGAGTCACAGCGCAAGGCGGAGCCGGTCGAGCGCGCGGCGCAAAGCGGCGACCTTCTGATGGCGGATGTTGTCGGCCACATGGGCGAAACCGAAATCCCCGGAAGCCGCGGCGAAGGCCGTCAGATCGAGCTGGGCGCCGAGGGATTGCTGCCCGGCTTTACCGAGCAGCTGGTTGGCGTGTCGGCGGGCGAAACGCGCAATGTGAACGTGACCTTCCCCAAGGATTACGGAAATCCCGACATGGCCGGGAAGGAAGGGGTGTTCGAGGTCGCGGTCAAGGAAGTGCGCGAACGCCAGCCCGCCAAGATCGACGACGAGCTTGCCGAGCAGATGGGCCTCGAAAACCTCGACGAGCTGAAGCAGGAAATCCGCCAGCGCATGCAGCGCGACTACGAGAATGTCGCACGCCAGCGGCTGAAGCGCGCTCTCCTCGACAAGCTGGCGGAGCGCTTCGACTTCGCGGTGCCGCCGGGGATGGTCGAGCTCGAGTTCAACCAGATTTGGTCGCAGTATGAAGGCGAGAAGGAAGCGCGCAAGCAGATGGCGGCCCGCGGTGACGCAGCGGTAGGCGACACGGCCGAGAGCGACACGGGGCGGGCGATCGATGGCAGCGCCGTCATTGCGCCGGAAGAAGCGGCGTTGGAGGGCGCTTCCGACCGCGCCTCCAAAACGCTGGAGGGCATGAGACCGGCCGAGCACGAGGATCATGGGCATGGTCATGGGCATCATCACGGCCTGCCCGGTGGAGCCGATGCGCCGATCGACGGAGCCTCGCTGATCTCCTGGGAAGAGACCGCGCTCGAAGGCGCGTCCGATACCGAAGCAGACGCTGACGATCAAGAAGAGGCCGATCAAGAAGAGGGCGGTAAAGCCGAGGGCGATGCGGACGAGGAAAAGGCGCGCGGTGAATTCCAGCGCATAGCCGAGCGGCGCGTTCGCCTAGGGCTGCTGCTTGCCGATATCGGGAGCAAGAACAATATTACCGTAAGCCAGGAGGAGCTCAACCAAGCGTTGACCCAAGAGGCGCGGCGCCACCCCGGTTATGAGCGCCAGGTCATCGACTATTATCGGCAGAACCCGGATGCGCTGAATAATCTGCGTGCTCCGATCTTCGAGGAGAAAGTCGTCGATCTGATTGTCGAACTCGCGAAGCCGGAGGAGCGCAAGGTGACGCCGCAGGAACTCGTTTCGGCTGATGACGCCGAGGCCGAAGGCGACGCTCCCGCAGCGGCCTGATACGGCACGTCAGGATCGGTTGCCCGGCGCCGGTGGGCGCCGCGGTTTTAGGAGAATGAGATGGCGGATCATTTCGAGCAGTACATGAACAACCTGGTGCCGATGGTGGTCGAGCAGACCAACCGCGGCGAACGTGCCTACGACATCTACTCGCGGTTGTTGAAAGAGCGGATCATCTTTCTGGTCGGCCCGGTGCACGACGCGGTCGCCAGCCTGATATGCGCGCAGCTGCTGTTTCTCGAATCGGAGAACCCGACCAAGGACATCGCGTTCTACATAAACTCCCCAGGGGGTGTCGTGACGTCCGGCCTGGCGATCTATGACACCATGCAGTACATCCGCTCGCCGGTCTCCACCGTGTGCATCGGGCAGGCGGCCTCGATGGGCTCGCTGCTGCTCTGCGCGGGGGCTCACGGCAAGCGGTTCTCGCTGCCCAATTCACGAATCATGATTCATCAGCCGTCGGGCGGCGCCCAAGGCCAGGCAACCGATATCGAAATTCAGGCGCGGGAGATCCTCGCTCTGCGGGCCCGGCTCAACGAAATTTATGTGCGTCACACCGGCCAGGCGCTGGAGACCATCGCGACCGCTGTCGAACGCGATAAGTTTCTGTCACCGCTGGAAGCCAAGGAGTTCGGTTTGGTCGACGAGGTCGTGGAGGCACGTCCGACGGGTCCCGAGGAACGTGGCTTCCGCGCCTGACCAAGGTACGACGCGTGCGACACAAGGCAACGTAACTGTAATCTAGTTGTTGATCCGCCGGGACAACATATACTTTCATACCCTGTGCTGGGCTGACAGGCTTGGCATCAGGGCATGGGGTCCGGATGCGTCGGCCGTGGCTGACGTATCGGACGGCGGGATAGCCCGCCTGACCCGGCGATGGAGTGGCGATGACTAAGTCCAGCGGCAGCGACTCAAAGAATACGCTGTACTGCTCGTTCTGCGGCAAGAGCCAGCATGAGGTTCGGAAGCTAATTGCGGGTCCGACCGTGTTTATCTGCGACGAATGCGTCGAGCTCTGCATGGATATCATCCGTGAAGAGCACAAGACGACGCTGGTAAAGTCGCGTGACGGGGTGCCCGGACCGCGCGATATCTGCCGCGTTCTCGACGATTACGTAATCGGCCAGGACCACGCCAAGCGCGTGCTCTCGGTGGCGGTGCACAATCATTACAAGCGACTAGCCCACGGCTCGAAGAACAACGATGTCGAGCTGGCCAAGTCAAACATTCTGCTGGTCGGGCCGACCGGCTCGGGCAAGACATTGCTGGCCCAAACCCTGGCGCGGATCATCGACGTGCCGTTCACCATGGCCGACGCGACGACGCTGACCGAGGCGGGTTATGTCGGCGAGGATGTTGAGAACATCATCCTGAAGCTGTTGCAGGCCGCCGATTACAATGTGGAGCGGGCGCAGCGCGGCATCGTCTATATCGATGAGGTCGACAAGATATCGCGCAAATCCGATAACCCGTCGATCACTCGCGATGTCTCGGGTGAAGGCGTGCAGCAGGCATTGCTCAAGATCATGGAGGGCACGATCGCCTCGGTTCCGCCGCAGGGCGGCCGCAAGCATCCGCAGCAGGAATTCCTGCAGGTCGATACGACCAATATTCTGTTTGTGTGCGGCGGGGCGTTCTCGGGCCTGGAAAAGATCATCGCGATGCGGCGGCAGGGCACCTCGATCGGTTTCGGTGCCGAGGTGCGCGGCCCGGACGAGCGCAAGACTGGCGAAATCCTACGCGATCTCGAACCGGAAGATCTGCTGAAGTTCGGGCTGATCCCCGAATTCGTTGGCCGTTTGCCGGTGGTCGCGACGCTCGACGATCTCGACGAGGATGCGCTCGTCGATATCCTCACCAAGCCAAAGAACGCGCTGGTCAAACAGTATCAGCGGCTGTTCGAGATGGAGGATGTTCGCCTCGAACTTACCGAGGAGGCTTTGCGCGGCATCTCGCAGAAGGCGATCGCCCGCAAAACCGGCGCTCGGGGCCTGCGCTCGATCATGGAATCCATCTTGCTTGATTCGATGTTCGAGTTGCCGAGCCTTGCTGGAGTCAGCGAGATTGTCATCAATCGCGAAGTGGTCGAAGGGCGCGCTAAGCCCTTGCATATCTATTCCGACCGCCGCGGAGACGTCGGCACGGCCGACTGATTTCGCCTCATCGAAACGGGAGGCTGGTTCGCCGCAGAAGCATGCGGCATCCTGGCATTTGCCTTGACGGGGGAGGCTGGAAAGCCAACCTAAAACAGGCCTGACCACGCGTCGTGCACCCGATCTGGGTGCCCGAGCCTTGGCAAATTACGAGGTCTCATCTTGGAAACTGCACGACCTGCACTCTATCCGGTCCTGCCCCTCCGCGACATCGTGGTGTTCCCGCACATGATCGTGCCGCTCTTTGTCGGCCGCGAGAAGTCGGTGCGAGCGCTCGAAGATGTGATGAAGGACGATAAGCAGATCCTCCTCGTCACCCAGAAAAACGCGGCACAGGACGAGCCGTCGACATCAGACATCTTCACCATCGGCACCATCGGCACCGTGCTGCAGCTCCTCAAGCTGCCGGATGGCACCGTCAAGGTGCTGGTCGAAGGCGGCCAGCGTGCGCGCATCGTGCGTTTCGCCGAAAATGACGCGTTCTTCCAGGCGCAGGCCGAGATGCTCGGCGAGCAATCAGGTGCCAATCAGGAGATCGAGGCGCTCGGCCGCACGGTGGTGGCTCAGTTCGAGCAATACATCAAGCTCAACAAGAAGATTCCGCCGGAGGTGCTGGTCTCGATCAACCAGATCGAAGATCCCGGCAAGCTCGCCGACACCGTCGCGTCGCATCTCACACTGAAGATCCCCGAGAAGCAGGAATTGCTCGAGACCGAAATCGTGTCCGAGCGGCTGGAAAAGGTGTTCGGCTACATGGAGGGCGAGATCGGCGTCCTGCAGGTCGAAAAGCGCATCCGGAACCGCGTCAAGCGGCAGATGGAGAAGACCCAGCGCGAGTACTACCTCAACGAGCAGCTCAAGGCGATCCAGAAGGAGCTCGGCGAGGGCGAGGACGGCAAGGACGAGATGGCCGAACTCGAGGACAAGATCAACAAAACCAAGTTCACCAAGGAAGCCCACGACAAGGCGATGGCGGAGATGAAAAAGCTCCGCAGCATGAGCCCGATGTCGGCCGAGGCGACCGTCGTGCGCAATTATCTCGACTGGCTGCTGTCGATCCCCTGGCAGAAGCGCACCAAGGTCAAGCGCGACATCAAACTGGCCGAGCGCGTGCTCAATGCCGACCATTTCGGGCTTGAGAAGGTCAAGGAGCGCATCCTTGAGTACCTTGCCGTCCAGCAGCGGATGAAGAAGATGAAGGGCCCGATCCTGTGTCTGGTCGGCCCGCCGGGTGTCGGGAAGACCTCACTGGGCAAGTCGGTGGCCCGCGCGACCGGTCGCAATTTTGTGCGCATGTCGCTGGGCGGTGTGCGGGACGAGGCGGAGGTTCGCGGGCATCGCCGCACCTATATCGGCTCTATGCCGGGCAAGGTGATCCAGGGAATGAAGAAGGCGAAGTCCTCCAACCCGCTGTTCCTGCTCGACGAGGTCGACAAGCTCGGCGCCGATTGGCGAGGCGACCCGTCCTCGGCCTTGCTCGAGGTGCTCGATCCCGAGCAGAACACCAGCTTTAACGACCACTACCTCGAGGTCGATTACGATTTGTCGGATGTGATGTTCCTGACGACGGCCAACACGCTGCGCATGCCGCAGCCGCTGATGGACCGTATGGAGATCATCCGCATCCCCGGCTACACCGAGGACGAGAAGGTCGAGATCGCCAAGCGTCATCTGGTGCCCAAACAGATCAAGGCGCATGGGCTGCGCAAAAGCGAGTGGGCGATCAACGACGATGCGATGCGCGATCTGTGCCGCTACTACACGCGGGAAGCCGGCGTCCGCA
Source organism: Alphaproteobacteria bacterium (assembly GCA_019240125.1). Classification (GTDB taxonomy): domain Bacteria; phylum Pseudomonadota; class Alphaproteobacteria; order ATCC43930; family CGMCC-115725; genus DATARH01. Next base: position 23,350 of record JAFAYW010000201.1, read on the forward strand.
ATCTCGAACGCGAGATCGCCAACCTGACCCGTAAGGCCATCAAGGACATCTTGATGAAGAAGGCCGAGAAGATCACGGTCACACGCCGCAATCTCGAAAAATACGCGGGCGTCCGCAAGTTCCGCTTCGGCGAAGCCGAGAGCGAGGACATGGTCGGGGTTGTGACCGGGTTGGCGTGGACCGAAGTGGGTGGCGAACTCCTGACGATCGAGGCCGTTACCGTGCCTGGAAAAGGACGGGTTACGGCGACCGGGAAGCTCGGTGACGTGATGAAGGAGTCGGTGCAGGCCGCCGAGAGCTTCGTCAAATCGCGAAGCATCGCTTATGGCATCAAGCCGACCATGTTCGAGAAGAAGGATATCCACGTGCATGTGCCGGAAGGCGCAACGCCCAAGGATGGCCCCTCGGCCGGCGTCGGGATGGTTACGACGATCGTCTCAGTCTTGACCGGCGTGCCGGTACGGCGCGATCTCGCGATGACCGGCGAGATCACGCTGCGCGGGCGCGTGCTGCCAATCGGCGGGCTCAAGGAAAAGCTGCTGGCGGCATTGCGGGGCGGTCTCAAGACCGTGCTGATCCCGGCCGACAACGAAAAAGATCTGGCCGACATCCCGGACAACGTTAAGCGTGGGCTCAAGATCATCCCAGTCAAGACGCTGGATGAAGTCCTGACGAACGCCTTGGCCGGAACGCTCACCCCTGTCGAGTGGGATGAAGAGGCTGAACGGAAGCGGGTTATTCCCGCGTCAAGCGAGGAGCGATCTGGTCTGGTAACGCATTGAGTTTGCTAGCCTGCCGTTGTCACGCGTAGGGTATGGCTGTCCCAGGTGTGACAACGGCGCAAATCAAGCGAAAAAAGCGAGATTCTGCACGCCCTACTGTCGTTGACCCGCCCCAGGGGGCGCCGCTAAACTCCGCCCCGGAACGACAGCGCGATCTTCGCGAAACAGGTTTAGGGGGCTAAACACGTGAACAGAAACGAATTGGTTGATGCCGTCGCGGGTAAAGCCGATCTGAGTAAGTCAGCCGCTAACAAGGCCGTTGATGCGGTATTTGACTCGATCACTGACGCACTCAAAGAGGGAGGAGAGGTTCGGCTCGTCGGCTTCGGTACCTTTTCGGTCGCTTCACGCGCAGCCTCTGAGGGGCGCAATCCACGGACTGGTGAGAAGATACAGATCGCAGCGTCCAAGCAAGCCAAGTTCAAGCCGGGCAAGCGCCTGCGCGACGAATTGAACTGACAACGGAGTGACATTTTTCGGCTCCGGGCGCTAGGCGTCCGGATCGATTTTTTGGGCGATTAGCTCAGCTGGCAGAGCATCTCGTTTACACCGAGGGGGTCGGGGGTTCAAATCCCTCATCGCCCACCAAGAAACCTCCCGGTGCTATCGGTCATCGTCGCGGGACTTCCGGTTCACCCAAATCCCAGTAGAGCCCGGCCATCAGCGCCAGTGCTTGGCGTGCCACAGGCGCCAGCATGTGCTCGTTCGGAGCGTGTTGCGAGCACGACGCGTAGGAATGCGGCACCCACACCGTGGGCAGGCCAAGATCGTTAGCAAAGATGTCATTGGGCAATGAGCCGCCGAGATTGGGCAGGATCGCCGGCCGTGTGCCGGCGGTCTGCTCGATTGACGTGGCGGCCCACTGGACCCAGGGATGTTCGGGGTCAAGCCGGGTAGCCGGGAAATAAGCCTTCGCCCAGCGCTCGACCTTGACCATCGGAAACCCATGCGCATCCAGATGCCGGCGCAGCGCCGGTAAAAACTCCTCGGGCTCAACCCCAACGACAAAGCGGATCTGGCAGGTCGCCTTCGCCTTCGGAGGAATGGCGTTAACCGGGTTCTCCGGGTTGCCGGTCGAAAACGCCAGCACCTCGAAACTGCACCAGCCAAACACCTTTTCACTCGCGCTGAGGCCCGGCTCGCCCCACTCCGGATCGATCTCCGGTGCGCCTTCACCACCCTCGACGGCACAATCCGCCAGCGCCACACGAACCGAGTTCGGCAAATGCGTTGGTACCCATTCCCGCACCTTGATCGCGCCGGTGGGGGTAGTGACCGTGGCCAACGCGTGCGCCAGGATCACGCCGGGATTTGCCAGCAATCCGCCCCAATTGCCGGAATGATGACCGCCCTCGCGGAGGTCCACGGTGAGATCAAAATTCATCGCACCACGCGCGCCGAGAAAGATTGTTGGACGATCCGGCGACAGGCGTGGCCCGTCCGACGCAATCAGCACATCGGCGGCGAGCCGGTCCTTATATTTTTGGCATACCTCGCGCAGCCCCGGCGACCCGATCTCCTCGCCGGTTTCAAGCAGGAACACGGAGTTGAAGCCGAGCCTGCCGCGCGTCTCCAGCACGCATTCGAGCGCCGCGAAATTGATCGAATGCTGCCCCTTATTATCGGCGGTGCCGCGGCCGTAGAGCCGGTCGCCGCTTTGCTGCAGCCGCCATGGCGACAGCCCCTCGTGCCATTGCGGCTCCAGCCCGCGGATGACATCGCCGTGGCCATACCCGAACACGGTTGGCAAAGCGTCGTCTTCGCGGCGCTCGGCGATCAGAACCGGCCCGCCGCGGACGGGGTTGTCGACGATCTCGCTGGTAAAGCCCAGCCGTTGCAGAGAGGGAGCGATCTCGTCGGCGAGATAGCTGGTGAGTACCGGCAGGCTGTCGTCGACCTGGCTTTCGGTGGGGATTGCGACGCGGCGGCCGAGATCGGCGGCGAAACGTCCTTCGTCGAAATACCGCTCGGCGGCGGCGACGGCGGCAGCGCGCGTCATTAGCAACTTTCTCCTCTCGGTCCCGGCCGACAGCTTAGCGTTTCATCGCGCTCATGACCCGCTCGATCAATCCGTTGCGCGCGGCCGGATCGATCCAGCGCATCACCCCGACAAAGTCGTTCTCCGGATCGATCCAGGTATAATTGCCCCCGGCACCAAAGGCGAAATAGCTTGCCTCGGAGGCCGCCGGGCAGGTCCTGCGGCCAGTGTTGAGCCACCAGAAATAGCCGTAGCCCGGAAAGATGTCGCACGGCTCGCGCATCTGCTTGATCCACTCGGACGACAGGATGCGGTGCCCGTTCCACGCGCCATCATGCAGCATCAGCAGGCCTATCCGCGCCTGGTCGAGGGCATGGATGAAGACGCCCCCACCCCAGTGCGAGCCGCCCGATACCGACTGCATTCGCTGCCCATCGATTTCGACGTAAGAGTTGCGATAGCCGTGCCATTCCCAAGATGTCGAGGCACCGATCGGCTGCATGACCAGCTCGCGGAACACATCAGGCAATGGCCGCCGCCACAGCCGTAACAGGCACAGACTTAGCCGGTTGACCCGCACATCGTTGTATTCCCAGAACGTGCCCGGCTCCTGCAGGTCGCGATGCGTGCCTTTTTTCGCGCCGCGTGACATCGAGACGCCGCCGGCGCTGCGGTTGCGATCAATCAGGTCGGGTTTGCCCCACAGCTCGCCCTCCCATTCTGAGGTCTGCTGCAGCAGATGGTGCCAGGTGATTTTACTATTGTGCGGCGGGCCGAAGCCACCATCGTCCACTGTGCGGCATACGGGCTCGTGCATGTCGCGGATCATGCCGCGGTCGAAGGCCAGCCCGGCAAGGATCGACAGATAGCTCTTGGCGACGCTGAAGGTCAGGTCAACCTGAGTCGTGTCGCCCCACTCGGCGACGATATGGCCTCCTCGCACGATCAGTCCATTCGGCCCGCCGCGGGGCCGGACTGGCCCCAATGCCTCGTTCCACGGCGGCGTCTCGCCGAAATCATGCTCGATCATATAAGCGATATCGCGCTTCCACGGCGTCTCGCGCGCGGTGGCATAGGTGGTGGCAGCTGAGACCTCCGCGGCATCGAGTCCGACTGAGTCAGGAGCGGCGTGGTCCCAGACGGGGTGCGCTGGCGGGAAATAAGGCATTGCTGCGATCCAGTGTGGTTGAGGGTTGATTTGCCGGCCGGGTGCTACGACTTCGTGGGGGTGACACGCGATCCGTGGGGTCTTTGATTGGCCGCGAATATCGCCGCGCTCTCTGCTAAACTGTGACCGAGTTCAGTATCCGGGGTCGCCAAATGGGTTCGATGAGTTTGATGCATTGGCTGGTGGTTCTGGCCATAGTCCTGGTCTTGTTCGGCGCCGGCAAGCTGCCCCGGGTGATGGGCGATTTTGCCAAGGGTATCAAGGCCTTCAAGGCGGGCATGCAAGAGGAAGAGACACCCGAGGCGCATAATGCGACGCCGACCGGACCGACGCCCGCCCAGGTCATCCCACCGGGGGCCGCTGGGCCGTCGCCCGTCGGCATCAGCGAGCGCCAGCGCGAACGCGCCTAAGCTCGCCGCCTAGTGCCCGCGTCTGCGGCACGCACGCTGCGTGCGACGGCGACGCTGCGGCCAGTCGCTAACGACTCGCTCGAAATACGCAGCGAGCCCGCCAAGGGGCGCGGCGTTTTCGCGCGTCTCGCGATCGCTGCCGGTGCGGTGATCGAGGCGGCGCCGGTAATCATCGTGCCAGCGCCGCAATGCTCGGTACTCGATAAGACAATCCTGCACGATTACTACTTCCACTGGGATGGCGACCCCGATGGCAACGGACGCGGTGCGGTAGCGCTCGGCTTGGTTTCGCTGTGCAATCATTCGCGTCGCCCGAACGCGCGCGCCCGGCGAAACCTGACCCAGGAAACCCTCGACCTGACAGCCTTGACCGCAATCGCGGTCGGCGATGAAATCACAATCGATTACAACTGCGCGTTATGGTTCGACGATAGAAGCTGAGGCGCGCCATCACTGCGTCTCTTATCATCTCAACAGACAGCGGACAGCTAGTTCATGCAGCGCTTCGAGGGCACTGAGAATTATGTGGCGACGCAGGATCTGCGGGTTGCCGTCAATGCCGCGATCGCGCTGGAGCGGCCGCTGCTGATCAAAGGCGAACCAGGCACCGGCAAGACGATCCTGGCGCACGAGGTGGCGCGGGCGCTCGGCAAAGACCTGATCACCTGGCACATCAAATCGACGACCAAGGCGCAACAGGGGCTTTACGAATATGACGCGGTCTCGCGCCTGCGCGATGGGCAGCTGGGCGACGAGCGGGTGCGTGATATCGCCAATTATATCAAGCCCGGCAAATTATGGGACGCATTTGAGGCCGATACTGCACCGGTGCTGCTGATCGACGAGATCGACAAGGCCGATATCGAGTTCCCCAACGATCTCTTGCTCGAACTCGACCGGATGGAGTTCTACGTCTACGAGCTCCACAAGACGATCGTCGCCAGGCAGCGACCGATCGTGATGATCACCTCGAACAACGAGAAGGAACTGCCCGACGCGTTTCTGCGCCGCTGTTTCTTTCACTACATCCGTTTCCCCGACCGCGAAACGATGCAGCAGATCATCGACGTGCATTACCCCGGCCTCAAATCCGACCTGGTGCACGAGGCGCTGACGATCTTCTTCGATGTGCGCGAGGTTCCGGGACTGAAGAAAAAACCCTCGACCTCGGAATTGCTCGACTGGATCAAATTGTTATTGGTCGAGGATATCGAGCCCGAGGTCTTGCGCACGCGCGACCCGAAAAAGCTGATCCCGCCCTTGCACGGCGCATTGCTGAAGAACGAGCAGGATGTGCATTTGTTCGAGCGGCTGGCGTTTCTTAACCGGCGCGAAGGCCGGTGACTGTCGAGGTTATCCCCGGGTACCACAGGTGTGAATTAGTTATTGGACTTTACTGTGAAATCGAATCACCTCATGTCGGGACAGGTTCCTGAGACTTCATCTGGCGACGAGCTTTTCGAGATGGCGCACTTGTACCCGCGCACAACGGGCCTGCCGATGACCGTCCGGGTCAGCCCGCGCGGTAACGCTCGTCACGACGTACAGATCAAGGTGAACATGACCCATGGCAATAACATGGTGATCGACAATACCGCTGTCGTCGCCGTGCGGCCCTCGCCGCACATGATCGCCGGAAGGCTGTCCGCAGAGGATCAACAAACCGTGTTCAAATGGGTGTCGCTTAACGCCAAGACGATCGCTGCATACTGGGACGGCGATATCGATACGATAGAGTTGTCGCAAATGCTCGAACCGCTCGCCCCTGCATCATAGCCGACAATGTTCGTCTCCTTTTTCCTCGAATTGCGTCAGGCGAAGGTGCCGGCGTCATTGCGCGAGTTCTTGACATTGCTCGAGGGGATGCGCGCTGGGGTGGCGCGGTTCGATATCGAGGAATTCTACTTCCTGTCGCGCACCGCAATGGTGAAGGACGAACGGCATCTCGACCGGTTTGATCGCGTATTCGGCCATTGCTTTAACGGCATCGAGACGCCGGCCGATGTGCAGGCCGAATTGCCTGAGGAATGGCTGCGCAAGCTTGGCGAGCGCTTCCTGACCGAGGAAGAAAAACAGATGGTCGAGGCGCTCGGCGGCTGGGAAAAGCTGTTGGAGACATTGCGCCAGCGGCTTGAGGAGCAAAAGGGGCGGCACCAGGGCGGCAAGAAATGGATCGGCACCTTGGGCACCTCGCCGTTCGGTGCGCACGGCTATAACCCGGAAGGCATCCGCATCGGCCGCCAGGATGGTGAAAAGGGCGGCAACCGCACCGCGGTTAAGGTGTGGGACAAGCGCGAGTTCCGCAATCTCGACGACACGGTCGAACTCGGCACCCGCAACATCAAATTGGCATTGCGCCGATTACGCCAGTTTGCCCGCGAGGGCGCCGAGATGGAATTGGACCTACCCGGCACGATTCGCTTAACCGCGCACAATGCCGGCTGGCTCGACCTGCAAATGGTGCCGGAGCGGCACAATGCGGTGAAGCTGCTATTGTTTCTCGACATCGGTGGGTCGATGGACGACCATATCCGCGTCTGTGAAGAGCTGTTCTCGGCGGCGCGCGGCGAGTTCAAGCACGTCGAGCATTTCTACTTCCACAACTGCCTCTACGACACGGTGTGGAAGGATGCGCGGCGCCGGCATGTCGAACAGCTCGATGTGATGGAGGTGTTGCGGACATACGACGCCGGCCACAAGGTTGTTCTGGTCGGCGACGCCAGCATGAGCCCCTATGAGATCGATAAGGAAGGCGGCAGCGTCGAACGCTGGAATGACGAATCGGGCCGGGTTTGGATGCAACGCCTGCTCGCTGCGTACCCGAAGGCCGTATGGCTCAATCCGGTGCCAGAGAGATACTGGGGTAGCACCCACAGCATCGGCATGATGCGTGAGCTTATGGAAAACCGGATGTTTCCGCTGACGCTCGATGGCATCGATCGCGGTATGCGCGAACTGACGCGCTGAGGATTGGGCGCAACGCCACTCCGGTGGTAAGCTCCGGTGGTAAGGGACCGGTGAACGAAATATCGTCGTCCCTGCGAAAACAGGGACCCACGGTGCAGCAACTCAAAGGCCTACCGGTGGGCCCCTGCTTTCGCAGGGACGACAATTTTTAGGGCAGTCATGGCCGGGCCGGAGCCCGGCCATAGCGCCGTGGATCAGGCCGCTTCGGGCTTTTCCTTCGGTCGAATGTAGGCCACGGCCGAGTGCTCAGTGCAGTATGGTCTGCCGGCCGCCGGCCGCCCTCCGCAGAAGTGGAAGTCTTCGTCGGTCGGGTGTCCGATTGGCCACATGCAGACCGGCCCGACAAAGTCGAAGACGTTGCGGCGCGGCTGCGGCTTCTCAGTGACGATGCGCGGGATCAGCCCGATGCGATGCACCTTGCCGATAACCGCATTTTTCGTAACCCCAATGCGTCGACCGATTTCGGCTGTGGTGACCCCCTCGTCCCACAGCTTTGTCAGTTGCTCGATGCGCTCGGGCGTCCAGGTAACCTCCATTGGATTTCCCCCGTATCCTGTAGCGTACGTTGCTTCCCCCACAACATACAGTACCAGTCTAGTGGCTCCTCGCCAAGCGATATCTATATCTAGTTAGCGCCTCCCTCCGCCCCCCGGCGATAGCTTACGATTTTCGAAAAGTAGGCCAGCGCCCGGCTATGCGGCTGCAAGGCAGGCGCAAACAGCTGGTCCAGATCGGTCCGGATGTAGCTGGCGTAATAGGGTTCGTGCACCGCGACCGGGAAATAGTCGAGCATCGCATCGTAGTCGGGCTCGTCGCCGGTCTGCAGCGAATCCACCAGAATCAACCTGCCGCCCGGCTTCAACACCCGGGCAATCTCGGCCGCCACCGTCTGGCGCACTCGCGGCGGCAATTCATGAAACAGGTACACGCAGGTAACCACATCGAACTCGGCGTCGCCAAAAGGCATGGCCTCGGCCGTGCCTTCGACGAGCTCGACGCGCGACCATTCCGTCAGCCGGCGCGCCGCCACTCCCAGGTAAGGAGCCGAGAGATCGAGACCGGCAACGGACAAACGCGGATAGTTTCGTTTGATCTCGCGCAGAAACGCGCCGGTGCCGCAGGCAACGTCGAGCAATCGCGCCTGTGTCCGGCCCTGCAAGGCCTCCCGAAGTGGCACGAGAGCCTGGCGTCGCATCGGCGCCGCGGCCCCGCCAAACAACACCTCAACCTGATAGTCATAGCGTTCGGCCGAGGCTTCGCTCAGATAACCATCGCTCTGAAAATGAAACTTCCGCCGGTAATAGGCCGGGTAGCGTTCCGGATCGGCCTCGGGCAGCCGGGCCGCTTCGGGGCCGCTATGCCGCCGTGCATCGGTGGCCGGCAGGTCGGCGAAAAAATCCACCGCCCGCCGCAGCCCCTCCAACGGGCTGCCGCGCAAATCCTCCGGCGGCGCGTACAGGCCGGCGGCGATGTTTTCCCAATCCATCTCGATCAGCCGTCGCGTATCGGCAAGCAGCCGTTGCCGATCGGGCATCGTGCGACCGCGCACATGTGGTGGAGGCGGGACCGGGCGGCTGAAGCGCGCGGCGAGCATCTTCTGGCTGAAAAACCAGCCAATCCGCGCGGCCTGCGCAGCGTCGAAGGCGAGTTTTTCGAGGGTGCTAGCCACGACCGCCAGCAGGATGCAGAGCTGCGCGCCAGATTTGCAAAGCCGCGCCGCGCCCGCCATAAACGGGCAGCTTGTTTAACGCGAGGAAATGGCTATGCCGCGATTTCGCACGACGGATGATCTTGATGTAGCCGGAAAGCGCGTGTTGGTGCGCGCCGACCTGAATGTCCCGGTAAAAGACGGCAAAGTCACCGATGCGACGCGTATCGAACGCCTGGTCCCGACGATCGAAGCATTGCTTCAAAAGGGCGCAAAGGTGGTTGTCATGTCTCATTTCGGTCGGCCAAAAGGACCCGATATGTCGCAATCATTGCGTCCGCTGGTGGAGCCGTTAAGCAAGGCAGTCGGCGGCCGCAATGTATATTTTGCGCCGGATTGTGTCGGTCCTGAGGCACAACGGGTGGTTTCAGCATTAAAATCGGGTGAAATCGCGTTACTGGAGAATCTAAGGTTTCATAAAGGAGAGGAGGCAAACGATAAGGCGTTCGCAGGGGAGTTGGCGGCGCTTGGCGACGCCTATGTTGATGATGCGTTTTCGGCAGCGCATCGCGCGCATGCCTCGATCGAGGCCTTGGCGCGTCTGCTGCCCGCCGCCGCCGGCAAGAACATGCAGGCTGAGTTGGAGGCGTTGACCGCCGCGCTCGAACATCCGCAAAAGCCGGTGATCGCGATCGTCGGAGGATCGAAAGTCTCGACCAAGCTCGATCTGCTCAAATTCATGACCAGCAAGGTCGATCACCTGGTGATCGGCGGCGCGATGGCTAATACGTTCCTGTTCGCGCAGGGCCAGCCGGTGGGTCGCTCGCTGTGCGAAAAGGATCTGGCCGATACCGCGCGCGCCATTCTGGCTGATGCCAAGGCGCGCGGCTGCGACATCATCCTGCCCGACGACGCGGTGACCGCCGAGGAATTGAAGCCCGGCGTGGTGACCCGCACGGTCGGCATAAACGCGGTGCCGGCGACATCGATGATCCTCGATATTGGCCCCAGCAGCGTGGCGCGCGTCGCGACCGCGCTGGAGGCGTCGCGTACCCTTGTGTGGAACGGCCCAGTCGGCGCCTTCGAGACTAAACCCTTTGACCGCGCCACGGTGGCGATCGCCAAGCAGGTGGCCCAACTGACCAGATCAGGAAAGCTGATGAGCGTCGCCGGCGGCGGCGATACGGTGGCCGCGCTCGCCGCGGCGGGCGTCACCGACGAGCTGACTTACGTCTCGACTGCCGGCGGCGCCTTCCTCGAATGGCTTGAAGGTCGCGAACTGCCTGGAGTTGCTGCGCTCGGTGCTGGAGCGGGTGACGAAACTAAGCCTTGAACCCCTGCTGCAGCACGGCCTTGATCCGGCTCGCGTCGAGGCCGGCGAGGCCCATCCGGGCGAGGCCTCGGCGGTCGTTGGCGAAATCGTTGGCGGCTAGGGTCTGGGCGAGGCGGATCACCGCGTCGATGTTTGGGGTCGCTACGCCGACGGCGCTCCCGAGCGCGCTCATCGGCATCAGCCCAACCGGCACGTCTTCGGTGATGTATTTGTGCTGCCAAGAGGTTGGCGTGCCGGTCGGCTGGTAGGGGCCGTCGCTGTTGCTGGTCAGCAGGCGGCACGTCTCGTCGATGGTCGCGCCGCGCACGGCATAGGTACGGGCGAACCAATCCTCCAGTGTCGGCACCTCGGCGCCAAGCGCGGCGGCGACCGCGACACGCTCGGCATTGATCGCGCGGTACAGCCGCGCCACCGCCGGCGTCACCCCTTCAGCATAGAATTTGTAGGCTTCGCCGCGGTCGATCTTGCCGGCATTGCTGACGCAATTGGCGCAGTGGAGCATCGCATTGGCATTGGTGAAGCCGGTATAGGCGATGCTCGGCGTCGCGACCGCAGTGGGGAAGAGCGGCGCCAACCGGGCAAAAATCGCGTCGATGCGGTGCCCTGGGAAGGTCGCGATCTGGAGGAATTTCTTGCGCACGATCGGGCGAATGCGATCGGGTGCGAGACGGAAATTCGAGTAGGGATAGTTGTCCATCTCGGCGATATCGATTTTGGCGCGGCAGCCGGCCGCGTCCAACGCGCGGCGGACCACCAGCGAGCCGCCGGTATTGCCCTGAATCAGCAAGATGATCTGGCCGTCGCTCAGATGCGGCGCGAGATCGCGGGCCGCGCCTTCCTGGTAGGTGCCGCCGGTGCAGATGGCGATCACACCAGCGTCGGAGACGGCCGCTTTCAGGTTGGTGGTGATCTGCTCGATTGCGGCGAGGCCCTGGCCTTCGACATCGACCCCGCCGCGCGGGCGCAGCTCGGCCAGTCTTTTCTCGTCGCGATCGTGCAAGCGCAGTTTGGCCCCCATGATGCCGAGTTCGGCGGCGAGGTAAACGCCGCCGCTGCCGGCACCGATGATGGCAACAGTCATGTCCATTTGGATTTCAGTCCTTGCGGGTTGCCGGCGCGTTGATGCGGCGCGGCGCGAGCGGCGCGGCGGGGATCGTGCTGACATCGATTTCCGGCATCGGAAAATCGATCACACGCAAAACCGCGTTGGCGAGCTCGTTGTAGCTGGGGAAGACACGGCGGAGGCGGCCGCGCCACGCCGGGATACCGCCGCTCGCGTGTAATTCGAACGCCGATTCGCGGGCATCGAGAGCCGAGGACACGTGGTCAGCGGCGAGTTGCAACAGGGCGGCGCGTTGCCGCGCGGTATAGCCGCCGCCACCAAAAGTCGCCTCCAGATGCGCTGCGATTTCCGGATCGGCGAGATCGCTCTCGCACGGCGCCACAACCAGCGAGGAGCCGGGGATCATACGCAACAGCTCCGAAATGCGCTGCCGCGCCTTCAGGATAGCGATGCCACCGGGCAGCAAATGATTGTAGTTGGCGTAGCAATGGCCGCCGACGGAAAAGCTTGGGTCGCGCTCGGCGGCGGTCAGGCAGGCGCGGACCGTTTGCACCTCGACGATCAGATCGACGATGTAATCGACCGTTAGCTCATGCTCCTTGAGGCCCATCGCGTGGGACAGGGCGAGAGCGATGCCGAGCGTGAACTCCGCTTTGGCCAGCCAGCCATACAGATGGTGCCACAACAGCCACGTCGCGATCGGTTCGGGCGATGGCTCAACCAGAAACACGTTGTCCCAGGGGATGAAGACATTATCGAGCCACATCTGGCCATCAAGCTCGTCAAAGCGGCTGGTCAGCGGCGCGTCGAATCTGCTGGCGGATGGCGCCGCCAGCCGGCGGCACACGGTTGTCACCCCGGCCGCGCCGACCGGTACGATAAAGCTGGCGCAATGCTCGCCGATACGGATGCCGTTAAGCGCGCCGACATAGACATCCTCGGCATAGGCCGGGCTGGTGTGCATCCCGACCCGGCCGTTAATGATCATGCCGGCATCGGTTTCGCGGACCAGTTTGAGGGCCGCGCGGGTCTCCGGATTTTCATTGAGACGGTGGCCGATCGGCCCCGAGCCGCCGCAGAACGTCAGGAAGCGCCCCGTGGCGGCGATCATCGCGCGATATGTTTCGGCGGCCCTGATCTGCTCGTTCGAGACGTTGCGCTCCTGCACCGCGGTCAACACCCCAAGCGCAATCAGATGACCATAGGCAGGAGTGTGCGTGATGTTGCCGGCGCTGAGGAAGGTGGTCTTGGCAAAGGAGCGGCCCATTCCGACGAGATCGGCGGTGCTTTGCGGGGGCAGAAACGCCCAGGGCGTGCGGCCTCCGTCAGGCGCGGCCGGCGCCAGCAGCAGATCCCGCCATTCCGGGTCGGCGTGGCGGTCGTACCAGGCGACATATTCGTCGACCAGCGGCCTGGTTGCCGGGTGGGTCGTGACGTCCTCAACCCGACCTTCACCGAGCACCCAGACCTTGCGGCCATCGCGCAGTGCGTCACGATAATCGCCGCCGGTACGCATCGCCATCATCCGCGGAACGGGTGGCCTGGCAGCCCCGGCACCTTGCATTGCAGGGTGTAGACCGAGCTGTGCGCCGTAAAGAACATCGTCTTCATGTCCGGTCCACCGAAACACAGATTGGCGGGCACCTCGGGTGTTTTGATGATCCCGATCTTCGCGCCGTCTGGTGCGAAGACCCAGGTGCCGCCGGGGCCGGTGCAATAGACGTTGCCCAATGTGTCCACCTTCATGCCATCCGGCACGCCGACTTTCTCATCGGAGGACATGTCGGCGAAGATGCGCCGGCGCACCATGTTGCCGGCGCTGTCGAGCTCGACAGCGTGGATATACGCTGCGAAGCGAGTGTTCGCGACGTATAGGATGCGTTCGTCCGGAGACAGGGCCAACCCATTCGGATACTCGAAATCCGCGACCTTGCTGACCGATCCGTCGGGCTTCACGCGATGAATCGCGGCGGTTTCCTGCTGCCGTTGTGCGAGCGGCACCCGCAAGTTCGGGTCGGTAAAATAGACACTGCCGTCGGAGGCACAGATGACGTCATTGGGCCGGTTGAGGCGCTTGCCATCGATCTTGTCGATCAGCACCTCGGAGGAGGCGAACTTGCCGTCCGCCGGCCACCGTGTGAGCCGCGCGTTGCCGCCTTCGCACTGGATCAGGCGCCCTTGCGGGTCAAAGGTGGTGCCGTTGCCCTCGCCGGTCTTCTCGCGCAGCAACTCGGCCGACCCGCCCGGGCGCAGGCGATAAAATTTGCTCTCGCGGACATCGACGAAATAATAGAAATGCTGGCTCGGGTGCCAGACCGGTCCCTCGGTGAAAGTGAACCCGGTGGCGGGCCGCTGCGCTTCCGCGGATTCGATAAGTTGCGACAGGTCCATTTGCGTCCTCCCGGTTTATCGCGCACATAGTAGACCGCAGCGCTGCTCGGGGGAAATCAAAGCCTCCTCTGCGGCAGGACGGGAATAGGTTGCGGCGGGCTCGATTTGGCGTTACCCCCGCATGTTGAAACTTTCGGGCATTGCCGGGCAGATGGCGGCGAGCAGCCTCGTTCAAGGGGCGATCTTTACCGTGATGGTGGTACGCGCGGGAATGCTGCGCGACCCCAGCTTTTCGGAGGAATTGGCGCTTCAGGTGCAGCGCAGTCCGCGCTTCTTCCAGAACGCGCCGGTGATCCTCGATTTGAAGGGTGCGGAAGGGTTTACCGACGCCGCAGAGTTCACCCATGCTAACGATCTTCTACGGGAGCATACGCTGACCCTGGTCGGGGTGCAGAACGCCGAGCCGGCTCAGTTGGAAACAGCCGCGGCGATGGGGCTGGCCAGTTTTGCGCCGAATGCGGCGCTGCCGAGCCGGCGGGCGGCACGCGCCGGCGCGGTTGAGGAGGGAGCGCCGCCGGCGCCAGGGATGACCGCGCCAGCGGTGACCCCTGCGTCGGAAGCAGCCCGCGCCCCGGCGCGGCTGGTGACACAGCCGGTGCGCTCTGGCACCCAGATCTACGCGCGTGGCACCGACCTCGTTGTCATCGCGGCGGTGAGCCCCGGAGCCGAACTCGTTGCCGATGGCAATATCCATGTGTACGGTCCACTGCGTGGCCGCGCCCTTGCCGGAGCGGGGGGTGACGTTAACGCGCGAATCTTCTGCTCGCGTTTCGAGGCCGAGCTGGTCAGCATCGCCGGCAGATATCTCGTGAGCGAGCAAATGCCGCAGGAATTCCAGGGGTTGCAGGTGCAGGTCGCTCTGGTCGATGACCGGTTGACCATCACGCGGAATTGAAGCCTGATCACCTCGAACGCTCCGCTGCAGGGGAGTGACGGGCGAGGGAGAGGATGAACCTTTGGCGAAGGTAGTGTGCATCACATCGGGCAAGGGAGGGGTCGGCAAGACGACCACCGCCGCTGCCTTTGCCGCCGGATTGGCATTGCGCGGCCACAAGACCGTTGTCATCGATTTCGATGTGGGACTTCGCAACCTCGACCTGATCATGGGGTGCGAGCGCCGTGTTGTGTTCGATTTCATCAACGTCATCAACGGCGACGCCAACCTCAATCAGGCTCTGATCAAAGACAAGCGCAACGACAACCTCTTCATCTTTCCGACCTCGCAGACCCGCGACAAGGACGCGCTGAAGCGCCAGGGTGTCGAGCGGGTTCTCGAGGAATTGAAGCAGCAGTTCGACTACATCATCTGCGATAGCCCGGCGGGTATCGAACATGGCGCGGTGACCGCGCTGTATTTCGCCGACGCGGCGATCATCGTGACCAACCCCGAGGTTTCCTCGGTGCGGGACAGCGACCGCATAATTGGCATTCTCGCCTCGCGCTCGCGCCGGGCCGAGCGCAACGAACCACCGGTCGAGCTTAACCTGCTGCTGACCCGCTATGACCCCGGCCGGGTCTCAAGAGGCGAGATGCTGACGGTCGAGGACGTGCAGGAAATCCTCTCTGTGCCGCTGCTCGGCGTTATTCCGGAATCGGAGTCGGTGCTGCGAGCCTCGAACACTGGCACACCGGTGGCGTTCGATAATGAAAGCCCGGCGGGCCGCGCCTATCTCGACGCCGTCGCGCGGTTCCTCGGCGAGCAGCGCGAGATGCGCTTCGTTAAACCTGAACGGCGCAGTCTGCTGCGCGTGTTGTTCGGCAGGGCGTAATGGGCATCTTCAACTTCCTGTTTTCGCCCAACCGTAACAGCGCTGCGGTTGCCAAGGAGCGCCTCAAGATCGTGCTCGCACATGAACGCGCCAGCAACAGCGCACCGGACTTTCTGCCGAAATTGCAGAAAGAGCTGATCGACGTGGTGGCTCGGTATGTTTCGATCAGTGATCAGATGATCCGGGTCAATGTCGGCAAATCCGGCGAGACGTCGGTGCTCGAAATCAACATCGAGCTGGAGGACGCGAAACCCGCAACCTTCATCCCGCCGCGTCGGGCCATCGGCACAAAGCGCCCCGCTGCTCAGCCAGCCAAGCCCGGTTGAGGCTGTCGCCGGGGCTGCGACTTTGGCTTCGTCGCGTCGCGGTCGATAGGCACAATGCGTCATTGCGAGGAGCTGTAGGCGACATGGCAATCTCGTGCCAGTGGAGCCTCGGTCGGATCGAGATCGCTTCGCTGGCGCTCGCGATGAGCTGGGGTTGATTGCTTCAAAGGCCCTGATTCAAGTCGCGGCCGTTATCGCCGGGCCGGGCCGCTGGGTGCCGATCACCGCGACCTCCGCCGGGATGTCGTCGCGGATGCAGGCTTTACGGTGATCCTGCTCCGCTGCCGGCCGCAATGCGGGAACAGCCTCGGCGCAAGCCGGCAGTGCGTATTGGCAGCGGGTGCGGAACACGCAGCCCGAGGGCGGGTCGGCGGGGCTCGGTGGCTCTCCCGCCAGCAGGATGCGCGAGCGCCGGCCGGCCGCTTCGAGGCTGGGCAGCGCCGATAACAGGGCTTGCGTATACGGATGCCGCGGGTTCGAGAAGATCGCGTCCGTCGAGCCTTCCTCCATCACCCGGCCGAGATACATGACCACGACGCGATCGCACAATGAGCGCACCGCCGCCAGATCGTGGCTGATAAACAGCATCGTCAGTCCGCGATCACGCCGCAGATCGACGAGCAGGTTGAGGACCTGTGCCTGGACTGACAGGTCGAGTGCCGATACCGGCTCATCGGCTACGAGAAACTCAGGCCCGGTCGCCAGCGCGCGGGCGATCGCCAGCCGTTGCCGCTGCCCGCCGCTGAATTGTGCCGGATAGCGCTGGGCGTGCTCCGCCGCGAGCCCGACCTGACCGAGTAGGGAGCCGACCCGATTTTCGCGATCGCGGCGCGACCACAAGCGATGGATGGCAGGGCCGTCGGCGATCTGGGTGCCGACCCGGCGACGCGGGTCAAGGCTCGAATACGGGTCCTGAAAGATCAGCTGCATCCGTGGGCGCAGCCTGCTGATGGCGGATCGTCCCGTTTGTTGCAGGTCGATCCCGGCGAATGACACTTGGCCGGCGGTGGGGCGCAGCAGCCCGAGCAACAACCGACCGACCGTGCTCTTGCCCGAGCCGCTTTCGCCGACGAGCCCCACCGTCTCGGAGCGGTGCAGCGTCAGACTGACATCGTTAACCGCCTGTACCGGGCGGCCGCGCCTCAGCAAGCCGCCGCTGGCGAAATGCCGGGTCAATCCGACGGCGCGGACGAGAGGCTCGCTCACGTCTCAGCCCAGCGCCAGCAGCGGCTGCGCCAGCCGGCGGCAACCTCAATCAACCGCGCCGGCCTCGTGCTGCACGGATCCAGACAGTGGGGGCAACGCGCGGCAAAGCGGCAGCCTTGTGTCATGTCATCCGGCGGCGGCACGACGCCGCCGATGGCTGGAGGCGGTTTTCCTTGCTCGCGCGGCGTGCTGGCGAGCAATGCGGTTGTGTAAGGATGGCGAGGGGTGGCGAACACCAGCGGCGCCGGCCCCTCCTCGACGATCTCACCGGCATACATGACGGCGACGCGATCGGCGATCTCGGCAACCACCGGCAGGCTGTGGCTGATAAAGATCAGCGCAAGGTTGCTCCGCTGCTTCAGCGCTGCCAACAGGTCGAGTACCTGCGCCTGTATCGTCACGTCGAGGGAGGCGGTCGGCTCATCGGCAACAATGAGGCGTGGGTTGTTGGCAATCGCCATCGCGATCATCGCACGCTGTCGCATCCCGCCCGACATCTCGTGTGGAAATGCCGTCGCGCGCCGCGCCGCATCGGGTATACCGACCTGCTGCAACAAGGCGACGGCCCGCTCTCCAACCTCGCGGGCCGAGGCGCGCCGATGGGCTGTCATCGCCTCGGCGAGTTGCGCGCCGACCCGGTGCAGCGGGTTAAGGCTGCTCATCGGATCCTGGAAGACCATCGCGACATCGCCGCCGCGCAAGTGCCGCCAGCCCGCCTCGTCGAGCCGGCGCAGGTCGCTGCCCTGAAACGACAGGGCGCCGGAGGCGATCCGCGCCGCATCGGGCAGCAGGCCGAGGATCGAGAGGCCGGTCAGCGTCTTACCGGAACCGCTTTCGCCGACGATCGCCAAGGTCTCGCCCGGATCGATGCTCAGCGACAGCGCGCGCACCGGCAGCGCAGTGCCGCCACTCGGTGTTTCGATCGCGATGGTCAGGTCGCGGATTTCGAGCAGCCGGTCGCTCGCCGGTATCGCTCGAGGCGGCAACAGCGCCTCGTGCAGGTGCCGGGCCACCGAGCGTGAGGCGGCATGCGGCTCGAACGCATCCCGCAACGCGTCGCACAACGCGTTCATCGCCAGAATGGTTACGGTCAGCGCGAGTGATGGCCACAGCAGCAGGAGCGGTGCCTGCCCCATCGTTGCCCGCGCAGCGCCGATCGCCAGCCCCCAGGATGGCGTCGGCGGCACCACCCGCAGGCCGAGAAACGACAGCCCGGATTCAAGGACAATGGCCGATGCGGCGGTGAGGCTGAATTGCACTAGCACCGGCCCCGCGATGTTGGGCGAGATCGTCCGGATCATAATGCGCAATGGCGAGGCACCCAGCGACTGCACCGCTTCGACAAAGCTGAGCGTGCGGACCGTCAGCGTGCCGGCATAGGCAACCCGCGCGAAGCCGGGCACGAATAAGACCGACAGCACCAGGATCAGGGTCCGCGTGCCCGGGCCCAGCAATGTCACCACCAGCAATGCC
Source organism: Alphaproteobacteria bacterium (assembly GCA_019240125.1). Classification (GTDB taxonomy): domain Bacteria; phylum Pseudomonadota; class Alphaproteobacteria; order ATCC43930; family CGMCC-115725; genus DATARH01. The sequence goes on from JAFAYW010000201.1 coordinate 41,864, forward strand.
AATAGTAGCGGCGGAAAACACAGGACGACATCGACCCCGCGCAACAATAATTGCTCGACGATGCCGCGCAGGAAGCCTCCCATCACGCCGATGATCGTGCCGCAGAGGCCGGCTATCAGCGAGGCGGTAAACGCCACCACCAGCGAGGCGCGGCCGCCCCAGAGGATGCGGGCCAATTCATCGCGGCCCAGCTCATCGAGGCCCAGCGGGTGCGGCCAACTCGGCGGGGCCATGCGGTGTGCGACGTCCATATGGATCGCGTCGGCGATCGGCAGGAGTGGGGCGGCGAGGGCGATGACGATAATCAGCGCCATCGTGATAACGGGTGCCCGGCGCAACTTCATCCGTAGCGGACGCGCGGATCGAGCGCCGCGTAGAGTATATCGACCGCGAAGTTGAGGGCGACGAACAATACCGAGATCGTGAACACCACCCCGACCACCTCGGGATAGTCACGCGCCATCACCGCGCCGACCAAAAGCCCCGACAGCCCCGGCCAGTTGAAGACATACTCGACCAGCACCGTGCCGCCGAGCAGACCGCCGAGATGCAGCGCGACGATCGTCACGACCGGCAACAGGGCGTTGCGTAGGACGTGATGGCGCAGGATACGGCCGCGCGCCACACCCTTGGCGCGCGCCGTCCGGACGTAATCCTGTGCGATCACGTCAAGCACCGCTGCCCGGCTCATGCGGAATATCGCGGCGGCAAGTCCGACGCCAAGCGCCGCGGCCGGCATCAGCAACAGCAACAGGTGCAGGCCGGGCGCCGCCGCAAAGGCGACATAACCACCGGCCGGCACCCAATGCAGGGACTGGGCGAACACAAAGATAATGACGGTACCCAGGACGAATACGGGTATCGACAGCGCCAGGCCGGAGAGCGCGGTCACCGCGCGGTCAAAGACGCTGTTGTGCCGCGTCGCCGCCAGCGTGCCGACGGGAATGCCGACCAGTAAAGCCAGCAGCATCGCGGCGCCGATCAGCTCCAGGGTCCGCGGCAGGCGCCGGCCGATCTCCTGGGCCACCGAACTCTGGTCCTGCAACGACTGGCCGAGATCGCCGCCCAGCAGGTGCAGCATGCTGTCGCCGTATTGCACGAGGATCGGCTGGTCGAGACCGAGCTGCGTGCGCAGTTCGGCGACTGCCGCCGGGTCGGGCGCGACGCCGCCTTGCGACAGCAGCAACTCGGCCGGGTCGCCGGGCACGAGATGGATCGCCAGAAAGACGATCGTCGCGACCACCCAGACAAGCCCGGTCGAAACCGCGAGGCGGCGCAGCAACCAGACCATCTGCTACCGCCTGGCACTCATCCGACCGAGGTCTCCTCGAGCGTGATGCCGGAATAGAAGGTCAGGGCGCCCGGCAGATTGTGAAATCCGGCGACATCCTTGGCTATTCCATAGCCCTGCGAGCGCCAGCACAGCGAAACCATCGGCGCGTCGTCGAGTGCCACGCTCTGCACCTGATCGTAGATCGCATGCCGTTTTGCCGCGTCGAATTCGGCGCGGCCGGCATCGAGCAATTCGTGCAGTTTCGGGGTCGGCATCGCAAAGCTGCGGGCGTAGGAGGTGGCCAATTCGCCATCGATGAATTGCGACAGCGCGTCAGGGTCGTTGCTGTCGCCGCTGGTGCCGTGCACCGCTAATTCATACTGGCCCTTGTTGCCCAGCGCGACGCGGGTCGGCCAATCCGGCAGGTTCAGCTGCACCTGAATACCGATCTCGGCGAGGTGCTGCTGGCACACTTCGGCGGTGGTCTTATGCATGCTGTATTGCGCCGTGGCGAGCATCGTGCAGGAGAAGCCGTCGGCCAATCCCGCCTCCTTGAGCAGCGCCTTGGCCTTGTCAGGGTCGTAGTTCCAGCCCTTCGCCTTCGCCGCGTCGTAGAACTCACTGGTCGAGGGGATCGGCAAACCTTCGAGCGGCGAACCGCGCCCGAAAAACGCCGCCTTGACGATATCCTCGCGGCGGATCGCGTGCGCCACCGCCCGCCGCACCCGGGGGTCGCCAAACGGTTTCGCCTTGCCGTTGAACACGACAAACATGAACGGCCCGTCGGTCGTGTCGAGCTTCAGTCGCGGGTCGACGCCGATGGCCTGCATCGATTGCCACGGTACGTATTCGATCAGATCGACATCGCCGGCCTGCAAGGCGGCGGCCCGCAGGTTTTCATCGGCATAGACGATGACCTTGAGGTTCTTCGTCTTCGGCAAGCCGGGTTTGTAGAACTGGTCGAACGCGGCGAGATCGAGCGAGACGCCGCGCTCCTGGCCCTTAAGCACATAGGGGCCGGCTCCGACCGCGGTGCCGTTATTGTCGGTCGAGCCCTTGGCGACGATCGGCATGTGGAAATTGGCGAACCAGATCGGCAAGGTCACGGTTGGCTGCTTGGTGACGAGGCGGACGGTGCGTAGGTCGGGCGTCTGCACCTCCTGGATCGACTGCATCTCGGCCTTGAGGTAGGCGGTCGATTTGGCGTCGGCGACCTGCGCGATGGTCCATTTGACATCATCGGCGGTGACCGGCGCGCCGTTCTGGAATTTGGCATCGCGCAGGTGGAACACCCAGGCGTTGTCGCCATCGCGCTGCCAGCTCTCGGCCAGTTCGCCGCGCAGTTTGCCGTCCTTGTCGTAGGACAGGAGTCCGCGATAGATCAGCAATTTGATGGTTGCCGCCGCCGTGCCGGCGTTGGCCCAGGGCTGCAATGTCGGTGGATAGCTGGAGAGGCCGAAGGTTAGCGTGCCGGGCGTCCGTTCGGCGCGCGCCGCGCGATGCAATAGGGGGAGGCTGGCCGCCGCTCCCAGCAGCGAGCGGCGCGACAGCACGAAGCGACGACTCATGGCACCGGTCTCCCGTACCCGCCGGCACCCGGCGTCACGACCTCGACGGTGGAGCCGGGGTGCAGCACGCCGCGTCCGCCGGTCAACGTCACATCGCTGCTGCAGGCAAAGGAGCCGAGGCCACCGGGTGCGCCGCCCGCCAGCCCCCAGGGCGGGGTGAAGAGCCGCGAGCCGTCGACCCGCAGATGACAATCGGCTTCGGCGCGATAGACACGCCGCAGCCCCATTCCGCCGCGAAATTTGCCGGCGCCGCCCGACCCATCGACCAGCTCATACCGTAAGACGGTCAGCGGGTACTCGACTTCGAGCGCCTCGACCGGCAGGTTCGAGGTGTTGGTCATGTGGACGTGCACCCCGTCCAGCCCGTCCTTGCCGGCCCGGGCGCCCGAGCCGCCGCCGATCGTTTCGAGGTAGACCCACAGCTGTCCGTCAGCGTCGGTGCCGCTGAAGCTCGTGGTAGCGCAGGCGCCGTTGCCGGCGGCGATCGCCCGCTCCGGAGCAGCTTGCGCCAGAGCGCCGATCACCAGGTCGGCGGCACGCTGGCTGGTGCTGGTGCGGCCGTTGACGGCGGCGGGGTGCACCGCGTTGAAGATCGTGCCGGCCGGCGCGGTGACGGTGATCGGCCGTGCCAGCCCGGAATTCGGCAATATGGTCGGATCGACGACCGCCTTGACCGCGTAATAGACGCTCGACAACAGCGCCGTGTAGATCATGTTGATGCCGGCGCGCACCTGTGGCGGGCCCTCAAAATGCAGTCGCATCTCGTCGCCGGCGATTGTCACCTCGACCGACACCGGCACCGCACGGCCAAGCTCGGGGTTGTCGTAGGTGTCGTCGAACCGGTAGGTGCCGTCGTATAACGCCGCGATGCCGGCGCGCATCTTGCGCTCGGCGTAATCCTGCAAGGCGTCGCCCACGGCCAATACCGTATCGGTCGAGTATTTGGCGCAAAGCGCCTGAGTGCGTTGCACGCCGAGCCGGTTGGCCGCCATCTGCGCCCGCAAATCCGACAGTCGCTCGCGCGGCACCTGGCAATTCAGCAGGATCAATTCCTGCACATCATTCTTCAACTCGCCGGCACGGTAGAGCCGGATCGGCGGGATGCGCAGCCCTTCCTGATAGATGTGGGCGTGACCGCGATCGGCGAAATCGGCGTGGTGGGCGGTGTTGACCGCCCAGGCGACGATGCGGTCCTCGGCGAAGATCGGCTCGGCCAGAACGATGTCGGGCAGGTGCGTGCCGCCACCCTCATAGGCGTCGTTGCCGATAAACACGTCGCCCGGCCGCAGCCCCTCGGCCGGGTGCCGCTTCAAGATGTGCGGCAGGATGCCGATAAAGCTGCCGAGGTGCATCGGGATGTGCTCGGCCTGGCACAGGGTCGTGCCGTTGGTGTCGAACAACGCGGTCGAGCAGTCCCGCCGCTCCTTGATGTTGGTCGAAAAGCTGGCGCGCACCAGGGCTTCGCCCATTTCCTCGACGATCGAGGAGAGGGCGCTGCCGATGACCTCGACGGTGATCGGTTCGACGGCGTTTCTCATCGTTGCTTTCGGCCGAGCAAGTCAGCGACAAATCCGGCGAGGTTGCCGCCCGGGAACAGATGCCCCGCGATGCCGGCCGCGGCGGCGGCCGCGCAATCCGTCATCTGGTCGCCGATCAGAAAGCTGCCTTCGCGCGCGACCGGCCAATGGGCCATCAGGTCGAGAAGCATGCCGGGGCCGGGTTTGCGCCAGTCGCTGTTATGCCGGTATGGCGGCAATGTCGCCTGCGGGTGATCGGGGCAGTAGCGAAAATCGTCGACCCGCGCCCCTGCCGCCGCGAGTTCGGCGGCGATCGCGCGATGCAGGGCGCGCACCTCCTCTTCGGTGCAGAAGCCGCGCGCCACCCCCGACTGGTTGGTCACGACAAAAACCAGAAACCCGGCATCGTTGAGCAATTTGACAGCCTGCTTGGCGCCGTCGATCCAGCGGAACCGGGCGAGCGAGCCGATATAGCCGTCATCGTGATTGAGGACGCCATCGCGGTCGAGAAACGCCGCCGGGCGGCGATT
>JAFAYW010000266.1 GCA_019240125.1 Alphaproteobacteria bacterium
GAAGTAGATCACCTCGTGCGTACCGCGCCGGCGGCATGCCAGGTCGATCTCAACCATGAAATCGGTGATCTCGATCGCATGCTCGAACTCGCCGCGTTTAGCGGTGCGCGCCTTTGCCGTCCAATCGACGGTCGCGCGGCGGAAGCCATATTTTCGCGCCACTAGATCGGCGCCGTGATTGCCGAGCATGTAGGCGATCGGTGCCGAACCGGCACCGGCGCGATACGGATAGAGCTGCACTTTCGGCCCGGAGAGGTATCCGGCGTGGTAGAGCCATTCGAGCCGGCGCAAAAGACCCTGCTCGCTGGCGCCCGGGTGCATGTTTTGAAGCAGACGGATGATGTGGGTGGAGCGCGCAATCCGATGCCGCGCAACAATGAGTAGGATTTCCTCGTCACGATCGGTGATCCGCAAGTTTCGTGGTATCGCATCTGGTTTGCGTTGAAAGCGGGGGTTTCGTTCTTTTAGTTCGTTCACGCAAGCATTATATCAGGCGTGCAGCACTCAGGACGTATTAGCTATATTCACCCCGGCCGCATTTTGCGGGAAGACAAATAAACCGCATTCTGGAAAAAGAGCGATGGTACTAACCGATTGTTTGGAAGGGAATATAATAATTAGGCTATTACTACTGATAGTTGAGTTCATAACCCTTACTGCCCCGACAGCGGGGATGCAAATTGATATCCAAGAAAGCATAGTTGTAATGTCGGGGGATGTCACAGGAAACGAGTGCTCCCAGCTGCGAGTGATACTCCAACAAAATCGGCTCAGCACTGTCATCCTGACGCAATCGAAGGGCGGCAACGCCAACGCCGGCTATTGTGTCGGAGAACTTATCAGAAAATATGGCCTAGCAACGGTCATACGCGGTAGTTGCAATTCATCATGCTCGCGTATGTGGCTGGGAGGTGTCTCGCGTAGTCTCACCGGCTCGAATTCGCGCGTCGGCCTGCACGGTAATTACCGTGATGGCGACTTGCGGCCGGAAGCACCTGGACGCTTGCAGGCGTGGATTCCGAGCTTTGCGCCGTCGGTAAACAAGAAACTCATGGAGCAGTGGACCAGCCTGCCGACAAATAAACACATGATGTTTTTCTACAACGATCGAGCAGAGTTGTGCGTCCACGGAGAATGTATGCCTCTACCGGGCTGGAACGCGCTTAATGCTGGGCTCTCGACGCAGTAACGCGCTATCTGATAATTCATACATCGTGACGGGTGCACGTTGGGAGGAGGAGGCGGTGGAAGTTCACGACAAGGTGGTCGGGCCATACTTCGTCGACGTCGAGGTCGACTTCTTTGGCGAGATCGACGGCAATGCCTATGTCCGGCCTCACGGCATCTTAAATCTTTATGGTGTTCTGACCGGTGATTTGCACGTGCAGGCGGGCGGCTGCGCTACGATCCACGGCATCGTAACAGGCTTTGTCGAAAACGCCGGGGCAAGCGTCGAGGTCTACGGCCGCGTTGGCGGCATCCACAATCATGATCGGAAATACCCCACCATCGTGGGGTACAGCGCGGCGATAGGCGCGGGCTGACATGTGAACCAGATGATCCCGATCAGCCCGTCCGCGCTGCCGGCTCTTGTCAGCGCCGACGGCGTGCGCGCCTCGATACGCTTTCTCGAGTTCTTAGCCGCGCCATCCGCAACCCACACACGCGGCGGTCTTGCTATTGCGCCGCCGGGGAATTTCTCGCCGCGTTCGGCGTGGTTGGCGGTCTGGGAACAGATTAGGTCGCATCACCGCCGAATTTCCACCAACACCGCGGACGCTAACTATCGCCGGCACCGTTCGGCACAAATTTAGGCGGCAGCCGTCAATCCTCGAATGTGGCGGAAAATGTGAGAGCGACGCTACCGCTTCGGCACAAATAGTGCGTTGGGCGGCATTGCCTGCGCTTTTGGTTTGGGACGACCGGAAGCGATAACGAGGCCGATTGCCGGCCAGTGGCGGTGAACGTGGTGCGCTAAAGCAAGCCCGTCTATGCGTCCGGGCATGTTTACATCGTTAGAAGCACATGGATTTCCGCGAACCGGATTATCTAGACAAAATTTGGATGGTGCCTCATGCGACCAATCGTCTTCGCCCCGGTTATTCTCCTGCTAATGGCCGGAACGGCATTCGCGGCGAATGAGCCCTCCCAGCAGCTCAAGGAGAAGCAGCATCAGGCGCGCCGGCACGTTGATCAGTCGCCGGTTAGATCTCGGAAGGCCTCAGGATTCGGAAAAGCCGCGGCCCCAGGAGCGCAATCACAGGACACCGAAGACCGAATCAAGCAGATACCGGCATCCGTTTTAGGTCCGCCTGGCAACCGTATACCCGAGGTAGGCCCGCCGCCCCCCAAGGCCGAAGGCAATAGTGCGGCAGAAGAAAAGCAGAATACAGCGAACTGCACTGGCTCAAATGCTGGTACCCCCGCATGCTACACTGCAACACAGCAAACGCGCGGCCGGTAGGGTCCGAATAAGAGCGGGTTCCTTCGCAAGTCTCTCTGCTGCGGCCAGCCGCCCCTCGCTGTCACCTTAGCGCTGGTCTCCGACCGTCTGATTCAGTTTGTTGGTGGCGAGTTCGCTAAAACGGTCGCCGT
>JAFAYW010000353.1 GCA_019240125.1 Alphaproteobacteria bacterium
GGCCAGCTTCACTGCCGAGCTTTCGTGGATGTATTCGACGAGCGCTTTGCGGATCCGCGCCTTAGAAGTTCGAAGTTTGGCTCGATGTGGTCCACACAACACCATCTAGACATAGTCCCGAGGCTGTTGTAGGGACCCGATTGGAAATCGAGTCCTCGCGCTTCAGCGCGAATCCGGTCCGACAGGCCCAAGCTTCTCCCGGTTCTCACCGTAGAAAATACCGTCTAGAAGAACCTGCATCTCCTTCAGGAGATCCCGCACATCGTCGAGCATATCGAATGCATCGACGAAAGCGGTTGTCAAATCCTCCTCGATCTTCGCCTGCTGATCATGTGGCACGCGGCTTAGAAGTCCGCGGTTCAATCGTGGCATATCCCTAAATCGTTAGCTGATAACGTCGCGACCAGGCCATTGTCGGGGAAGTAGAAAATCAGTGCTAGACGGTGGAATGGTGGCGAGTAGATGCATAATCGGTCAAACAGCCGTTCGATATGCATGAGTTACTACTACAATTCAGGTACCCTAACATTATTTACTTGTCAAAATCTCAACAACTAGATCAATTAAAGCCCAAAATATCGTTTTGAAAATCATACGTGCGAGTAGCCGACCACCTTAAGGTCAGAGCATCAGAGGATAAAGAAAAATATATCCAGCACTCGCCCTATGATTTTGCCGATTTTTTCTATTGTAGCTTCGCGTTCCATCATCGAGAATATAATATCGAAAATAGAATGTATGGCAAGGTTCATCCAAGCGGGATCAGGTACGCGGCTGGGTGCGTAGTCGAAAACGAAACTGCCGCGCGTTCCCGGCGGGGAACACCCTGACACATCACAGGTTTGGCTGACGTGGCGGTAGGTTGGGGACAACGGAGCGGACGCGTTCTTCGAAGTCATTGCGGCGCAACGCCTCGTCATCAACCCGTCGATCGATACCGCCGAGCCGATTGTCGATACCAATGAGGCGATCGTCGACTTTGCTAAAGCCGTCCGTTATGTCGGCTCTGATAGCGGCAATGTCATCCGCAGTCGCCATTTCGGCGCGTATGTCGGAGACCTCCTCGTGCACGGTCGCGAGGTGCTTTTCGAAACCGGCGTCGATAATCACTTTGATTTGTTCCAAGTCGGGTTGTTCCATGCAGTGATCATAGCATACCAAAGCGGCTCTGGTCTTATGCCGCATTTTGCCGTCTTTCGTGCGATCGCTCATTCGCCGTCACTGTCCACGAGCCAGGCTTACGCGACTTTCGCGAATGTTTTCCTTCTCCGCCTCGCTCATTTCTACTGGTAACCCTTCTTGTATGTACTCGATGAGTGCCTTGCAGATACGTGCCTTAAAAGTTCGAAGTTCGGCTCGATGTGGTCCACCTAAGCGGACGACATCGTCAGAAATCATCGCCGCAAACGGATTTCGCCAGTGAATTACAAGGTTTTTTCGCGATACGGATAAGTTCGAAGTCGTATTTTTGAGTATTTCGCGCAAATCGTTGTCAGAATCAAAAAAAGGCATATATCTCAGCGTTTTTACGAGTTCGAACATTTTATCGGCTCGCGATCGCGTTGGGTCTTCCCCGTGCTCCAAAGCAGAGGAACGGCTGATAATATTCGCTCGCTCGTCCAGAAGCTTCTCTTTGCGCGGCTCGTAAAGTTCACGTTCGATCACCTGGTCTATATAGGCGTCGGTCAATTTCCCCAAACGCGCATCCACGGCCGCGAGTAACAGTTCCAGAGCCTTCTTTTCCTCGAGAATGGTCGCCTTCGCCTCGACAACAACAGCGTCGATATCGTGCCGTAGGTCGTCGAGATCCGCGTCATTCAATCGGAAGCAGAGGGTATGCTCTCGTAGAAGCTCGTCAATCCTGTCCTCGCGCACCGTAGTCGTTGGGCAAGCGCGTGTATGGCACCGATAGTAAACGCGCCCCTTTTGTTGCTCGGCGGTAAGCGAATGACCACAAGCGGCACATTGAAGAAGGCGTTGGTAACGGAACCGGTGCTGCTGGCGATGGGTAACGCGACCTCGCAGGATCCCGCGCACGCGATCGAACGTCTCCTTCTTGACGAGCGGGTCGTGAACGCCTGAATAAGCTTCATTGGTTTTGTCGATGCGTATGATGCCGATATAAAACGGGTTGTTCAGGATTGTTGAAAATCCACTTTTGCTGATGGGGTTGCCGGCTTTGGTCCGCAGGCCCTGTCGGCGCATTTCTTCGGCAATCGTTTGGAGTGACCACGTGCCCGTCGCATAGAGGTCGAATACTTTCCGGACGAGAGGACCCCGGATCGGATCGATGATCTTGGGCCGGCCACCGCCTTGATCAAGATAACCGACCGGCGCTTGCAAAGGGTACAGGCCCTGCTTCAGCCGGCCATAGAAGCCTTTGCGTACCTCGTCCCGCAGATTCCGGACGTAGTCGGCGGCGACGACCGCCTGAATGTCGGCTGACAGCCGGCCGCCTCGGGAGGTCAGGTCGATGCTTTCATGCGCGAAGTGCATCTCGGTGCCCCGATCGATAAGGTCGCCGAGCATCGCCCAGTCCTTTAGGTTACGCGCGCTACGGTCGATTTTATGGGTTATCACCCCGCGAGCTTTCCCGGCCTGCAGAGCGTTTAACATCCTCGTGAAAACCGGGCGACCCTGCTTGGCCGCCGTCTCGAGCTCCTCGAACCATTCAGAGATTACGAGACCATGCCGCTGCGCGTAGGCTTCGATAGCGGCACGCTGCTCTCCGAGGCTTGACCCTTTCTCTCCCTGCTTTACCGTCGAGACGCGTACATATCCGAAATAAGAATTCATACAGCCTACGTCGTCAATGTGACTCTAGCATTTCTACTTCCGTCGCGCGAATCAATTTCTCTTCCCACATTCGTTGCGATTCTATCGAGGACGCGCAGAAACTCGAACCAGCGGTGAATTGCTTCCTCGATTTCCGCTTCAGACGCTCCCGCCATTACTCGACGGACCAATCTCGAATCGAGTTTTTGAGACCGCATCGCCGCAGTCTACACACGCAATGGCCCAGGCGTAGACAGGAAAATGCATTTGCTTCGGTGCTTTTCCGCATCTCGGCGAATTGAAGGCTGGAAGTACTATAGGCAAATGGATACCTCATCTACCAAGAGGTCAGGCGAAACTCTAGTCTCCGGCGCATTCGCAGACGGTACGTTGGTGGAGACGGTATACGCAGACGATCAGAATTCGACAAATCTTATCATAGGCCGCGGTGATGATGTTCAGACTGTGTCGAATTGGGAATACGGTGGTAAAAGATTTGCTCCAGTGCGTCCCGATAACAATTTGCTGAAGCATCACGCCCTTTTACTACCCTCCATGCCTGCGGATTTCGAAACACTCGATCGACTCCTTGCGGACATCGAGAGCTATGTCAGCGAGTATGTCTTACTGTCCGAACATTCTCGCCAGATTGTGACGGCTTTCGTACTTCTATCGTGGGTATACGACGCCTTTAACGAGCTGCCTTATCTTCGTTTTCGCGGCGACTACGGCACTGGCAAGAGCCGGGCCCTGATCGTCGCCGGCTCGCTCTGCTACAAAGCCTTCTTCGCGAGCGGCGCCTCCACAGTGGCTCCTATTTTCCATACGCTTGACCTGTTCCGGGGCACCCTCGTGCTTGACGAGGCGGATTTCCGATTCACCGATGAGAAAGCCGAACTGGTCAAGATTTTGAATAACGGTAACGCCCGTGGGTTCCCGGTACTCCGGATGCAGGCTAACGCAAAGAAAGAATTCGATCCGCGGGCTTTCCGGGTCTTCGGACCGAAGATCGTCGCGATGCGATCATCGTACGCGGATCGGGCTCTTGAGAGCCGCTTCATTACCATCGAGATGCTGCCTGGAGCCGCCGGAGGTGTTCCTATCAATCTGCCGGATTGCCAGCGTGAGGAAGCCCTGCGGCTGCGCAACAAGCTCCTGATGTATCGCTTGCGGTACCGCAACCAGGTGAACCCTGATTCCTCTCTTGCTGACGAAAAGCTAGAGGCACGAACTAACCAGATCCTTCTACCGCTGCTTTCGATCGCTCCAACCGAGAGAATGCGGGCTGCCATTCTCGGCGCAGCCGCAACCTCGTACGCCGCCGTGCTCGTCGATCGTTCCGAGAGCCTTGAGGGCCGGGTGCTTGCAGCACTTCGTAAATTAAACTGCGGCAAGGAGCCGGTTCGGGTAGCAGATATTGCGGCGTCGATCGCAGCCAGCGAAGAAGAATTCGATCAGCCGATCACAGCTCGCATTGTCGGGAAGGTGCTCCGGCGGCTTGGCCTGACCCTCTACAAGCGCAATGGCACTTCCGCGATCACGCCCGGTCAAGGGCCGCGGGTGAGCGCCCTGTTCGCACGGTATGGGCTTGAAAGCATCTCTGGCTGATCGGAGCCAGGCGGGGATTTCAGGGAGATCAGGGATATCGAAAAGGGCTATCCGGTGAAGGATAGCCCTCGCGCTCGTGCGTGAACGGTTGTTAATCAATCATCGAGTGGAGTGCTGTTACGCCTCCCTGATATCCCTCTGCTCCCTGGATGCACCCCACGCAGCGCTTTTCGCCCACTTTGTAATGCATATCCGAGGCCAGATCATAGAGCCACTCCCAGTACATTTTAGATGCTGGTGAGCTAAAGCACGTAGTTCTATGTCATCGAAGGTGTTCTGCTACCTGCGTACGCTCCGCCGCCAATGGGGTTTGACGCAGGAAGAGGTTGCTTCGTTATTGCCGAAGGGCGATCGAAACCGGGTGAGCGACGTTGAGCGGGGGCGAGCCCTGCCCAACGCGGAGGAGATAGTAGCATACGCGGTCATTTTTGGCTTGTGTGCCAGGGAGATGTTTCCCCGTTACTATTTTCAGGTCGAAGAGGCGGTGATGATCAAGGCGTACGCCCTGTCGGAGGCGCTTCAATCACTTAAGAGTCCCATCGCGGAAAAGAAATGCGACTTAGTCGAAGAAATGCTCGCAAGGGCGACGGGAAAAACGCGAACGCCCCGCGTATGACGAGTTTACAATCATCAGACTTGGTGTTGGCTATGCAACCTTTCGCACGTGGGCTCGCCTTCGTGCTTTTCGAAGGACCGCTCTCTCCGATAGATTGGGCTATCAAAGAGGCGCCAGGAAGCCGGCGCTACGAACTCATTCTCGCGACGACGAAATCCCTCATCGATCGATACCAACCTGATGTTCTCGTCGTGAGAGCGCATCGAGTTTACCAAAAAGCCTACCCACGACCACCTCGCCGATTCGAGCAGGCCATCGTGAGCTACGCCGCCGGACAGGCAATCGAGTGCAAGCGGTATACACGGGAGGAAATTCGCCTGTGCTTTCAGGATACTGGCGCGAATACTCGATACGAAATAGCGCAAGCTATCGCAGCACATGTCCCAGCGCTCAGTCATCGACTACCGCCGGTGAAGAAGTTGTGGCAGAGCGAGGACCGGCGCATGGCCTTGTTCGACGCCGCTTCGTTAGCGCTCACGCATTTCTGTAACGGGGGGCCGCGCGGTAGCGAAGACAATTTGCCTACGACGTAGCTGTCGCAGGCGCAGCAGGGATGTTTGGCCTATGGCAAAATCTCCGAGCGAAGTGTTCCAGGTGACCAGAATTCTGTGTTGCCGTAGCCTGTCATCGAGGCCGCTCGGCCGCTTGCTCAAGTGCTTCCGCCTCTCGGTGTCACCGCGGCATTCCGATTGTATGCTCTTGATCACGACTGGTGCACTGCATGCCGCTTATTCGCAGACAGCGAAAGGGGGCTGGTTTGGAACCCAGCCCCCACCCTAAAAGGAAGTGTCGTCAGCTAGGGGTGAGTTCGTCGCGGCGAGCGACGCGCTCGGCAATCCACTTGCAGACTTCGTCATATCGCCACGCCACCCGGCAAGCGCCGAGCTGAACCCGCTTGGGGAAGTCACCGCGCTTTTCGAGCCGTGCGATGTGCTGAAAGCTGTAAGGGATGCCTAGTTGCTTCAGCTCCTTCTTTGAAACGAGCAGCCGTTCGAGTTGCATCGGATAACTCCCTTGATAGGGAGCACCCGGATGCCCCGGTTGCGGCCTGCGCCGTCCCAGTGGGCGGCACAACTATAGGTAGGCTTACCCAACGAGTCGAGCAAGCTTCGTCTCCCAGGCCTCGATCGTGATGCGCATCTCGTCGAGATATTGGAAGCGGTTGTAGACGGCGGTGACGCCCGAAATCGTGCCCGCGGAATGGATCAGGATCTTCTCAAGCACGTTCGGCGGGGTGTTGAGGCCGGCGAGGCTGGTCGAAAAGGTTCGCCGCAAATCGTGCAAGGTCCAGCGCGGGATCGGGCAGAGCTGGTCGAAGCCGCGCTTGTCCTTCGCCCAGCTGTTGTAGACGGTCGCCGTCGTGCCGAGCCGGAAATCCCGGCGGGCCGGGAACAGATACGGGGTAGCGCGGTCGAGCGGCGCGATCAGCGAAGCCGCCAAGGCGCCGAGCGGAAAAGTGTGCTGCCGGTTGTTTTTGGTTTCCGCGGCCGGAAGCGTGATCGAGCCGGCATCGGGATCGATGTAGTCCCATTGCAGGCGGTCGATTTCGGAGCGGCGCTGCCCGGTCAACAGGCACAGTTTGACGATCGTGCCGAACGGGTAGCCGATGCTATCGGCCACCCTCCAGACCACGGCGATTTCGTCATCGGTCAACACGCGTTCGCGCGGCGCCGGCCGGTTCGGCAACGCCATGCGCTCGCACGGGCTGCGGTCAAGCCAGTGCTGACGCACGGCAAAGGAGAACAGAACCTTGGCGGCGATTTGCGCATGGTTCTGCTATTCGGCGTATTCTAGCGGCGCGCTAATAATATTATCTCAGTGACAGCATGGACCTCAGCTTCTCCTCCCAAATTTTAGTCGCTGCGCGCATTTCGGGCATGAACGAATGCCGTTGATAAATACCGACAATGCCGCTGTGTGTGCCGGAGACGTGATTGACGTACTTCTCGGTCACCTCCAATCGGGTGCCAAGCGCCGCCCATGATGACACGAAAGTTCGGCGTAGGTCGTGGAGCACCCAATCGGTGACGCCGCTCGCAGCATCAAGCTTGGGTTTGTCCTTATTCCAGGCGTTATAGACGGTCCCGCCACCGCGCCACGTCTTCCGTGCCGGAAAGAGGTGCTCGCCCCTCGGGATTGTCGCAAAAAGGGCCGCGGTCATATCCCCGTAGGGGAAGCGATGCTCGCGACTGTTTTTCATGAGTTGGGACGGCAGGGTGATTGTCCTCTCGTGTTCGTCGATCCACGCCCATTCGAGGTGAGCAATTTCCGAGCGTCGCTGGCCCAGCAAAATGCACAATCTGACGATCTTGCCGAACACACCTGTGTTTTCGCAGGCCAACCATACACGGGTAAGCTCCGTCTCGCTCAGGACGCGTGAGCGGCTTCTTGCCCGAGTAGGACGCTCGAACCGCTCCATCGGGGTCGTGTCGAGCAGGTGCCGCCGGACACAGAAGCGGAAAAAAATTTTGAGGGCGGCGAGAGCGTGCGCCTGCTCGCTCGGTCGATTGGCAAGGGAATCGAGTTTGCGGTGAATGTCGCGGGCTCCGATGTCGGCGAGATGCTCTGCGCCAAAGCCATAGCTCGTGAGCAGTCTCGTGTAGTCTCGGACGGTCCGTTCTTTGTTTTTCGCTTTGGCGGCCTCCAAGAAAGCGGCGAGGGCTCGCTCGTACGTTTCGCGACCTGTGGCCTGTCGCATGCCAAGCTGGCGCTCAGCAAGGATATTCCTCGCCTGCTCGCGGGCATCGGCGAGCTTGACGACGCCCACATCGCCGAGCTTGATGCGTTGGCGGTTCGCGCCGTAGGTGAGGACGAAGGACATTCGGCCCTGGTCGGAAACTCGCACGCCAAAACCCTTCAAGGTGCGATCGAGGTAGATTACCTGCTTGCCGGGTACGGGTTTGAGGTGCGGGATGGTTCGGTCGGTGAGCGCGATGGTCGGCATTTCTAGTCTCGCTCCAGTCTCTGCGGAAGCAGGAGTAGCTAGGTTTTTCTATGTGCCACAATGTGAAGGGATTATCCTAGTATTCTAGATAGCACAACAGTTTAGGAGATGGTATGCGAATCGATGGGGCGTAGCCAAGTGGTAAGGCAGCGGATTTTGATTCCGCCATACGGAGGTTCGAATCCTCCCGCCCCAGCCAGCCAAATTTAAGATCTGGGGCGAAGACTTTGGATTGAGCACACGGGCCAAAACAGGCCGCGGTTCCGCGCTCTTTTTCCGGGCTGCTACCCGGCCCCGCTGAGCAGCCACGCTCCCGAGAGGCAGGAAGGGTTCCGACGAGGCGCATTTTCCCTGAGGTACCTTGTTCCACTGACGGAACTCAGGGATTTCCGAATGGACGGCACGGCTGCATTACGCGTCGATAAGCCCTTGGAACTGCTTCTGCGAGGAGCCGAAGCTCTCGGAACCCGAACCCTCGCTCGGGGGCGACGCACGGGATCTGCCGAGCGGAAGCCCGGCATTCCAGAGTAATTCCACGGTTTTGTTGGCCCGCGCCGGTGCCGAATGTGATCGACGGTGTGAACGGCCTGCGTGGACCAGCCGATTGCTGCCCACGACCGCTGATCATGGGCCGAGGTGGCGCCCTCGGCCACGCCAAGCCTTTTTGCTACGAGCCACATCAGCCGTAAGTCCAGGATGATTGCGCCCAAATCGGCGTCGAAGACGCGGAGTTCCGCGCTGGCGTGATATGGCGAGGGGTATTGCAGTTCCGCCGGAGGAGGCCACTATGGACGTGCCACACTCCAGCGGGGCGACACTCCAGCGGGGCGAGATGATGACCAGCGACGCGGCGGTGCCCGGGACAATAAGCCGCGGACACCCTATTCTGTTGATATCCGCTTCGTTTCCTGTCGCCTGCTTCATCGGCGCGCTGTGCACGGATATCGCCTACGTGGTCACGGCCAACGTGATCTGGGTGGATTTCTCCGACTGGCTGCTGGCGGTCGGAATGGTGGGCGGTGTGGTTGCTGCGATCGCCGGTCTCGTGAGCCTCGTGCGCCGCCGCCGTGATCTCGCACGCAGGTCGGTGTGGCCGGCCGTGCTCGGCAGTGTGCTGGTGCTCGCGATCGGGTTCCTGAACAACCTGGTCCATAGCCGCGACGGCTGGACATCGGTCATGCCGCTGGGCCTCGCCCTCTCGGTCATCACCGTGCTCGTCGTGCTGATGACCGTCTGGCTGGCCGTCGGCACCCGCCGCCCGCGCGACCGGGCGATACCATACCCGGGAGGACGCCGGTAATGGAGAGAAGATCCAAGCTGAAAAGCCGGCTGGCGCTCGGCGCCGTCATGGCCGTCGCCCTTACCGGCGCGAGCCCTGACGATGATTTCGACATACAGACGCAGATCGGCGCCAATCCTGTCCTGCCCGAGCCGCGGCAATATCTATTCCCGCCGATGCATCTTGCTCAGATCGTCGGCTGGAAGAGCGGCGAGACGCCGACCGTGCCCGCAGGCATGAAGGTCACGGCGATGGCGACCGCTCTCGAGCACCCGCGCTCGGTCTACACGCTGCCGAACGGCGACGTGCTGGTGGTCGAGTCACGCAGCCCCGACCTCGACCCGATCAGCCGCCCGAAGACCATCGTGATGCGATGGGTCGAATCGCTCGTCACCTCGGCCGGGACGAGCACGGGCAGCAACCGCATCACGCTGCTTCGCGATACGCACGGCAACGGCACCTTTGATCTACGTACCGTTTTCATCGACCATCTGTATTCGCCGTTCGGCGTCGCGCTGGTCGGCGAAGATCTCTACGTGGCCAACACCGATGCCATCCTGCGCTTTCACTATGCCCCCGGGGCAACCAGCATCACCGAGCCGGGCACCGTGCTGACGCCGCTTCCCGGCGGCCCCATCGACCATCACTGGACCAAGAGCCTGGTGGCGAGCGAGGACGGCACCAAGCTCTATGCCGGCGTCGGCTCGAACAGCAACATCACCGAGAACGGGATCGGCGCCGAGTACGAACGCGCCTGCATCTGGGAAATCGACCGGGCGACCGGCGCGCATCGCATCTTTGCCGACGGGCTGCGCAATCCCAACGGGCTCAGCTGGGAGCCGCAAAGCCACGCCCTTTGGACCGTCGTCAACGAGCGCGACGAGCTCGGCCCCAACCTCGTTCCGGACTACCTGACATCGGTCAAGGACGGCGGATTCTATGGCTGGCCCTATAGCTATTACGGCCAGCACCTCGACCCTCGTGTGCGGCCGCAACGGCCGGATCTGGTCGCCAAGGCCATCGTACCCGACTATGCGCTGAGCTCGCACGTGGCCCCGCTCGGCCTCGTATTCGACACCGGCACCGGATTGCCCGCCAAGTATCGCGGTGGTGCCTTCGTCGGCGAGCATGGCAGCTGGAACCGGCAGATCCTGAACGGGTACAAAGTGGTGTTCGTCCCCTTCGCCAGCGGCAGGCCAAACGGCATGGCCGAGGACGTCGTTACCGGCTTCCTGGACAATTCCGGTCACGCCCGAGGCCGGCCGGTCGCCGTGGCCCTGGATAAACCCGGTGCGCTGCTGATCGCCGATGATGTCGGCAACACCGTGTGGCGGGTGACGGCCGACCCCGAGAAGCAGACTGCGCGATAGGCGACGGCGGAACTCGTGGCAATGCCACGCGAAGGCTCGACGGGGAGCGGTGGCGGGACAAGATCGGCGGATGGTCTCATGGCGCTGTCAAGTTGCGAAACAGGGCACGCTCAGCCGCGCCTCAACCCCGCGCCGCCGCATGCGCGCGGGAACCTCACGGAGTAGAACAAGTTCGGCGCAGGACGCATCCTGGACCCGCGGCAGGCAGGGCCGGAGCGAGGACGCGATAATCGGCTATGCGCCGGAGCGGTCTTGAGCCGCGGCACGCTGATCCTCGTCGTCGGACCGAGCGGCGCCGGCAAGGACAGCATCATCGCCGGTGCCGCCGAACTCCTCGCCGGACAATCGCGGCTCGTCTTCGCGCGTCGCCTGATCACCCGCCCGGTTTCCGGCAGCGGCGAAAATCACATCGAGATTTCCCCTGCGGAGTTCGAAGAGTTGCGCCGGCGCCGCGGTTTCATGCTGTCCTGGCAAGCCCATGGCCTCGGCTACGGCTTGCCCCGGTGTTTCACGGATGCGCTCGACTGCGGCCGCTGCGTCGTCGCCAATGTGTCGAGAACGGTGATCGACGAGGCGCGCCGCGACTGGGCGCCGGTCGCGGTCGTCGCCGTGACCGCCGCACCCGCGGTTTTGGCGCTGCGACTCGCCGCCCGGGGGCGCGAGAGCCTCGGCAATATCGAGAGCCGACTCGGACGCGCGAGCGCAGTGACGCTGCACGACGCCGATTTCCTGGTCGACAACAACGGGGAGCTGAGCACGGCTGTCGACCGCTTTGCCGCGATCCTGCAAAGCCTCATTCAGGGTACCCCGGCCGCCATGAGGGGATAGCGGCGCGGCACCCGGAATGGCGCGTCGCGTCTCGGCTGGCCGGAACAGCGACATCTCGTCCACCGCCATCGGCGCCCGGCATCGCGGCTCGACCCGATCTGCCGGGATTTCGCCCACCATCTCGCTTTCCGCCCGGGCCAGCCTGCCGGTCCACGTCATGTGTAACCGGAACGCCTCCTTCACATGCGGAGAGCCCCGGCGCTGCAGCAAAGCCTTTTTCGCGTCGGCAACCCGGCCCGGCGCCGGCGCGCCAGTTCCGCCGCCGAAGGAGCGGCACGGAAATCGTCGAGTTCACGGACGCACAAGGCGGCTGGTTGGTCCATCTCCGCACAGCTTCGCCAGTACCGGCAGGCCGTCTCGAAGAACGCAACAACACTGTGCAGCCGCAAACGAGACACGACCAACATCTTGACCTTGTTCAGGGGGCGTGTTGGACTGCCGGCCCTGGAAGCGCAGCAAATGCATGACCCTGCCGCCGCAGCCCTGCGCGACGTGCCCCGCCCGAAGAAATACCCAGACCGGCACCGTCACCTCCCCGGACTCCGAACCTGTGGATGATCCCGGGTCGCTGAAGAAGATCGACACGGCCATTTACATGTCCATTCCCGCGAAGGGCATTCGGTTCGAGGTTTCTGGCTTACCGCCCTTC
>JAFAYW010000370.1 GCA_019240125.1 Alphaproteobacteria bacterium
CGCCAGCTGTGGCCACCGCCGGTCGTGTCCTCAGCGAGCAGAATGTCCCCCGGGTTGATGATGAAATGCTCGCCCTTGCGTGTCTGAAAGTCGAGCGTCCCGCTGAGGGTAATGACAAACTGCAGAGCCGGGGCGTCGTGCCAGGCAAAAGTGCCACCCGATCTGGTCTCTTGAAACGCGATGCTCGTCACGCCGGTTTTTCCGCTCAGCAGATCTCCGCGTGCGCCGTCCGCCATGTCGATCAGACCGTCCTCGAAGTGTGACTCACCGTCGGCGCCGGTCCATATCCGCACACATCGTATCATGGCGACTGCCCTCCCTCTTACTCGTGGAATATACCAAAAAAGTTCCTTGCGGCTACGCAATGCGTAGTCGCACGGCGCGCCGGTCAACAAAGGCGAGACCATGGCCGGCCCAGATTCATGACATCGGGGCGTCACACGCCTTCACCCCCGCTGCGCGTATGCCGGTGCAACGGCAAGTACCGGTTGAGCCAGGGACGTATGGCCAGGGTTGCGAGAACTGTGTTGCCGGTGCCGGCGGGGATCTCCATGCCGATGCCAGGCTGGCCGATGCCACCCGCCAAACGCCCGACGACAAGAAAAGCTGTGACCACCGCCAGCGTACCGAAGATCACCGATCCAGCGGCCTGACCCACCAGCAGACCGGCGGGCCCAAACCGCGCGCCGTAGGCCACGAACGGGATCGTGCCGAGAGTGGCACGCCCCCAGTTGAACAGAGTGGCAAGCACCGGATAGCCGAGGTTGTTGAAGGCGGCATTGGCGACGAACAGCGCCCCGGTGAAGAGAAACCCGGCGGCGAGCCACGAGCAGAACAGGTGAACCAACTCCGCCGTCACCCCGCTGGCGAAGAAGGCACGCACCACCAGATCCTGCCCCGCCGCGAGTATTGCCCAGACCACAAGCACGGTGGCGAGCACGAAGGTAAAGCTGGCACGCAACGCCTGGCGCACGCGGTCGGAGCGCCCTGCACCCACATTCTGCGCGAGAATCGGTCCGACCGCGCCGCTCAAGGCATAGATCAGACCAAACGCGACCGGCGAGATGCGGCCGATCGTTGCCTGTCCAGCCACTGCATCGGGACCGAAGGCAGCCATGCTCCGGGTCACGTAGGCGGCGCCGACCGGTGTCGCGAGGTTCGTAAGCACGGCTGGGAACGCGACGTGAAGGATGGTGGCCATATCGCCGGCCAGCGCACGGAGCGACGGACGAGCCACCAGATCATGCCGCCTCGCCGCTCCGAGCCACCCCAATGTCGCCAGCACGCAGCGGGACAAGACCGTACTGACGGCCGCCCCGGACAGCCCGAGATGCAGGCCGAAGATCAGGATCGGATCCATCACCGCGGTGGCGACGGCCGCGAGCAGCGTGACATTCATTGCGCGTCTGGCGTCACCGATGCAGCGCAGCAGCGCGGAGCAGCACATCCCCGCCGCAAGCAGCGGCAGAAACGGAGAGGAGATCATCAGGAAAACCTCGGCCAGGCTTCGCGTCTCGCCGCTGGCGCCAAGTGCGGCGAGGATCGGTGTGAGCAAGGCAACGGAGCCAAGGCCGACGAGGAGGCCGACCAGCACCATCAGCACGAGGCCGCTGCCGGCGATGTGCCGCGCGGCCCGCGCAGTGCCGGCGCCGATGCTGCGCGCGACGACAGCACCCACGCCGATGGCCAGACCGATCAGCACCGAGGTCTGGAAGAAGCCGACCACGCCGGCGAAACCGACCGCCGCGGCGATCGGCCGCTGGCCAAGCAGCGAGATGTAGAACAGGTTCAGCAGATCGACGGCAAATACCGCGATGAGCCCGATCGCTCCCGTCCCGGCCATGACAACGACGTGACGCATGATGTTGCCGGTGACGAAGCGTGCCCCACCGGCCGCCCGTATGTCTGGCACCGCTACGCCCTCCAAATTCACCGCCGTCAGGCACTCGCGGCAACACGCGCTGCAAGCGGCGGAAGCGCCGTTCCTGGATTCTTGTACACGAAAACTACCGATCTGTTGCAGGCCGGACCAGTCTTGTACCGAATGTCCGTTTCGCGGCTCCCGCCGGGGCACCGCCACTGCTCTATAGAGAATTTTCGATTCTGCCGAATGTTTGAATTTTATTTTTGTCGACGGCGCTGCGCATCATGTACGCGTCTTGCGCGCCGACTCGCCTTATGAGATGTTCAAGTAGCGGGGTGCGCAGGAGTGTGCTGTGATCCCTCGTATAATGGGTGAAACAGCGGGAGCTAATAACAATGCCAACGAGGGATCAGCTCCGCAATTATTACAGCATTGGCGCGCAACTGGCGCCGGTGGTCCATCAACAGGACGACTGGCCTTACGAAGTCGGTCATCAGCAATACGTGGCCTATCTGGTTCCCCCGCATGACGTCGGCGGCCAAGCCGATGTGCCTGCCCGCTACGAAGAAAAGGAAGAGGAACTCTGGGAGCTGAATACCTACGTGACGTGCGAGGTACTTGGCTGGCGCGGTGTTTGGAACGCCGAGGAGCGACGGCGGCGAGGCAACAATGATCTTGGTGCGTCTTTGTATTACGGGTTTCCGTACTATGGACGCTGGATCTGGGCCGCGGCCAGAATGCTGGTCGACAAGAATCTTATCTCGCTCACAGAACTGCTCGAGAAGGTCGCTGAAGTGAAGGCTCGTTATGAACAGCACTAGCACGGGGCGGGTTCCCGCCCGATTCAATGTGGGGGACCGCGTGCGCGTGAAGGATCTCCCGAACCTGTTCTACACGCGTACTCAGATGTACGTCCGGGGAGTCTGCGGCACGATCGCCCAGCGGACGTATGA
>JAFAYW010000085.1 GCA_019240125.1 Alphaproteobacteria bacterium
CCGCCGTCCACCGCGAGCTTCTGGAAACTGTCGCCGCCATTGGTGCTGCGGTAGATGCCCTTGGTGCTGCCGACAAATACCGTGTTGTTGTCCGTCGGCGACACGGTGATCGCGTGCACCTCCGCGTCGTCGGGGATACCGTTGGTCAATTTCTTCCACTCGCCGCCATCCGTCTGGCGGAAGATGCCGCCGAGCGTGCCCTTGTGCTCCATACCCACCGTCGCCGCGACACCGGCATATACGTGCGTCATCGTCTCCTCCTCGGCTTACGAACCGTTATGCTCCAATCATAGCGCGCCGGGCGCGATTGTCACAAAAAGTCGCGCACCTCCACGCTTGTCGATCCGCTATGGTGCGGCGAGACCATCGGGAGGAATGGAATGGCGCAGAAGAAGCGGCGGCTTGGCAGAAATGGGCCGGAGGTGACGGCGATCGGGCTGGGCTGCATGTCGTTGTCGGGCACCTATGGGCCGAGCGACGACGCGGCCGGCGAGAAGTTCATCCAGCAGGCGATCGATCTCGGGGTCGATTTCCTCGACAGCTCCGACATGTATGGCTGGGGGCAGAACGAGGACTTGCTTGGGCGCGCGTTGAAGGGGCGGCGCGACAAAGTGGTGCTCGCGACGAAATTCGGCCAGACGCAGCAGCCGGGCGGCGCCAACGGCGTCGACGGGCGGCCGGAATATGTGAAGCAAGCCTGCGACGTCAGCTTGAAGCGGCTCGGTGTCGACGTGATCGACCTCTACTACCAGCACCGGGTCGATCCCAAGGTGCCGGTCGAGGATACGGTTGGCGCGCTGGCCGATCTGGTGAAAGCGGGCAAGGTGCGGTTTATCGGCCTATGCGAGGCGCGCCCGGAACGCATCCAGGCGGCGCACAAGGTGCATCCGATCGCGGCGGTGCAGAGTGAATATTCGCTGCTCTATCGCGAGGAGGCGGAAGCTACGCGCGCCGTGACCCGCGATCTCGGCATCTCATTCGTCGCCTATTCGCCGCTCGGCCGCAGCCTGCTGACGGGTGTCTTACCCGACCTCAACAACCTGGCGCAGGGTGATACGCGTGGCCGCCACCCGCGCTTTCAGGGTGAGAATTTCGGCAAGAACCGCGTGTTTGCCGAAGGCGTCGATGCCGTCGCCGCCGACAAGCGCGTAACCCCGGCGCAGCTTTGTCTAGCCTGGCTTCTGGCGCAGGGCGATGACGTGATCCCGATCCCCGGCACAAAGCGCATCGAGCGGCTGAGGGAAAATCTCGGCGCGCTCGACATCACGTTGGCCCCGGCTGAAATCGAAAGCATCTCCTCGATCGTCCCGGTCGGCGGCGCCGCCGGCACCCGCTATCCTGAAGGCGGCATGAAGGGCGTGTTCATCTAAGCCCTTACAGGTGGCGCAAAGGCCGCGGGGTTTTGCAAAGGACGCGATGGCGCCGTGCGCTAAAAGGGCGCGCAGCACCATCGGATCTCCTGCGGCTGAATCGACTGGGCGCTGCGCTCCCGGGATTCCCAACCCTCGCGTCCTTTGCGATCCCCTTGCACCCTTCGCGTTAATTACACTCCTCAGAGAGGCACATGCGTTTGAAATCGATGCTGAGCGCCGCGGCGCTCATCACAGCAATTGCACCCCCAGCGCTGGCGGCGGAGCCGATCAAGATCGGGTTCAGCGATCAGGAAACCGGCGGCAGCGCGGCCAGCGGCAAGCAGTTTCTTTTGACGGCGCAGATCTGGGCTGACCGCGTCAATGCCAAAGGCGGCTTGCTCGGCCGGCCGGTGCAGCTGATCCATTATGACGACCAGAGCAATCCTGCGCTCGACCCTGGCATCTACACCAAGCTGCTGGATGTCGACAAAGTCGATCTGATCATCGCCTCGGGCACGAATTTCAGCGCAGCGGCGATGCCAATGTTGATCGAGCACAAGGTCATGGTGCTCGACACGCTGGCGCTCGCGGTCAATGACGAGTTCCACTACCCGCGCTTCTTCCAGACCATGCCCTATGGCCCGCACGGCAAGGACGCGATCACCACCGGCTACTTCGCCGCCGCAATGTCAATGGACCCGAAGCCCAAGACAATCGCGATGACGGGCGCCGATGCCGAGTTCTCGAAAAACGCGATGGCCGGCGCGCGGCAGCACGCCAAGGATGCCGGCCTGCAGATCGTTTATGACAAGAATTACCCGCCCAACCAGATGGATTTCAGCTCCATCGTCCGCTCGATCAGGGCGACCAACCCCGATCTGGTGTTTGTCGCCTCCTACCCGGCCGATACCGCCGGCATATTGCGCGCGGTTGGGGAGCAGGGGCTGGAAGCCAAGATGTTCGGTGGCCCGATGATCGGTCTGCAATATGGCGCCATCAAATCGCAGATGGGCGACAAGCTGAACGGCATCGTCGATTACGAATTATACGTGCACGAGCCAACGATGAACTTCCCCGGCGTCGACGATTTCATCAAGGACTACCAGGCCAAGGAAGCCGGTACCGACCCGCTCGGCTACTACGTGCCGCCGCTGGTCTACGCGACGTTCCAGGTGCTGGAGCAGGCGGTCACCGGGGTGGGATCGCTCGACCAGGAAAAGCTCGCGCAATACATGCACGCGACGAATTTCAAGACGATCATGGGCGACATCAAGTTCGGCGAGGATGGCGAATGGGCCGACCCGCGCATCCTGACGATTCAGTACCAGGGCGTGAAAGGTCATGATCTGGATCAATTCGCCAAGCCCGGCATCCAGGTCATCCTCGACCCGCCGGCCTATAAAACCGGTGCGCTGAAATACCCATATTCCGGCGCAACACAGTAGGTTGGCGCAGGCGACGCAACTCCTTGCCGCATTCCCGGCGCAAGCCGGGATCCGCGGTTCAACCAGAGAGTTGTGGCGGCGTGGACCCCGGCTGCGTCGGGAATGCGGTTTTGGTGTTAGCTAACATCAGCAGGAGCAGAACGCATGAAATTCGGATTGTTCGGCGGGGCGCGGGCGCGCGGTGGGCGGGCCGACGATAGTGACGGCTATCATGACTTCATCCGCTACATCATAGCGGCCGAGGAATTCGGCTTCTCCAGCGCTTTCCTGGTCGAGCACCATTTCACCGGTTTCGGCCAGGTCTCGGCCTCGCTCAACCTGCTGAGCTACCTGGCGGCGCGCACCGAGAGGATCCGCCTCGGCACCGCCGTTGTCGTATTGCCCTGGCACAACCCAGCGCTCGTCGCCGAGGAAGCCGCCACCCTCGATCTGCTGTCGAACGGCCGGCTCGATTTCGGTGTCGGCAAAGGGTATCGGCCTTACGAATTCTCCGGCTTCTGCATTCCGCAGGAGGAGGCGACCGAGCGTTTCGAGGAGGCCGTGGCGCTGATCCGCAAGGCGTGGACCAGCAAGGAGCGCTTCTCGTTCGAGGGCAAGTGGTGGCGCTATGACAATATCGTTGTCGAACCGGCACCGATCCAACAACCGCACCCGCCGATGTGGCTGGGCGCAGGAAGCCCGGAATCGATCCGCCGCGCGGCGCGCGAGGGCTACAACCTGCTGCTCGACCAGATCGCGCCGATCGATGTGATCATCGACCGTGTGCGGGTGTTCCGCGAGGAGTGCGGCCGGGTCGGCCGGGCGTATGACCCGACGATGGTCGGCGTTACCCGCGGATTGCAGATCGTCTACAACGAGGATGAGCGTCGCCGTGCCATCCAAACCCGCCGCGAGGTGCTGAAAAACATCGGCGATCTCGCTCGCGGCCCGGGCGCCGAAAAATACCACCACCTCAAGGACGACCCCGACGCCTTCGAACTCGACGACGCGCCGCTGCTCGGCACGCCCGAGGAGATCATCGCGCGCCTCAAGAAGCTCGAGGCGGGCGGCGTCCACAACGTGCTGTTCGCCGCGCCGGGCGCCTCGGTCGCCGGGCTGCGCACCTTCGCGGAGGAAATCATGCCCGCCTTCGAGACCAGCGGCGGCATGGCGCTCGCCCAGGTGTGACGAAGTAAACTCCTGAGTTCATGGGGTCGCGCTTGCGCGACTCTCCGAGCGACTACCGGCAGGCCGCTTCACGGGAGGGCAGGCTCCGCCGGAGACGGCGGTCCGTCCAAGTTCAGCGCAACTCTCGCGACGCGGGGAGTGCGCTCGATGGATGAGACCCCCATGGCTGAAACCGTCTTTTCGATCCTTCCGGCGGCAGTTACTCCGATCGCATAACCGGCATTCTACAGCGGCTCGCCGCTCGTACCTGCTGCCGCGAGGGTTTCGGCGGTCAGGCCGAGCAACCGGAAGTATCATCCGGTAATGCGGGGTAGGTCCGCGCGTTAGCGACTCGGTAGCGCCAATCGAGGGCGCCGAGCGAGGACATTGTCGTGCTTGCAAAGCGAGGTCTCGTCACCGTTGTGACTGGTGCCAGCGCCGGTATCGGGCGGGCGACCGCACGCGAGTTCGGCCGGCGCGGGCATGATGTTGCTTTGCTCGCGCGCAATCGCGACCGCCTGTCCGCGGCCGCCGCCGAATTGAGGGCGAGCGGTGTACGGGCCTTGCCGATCACCCTGGACGTAGCGGATGCCGACCGGGTTGAGGCGGCGGCGGCGCAGATCGAGGCAGAACTCGGACCGATCGACATTTGGGTCAACAATGCGATGGCGACGATCTTCGCGCCATTTGATCGGATCACGCCGCAGGAGTATCGCCGCGCCACCGAGGTCACCTATCTCGGGCAGGTGCACGGCACGATGTCGGCGCTGACGCGGATGCGGGCGCGCGACAGGGGCACGATCGTCAATATAGGTTCCGCTCTCGCCTACCGCGCCATTCCACTCCAATCGGTCTATTGCGGCGCCAAGTTCGCGGTGCGCGGCTTTACTGATTCATTGCGGAGCGAATTGCTACACGACCGCAGTGCCATACGGCTGGTGATGGTTCATCTTCCCGCAGTCAATACACCGCAATTTGATTGGGCACTCAATAAAACCGGTCAAAGGCCTCAGCCAGTGCCGCCCATCTACCAGCCCGAAGTGCCCGCCCGGGCCATTGTGGACGCCGCATTGCATCCGGTCCGTCGCGAAGTGTGGGTCGGGCTTCCGACCTTTAAGGCGATCATCGCGAATAAATTAGCCCCCGGCCTGCTCGATCGCTACCTCGCGAAGAGTGGGTATGAGGGGCAGCTGACCAGTGTGCCGCTGGCGGGTGATGCACCGGTAAATCTGTTTCAGAGCGCCAACGGCGATTGGGCCGCGCATGGCCGTTTTGATGACCGCGCTCGCGGCGGCTGCGTTACGGAGGTGGCACGGCGCCATCGCGGTGTCATTACGCTGGCGCTGGCAGGGGTCGCGATGGGCGCCGCTGCCTTGTTTGGACGCCGTACGCGCCGGTTAACAAATGCGGCGGGGAAGCAGGCTTGACCGAGCAGTTCATGGATGACCATGCGGCTTCCACTCGAACCCTGCAATATCCGGGTCGGCACCAAGCTCGTGTGCCATCTCCAGCGCGGAAGGCATCGAGCTGCCGCGGTTCCAGACCACGTGGTACCGCGTGATACTGTTTCGCGTCAGCGGGTCCAATCCGATCGAGGACACGTCGATGCGAAAGCCTGCGGTACTGAAAAGCTGCGATACACGGCGAGCCGCCGTGCTGCCGTGCATCACCACAATCGAAAGCTCGCCGTGCCGCGGATGACCCATCCGGTTTTCTGCCCATTTCAGCGGCCATAGGATCAGGATGGCAAGGCCTGCCGCCAGCAATCCGAGATAGATCTGGCCGCCGCCAAAGCAGAGTCCAATCACTGTCGCGAACCATAATGTTGCAGCTGTGGTGACACCCTGGACCAGATCATCACGCCGGACGATCGCTGCGGCACCGATAAACCCCATGCCGGAAAGGATGCCGAGAGGCAGCCGCATCAAATCCATTACCGCGAATGAACCAGCTGGTTTACCCGCGATCGGAAGCAGCAGGTTCACCTGGATCATCGAAATTGCGGCCGCGAGCGTGACCAGCATGGTTGTGCGCAGCCCGACCGGCCGATCCTGCTCTCCGCGATTGACGCCGATTGCGGCACTGGCAAGCAGGCATAGTCCGATGCGAAGTGCGATCTCGGACCATTGAAGTGTGAGCGGCATCAGGTCCCCCGATCGGCTCAGTTTACCTCAGCGAACGCCGCGACTGCCGGACGTGCGACAAAACATTTTGCGCTCGGAACGATGCGGAACCGGCCGCATAGATGACCGTTGGTCGGGCCAAGAGGAAGCGGGAGCAGCCGCGCTCACCTCAAATTAAACATAGGAAAAGATCATGGCCCAGACGGTCGGCGATTTCTTTGTTGAGCGCTTGCGTCAATGGGGTGTGCGGCGGATTTATGGCTATCCGGGCGACGGTATCAACGGCGTCTTTGGCGCATTGCAGCGCGCCCAGGGAAAGGCCGACGGAAAGATCGAATTTATCCAGACGCGCCATGAGGAAATGGCGGCCTTTATGGCGTCGGCGCATGCCAAGTTCACCGGTGAACTGGGCGTCTGCATCGCGACGTCGGGTCCTGGCGCGGCACATCTCATCACCGGCCTGTATGACGCGCGCCTTGATCATATGCCGGTGCTGGCGATCGCCGGCCAGCAGGCGCGCACCGCGATCGGCGGGCACTACCAGCAGGAGGTGAACCTTGAGGCGATGTTCAAGGATGTCGCCGGAGCCCTGGTTCATACCGCGACAGTGCCGGCGCAGGTGCGCCATCTGATCGATCGTGCCGTTCGCATCGCGATTTCGCAGCGTCGGGTCACGGCGCTGATCCTCCCGAACGATCTGCAGGAGATGCCCTACGAGGAGCCGCCGCGCGCGCACGGCACGCTCCACTCGGGCATCGGCTACCGGGCGCCAAAGGTGGTTCCCTATGAGCGTGAGCTGCAGCAGGCGGCAGACGTTCTCAATTCCGGCGCTAAAGTCGCGATCCTCGTCGGTGCCGGCGGCCTGCACGCCACTGATGAGGTTATAGAGGTCGCGAACAAATTGGGCGCCGGGGTGGCGAAGGCGCTGCTCGGCAAGGCCGCCTTGCCAGATGAATTGCCGTGGGTTACCGGATCGATCGGCCTGCTTGGGACTGAGCCTTCCTACAAGCTGATGTCGGGATGCGACACATTGTTGATGATCGGCTCGGGCTTTCCCTATGCCGAGTTCCTCCCGAAGGAAGGGCAGGCTCGAGCGGTACAGATCGACATCGCGCCGGAAATGCTGAGTCTGCGTTACCCGATGGAGGTGAACCTGTGCGGTGATGCGGCGGAAACGCTGCGCGCACTCCTGCCGTTGCTGCATGCGAAGACCAATTTCGGCTGGCGCAAAGAAATCGAGGGCTGGAGCCGTGGATGGTGGAAGACGCTTGAAGCGCGTGCAATGCAGCCGGCCAAGCCGGTCAACCCGCAACGTGTTGTCTGGGAGTTGTCACCACGCCTGCCCGAGCGGGCGATCATCACCAGCGACAGCGGCTCGTGCGCCAACTGGTACGCCCGCGACCTGAAGATCCGTCGCGGCATGATGTGTTCGCTCTCGGGCGGTCTCGCCTCAATGGGTGCCGCGGTACCGTACGCGATAGCCGCGAAATTCGCGCATCAGGATCGGCCGGTCATCGCGCTGGTCGGTGACGGCGCCATGCAGATGAACAATATGGCCGAGTTGATCACGGTGGCGAAATACTGGCGCCAGTGGAAGTCGCCGCACTGGATCTGTGGCGTGTTCAACAACGAGGATCTGAACCAGGTCACCTGGGAGCAGCGGGTGATGGAAGGGGACCCGAAGTTTCAGGCCTCACAGCAAATCCCGAATGTCGCGTATCACAAATTCGCCGAACTGATCGGGCTGAAAGGCATCTATGTCGACGACCCCGACAGGGTAGCGCCGGCCTGGGAGGAGGCGCTTGCCGCCGATCGCCCGACAGTCATCGAGTTCAAGACCGACCCGGAAGTGCCGCCGCTGCCGCCGCATATCACGCTGGCGCAGGCCAAGGCTTTCG
The DNA here is from genome assembly GCA_019240125.1 of Alphaproteobacteria bacterium. Lineage (GTDB taxonomy): Bacteria > Pseudomonadota > Alphaproteobacteria > ATCC43930 > CGMCC-115725 > DATARH01. Next base: position 7,965 of record JAFAYW010000085.1, read on the forward strand.
GGGAGACGCTGCTGAAGGGCGATCCGCGCGAAAGCGGTGTCATCCTCGGCACGGCTCGGCAGGTTCTCGCCTCGGTCCTGCCTGGCAAGGACTGACATGTCCTGCGAGGCGCCAATTCGACAGGTGGTGGCCGCGGCCTATGACATCCCGACCGACGCGCCGGAGGCGGACGGCACGCTGGAGTGGGATAGCACGACACTGGTGATCGTCCGCATCGAGGCGGCCGGTGAAACCGGGCTTGGCTATACCTATAGCGATGCATCGATCACCCGGCTTATCAGCGGCAAGCTGGCCCCCGTGATTGATGGCCGTTCCGCTTTCGACATTGCCGGCGCGGGCGCCGCGTTGTGGCGCAGCGTCCGTAATCTCGGCCGCTCCGGCCTGGCCGCCACCGCGATCTCCGCAATCGACACGGCGCTGTGGGATTTGAAGGCGCGGCTGCTGCGGGTGCCGATGGCTCGCCTGCTGGGAATGTGCCGCGACGAGGTGGCGGTTTACGGCAGCGGTGGTTTCACCAGCTACAGCGACGCTCAGCTACAGACGCAATTAGCCGGATGGGTTGAGCGCGATGGATGCCGGTGGGTGAAGATGAAGATCGGGAGTGAGCCCACACGCGATCCGCACCGTGTAAAGGTGGCGCGATCGGTAATTGGCGACGCCGGCCTCTTTGTCGATGCGAATGGCGCTTTTGCCGCCAAACAGGCGTTGCGGCTCGCCGTGCAGATGGCCGAGTATGACGTCACCTGGTTCGAGGAACCGGTGAGCTCGGATGACCTGGCAGGCCTTGCCTTGATGCGCGCGGATGGCCCGCCGCGGATGGATATTGCAGCCGGCGAATACATCTATACGCAGGATGACGCGCAGCGGCTGTTGCGGCGGCCCTCGGTCGACGTTCTGCAGGCGGATGTTACGCGCTGCGGCGGTATCAGCGGTTTCATGAAGTTGGCGGCGCTTTGTGAGGCGCGGCACGTCGATCTGTCCGGACATTGCGCGCCGGCGCTTCACCTGCATGTTGCGTGCGGCGCAGCGCGCCTGCGGCACCTCGAATGGTTTCACGACCATGTCCGCATAGAGCACATGCTGTTCGACGGCGCACCGGTGGCGCAGGATGGCTGCATCAGACCCGATTTGTCGCAGCCGGGCTACGGCCTCGTGTTCAAGGAACGCGATGCCGAACAATTCGAGGTGCGGTAGATGCGGCTCGGCACCCGGTCGGCGCTTGCTCTTGCTGTCGGCGCGATAGCGCTCGGTGCCACGGCTGGGATTTTGGCCGCACTGTGCCAGCGGCAGCAACCCGCTCTGCAACTTCCAGCTCGGAATGAGCGGGATGGCCCGCCCGTCGTGGAGTCAGAAAAGACGACTGCAACATCGCTCAGCCGGGCGGCTGCTTTATTGGCAGTGTCAGCACTCGCCGATATCGCGACCGAGCACTTTCGCGGCTCGTTTCATAATCCAGTGATGCTGCTACCTCTCATGGTCGGTGCACAAGCTGTAGCGGTGAACCTTCAGGGCGTATTCGAGTACACACCGGCAACGAATACTATACGAGCTGCCGGGCAAATGCTCACTGTCACCACCGGCGTCATCGGACTGGCGTTCCATTTCTATAATGTCACCAAACGGCCCGGCGGCTGGAGCTGGTACAACCTGTTTTACGCCGCTCCGTTGGGTGCGCCCGCGGCGCTGTGTCTCGTGGGGTTGCTGGGCGGCATCGGTGAACGGCTGCGGCATGATCAACAGGAGATCATCGGCATGGAATCCTCGCCGCTTGTCACGGGGTTGGTTGCGGTTGGGTTGCTCGGGACTTCTGCGGAGGCAGCTTTGTTGCACTTTCGCGGTGCCTACCAGAATCCGGCCATGTTCATTCCGGTGACTCTGCCGCCGATTGCGGCGGGATTGCTGGCCGCGGCTTATCGCTCGCAACAATGGATGCGGCCGGCGCGCCTCTCGATGCGGGTGTTGATAGGTGTCGGTCTGCTCGGTGCGGCGTTCCACGCTTACGGCGTGCAGCGCGCGATGGGCGGCTGGCGCAACTGGTCGCAGAATCTGCTTAATGGCCCGCCGCTACCGGCGCCGCCCGCCTTCACTGCACTCGCGATCGCCGGTCTGGGCGCCCTCGATCTTGCTGAGCAGCGCGCATGAGCCGCCGCTTCCCCGGATACGACGTGCTGGCCAAGCGGCACACGCCGTCGTGGAACGAAAAGACGCGGCAGGTCATCGACCAGCGCCTCGCGTCGCCGCGCGAGCCCCGCTTTCTTGATGCCGAGGAGTGGCAGACCCTGTGCGCGATCTGTGATCGCATCGTTCCACAGCCGACCGACAGACCCCCGGTACCGCTGGCGGCAATGATCGACGACAAGCTGTACGTCGACCGGCGCGACGGGTATCGCGATTTTCGGCTTCCGCCGCAGCGCGAGGCTTGGCGAAAAGGGCTGGCCGGTGTCGATGCCGAAGCGCGACGCCGACATAGCGCCGGTTTCGCGGCGCTGAGCGCTTCCGAGCAGGATGCTTTGCTGCTTGCGGTGCAGCAGGGCGAGATGATCGGGAACTGGGACGGCATGCCGCCGGCGATATTCTTCGCCAAGCGGCTGCTGTTCGACATCGCCACCGCGTATTACACACACCCGACCGCATGGAACGAGATCGGATTTGGCGGCCCCGCCAGCCCGCGCGGCTATGTGCGGATGGGCTTTGACCGTCGCGATCCATGGGAGGCGGCAGAGGCCGCGCCCGGTGGCGAACAGCAAGCGCGCAGGGAAAATGCCCGAATTGGATGATCCGCAACGGACGCCACGCGGCAAGGATGGGCGCGCGCCCGATCCCTTCCGGGTCGGCGGCTGGGTCCCAATGCGCGCGCATCGGGATGACGACGAGGTCGATTTCGCAATCGTCGGGACCGGCGCTGGCGGCGGTACCCTGGCATGCCGCCTCGCCGAGTTGGGGTTTTCCGTTATCGGGTTTGATGCCGGCCCCTGGTGGCGCCCGCTCGAGGATTTCGCGTCCGACGAAGCCCAGCAGCAGAAGCTTTACTGGACTGGCGAGCGGGTGTGTGACGGTGCTGACCCGCTGGTGCTCGGTGCCAACAACAGCGGCCGATCCGTGGGCGGCAGCACCGTGCATTTTGCGATGGTATCGCTGCGCTTCCGGCCGGAATGGTTCAAGGCGCGCAGTCTACTGGGTTACGGCGTGGACTGGCCGCTCGATTGGCGCGAGATGTGGGGCTACTACGCGAAGGTCGAGCAGGCGCTCAAGATATCAGGCCCGGTCAACTATCCCTGGGGGCCGAAACGGCCGCGCTACCCCTATCGGGCGCATGAGCTGAACGCCGCGGCCTTGGTATTGGCGCGCGGATGCGAAGCATTGGGGATGAGCTGGGCGCCGACACCACTGGCCACCGTATCGGCGCCACGCGGTCAGTCGCCGCCCTGCGTCTATCGTGGCTTCTGTGTGCAGGGCTGCTCGACCAACGCCAAGCAGAGCGCCCTGATCACCTGGATACCGCGCGCGGTGGCGGCCGGGGCGGAAATCCGCGATCTCGCGATGGTTGGCCGTGTTGCAATCGACCCGAACACCGGCCGCGCGACCGGGGTGCATTATTACCGCGAGGGACAATGGCGGTTCCAGCGGGCGCGCAATGTCGTGGTGGCGGGCTATGCGATTGAGACGCCACGCCTGCTGCTGAACTCGGCTGATCTGCGCCACCCCGATGGCCTCGCCAACAGCTCGGGTCTGGTCGGCCGCAATCTGATGGTCCAATCCAACCAGGCAGTCTATGGGACGATGGATGAAGAGGTGCGCTGGTACAAAGGGCCGCCCTCGCTCAGCATCACCGAGCATTGGAACTACGAAGACCATGGCAAGGATTTTCACGGCGGCTACTGCTATATGGCGCAGGGACCGCTGCCGATGACCTGGGCAGGAGTCGTCGCCGGCTCCCGCAAATTGTGGGGCCAAGCGCTGCGTGACGAGATGGAAAAATACAATCATGCGGTCGGGCTCAAAATCGTCGGCGAGGTCATGCCCAACGAGGATAACCGCGTGACCCTGGCTGACGAGACAGATGAAAACGGGCTGCGCGTGGCCCGCGTCACGTTTAGTTTTGGCGATAACGACAAGCGGTTGATCCGCCATGCAATGGGGTCCATGCGCGACTGTCTTGCCGCCGCCGGAGCCCACGATCTCTGGCAGGAAGACGAGGACACCTGCCACCTCAATGGCACCGCGCGGATGGGAAGCGATCCCCGAAAGAGCGTCGTCGATGCCGATTGCCGCAGTTGGGATGTCCGCAACCTGTGGATTTGTGACGGCTCGGTCTTTCCGACCGTCGGCGGTGTCAATCCTTCGCTGACGATCCAAGCCATCGCGCTGCGCACCGCCGATCGCATCCATGCGCTGGCAAGCCGCGGCGAACTTTAAACTCTTGTAGTCTCGTCGTTCGCTCGATCAGAACGCTGCACCAGGTTCGCCGCTACAGCAACGGGTTCAGGGTTGCGGCATGCCGCTGCGCGTCGCGTAGTCGATCGCCGTCATGACGAATAACAGGGCTAGCCAAAAGAAACCGATTCCAGCGAATATCCGTGGCAGGGCCTGTGCGTCGCGCAGGCGCATGAACAGGACGAAGACGAGGCCGGCCTGAGTGACGGCGATCGCAAACTGCAGGAGGGGAGCGACGGAGCCCAGTGACAGGAATGCGCTGAGCGTGCTGAGACCGAGCAGCAACAACAGTACAAACCACCCGATGATGTAGCTCATGACCGCCCGTTCAGGTACAGCATCGGGAATAGAAAAATCCACACCGTATCGACGAAGCTCCAGTAGAGTCCGACCACTTCGAGCGGCGCACGATAGAACCGGGTGAAATCGCCGCGGCACACCCGGTAGGTCATGTATAGCACCAGCCCCAGTCCGATCGTCATATGTACGGCGTGCAACAGAGTGGCGATGAAGTAGAACACCCAGAACAGCTCGGCAGGCGGGTGCTCTCCGTGTCGAAAGATGAAGTTGAGCGCGGGCACGACCTGTTCGTGATAATCCGCGACGTACTCGTAGCTTTTGACACCGAGAAACCCGAGCCCAAGCAGGATGGTCGCCGCCAGCCAGCGGACCGCGATGCGGCGGCGCCCGGCAGTGCAGGCATCGATGCCCAGTACCATGGTCAAGCTGCTGGTCAATAGGAGCACAGCATTGACCGTGCCGCACCAAAGTTCGGTATGTGCAGCCGCGGCGGCGAAGTCGACCGGATGCAGGTGACGGTACGTGACGTAGGTAAAGATCAACGCGCCGAAAAACATGATCTCGGTGGCAAGGAACACCCAGATCCCCAGGTGTGCCACCTCGCCTTGCTGCGCGATTGTGGCGAATTGCGTCGCGGGTCGAAGAATTCGCATCGGCTCACTCGTACAGTGCGCCATTTTGCGCGACGCAGCCACCAGTACTCGAATTGTACTCGTACGGCCCCTCGGTGACCGTCGGCGTGCGCGAGAAATTGTCCTCGGCGGGCGGTGACGTAGTCTGCCACTCAAGGCCGGTCGCCCGCCACGGGTTGGGGGCAGCGCGCTCGGCGCGGAACAGCGACCAGCTCAGGTAGAACAGCGGCATCAGATAAGCGACCGCGAGGATGGAGGCGCCGGCCGATGACAAGACATTCCATACCTGCCATTCGGGCGCGTAGGTGTAGTACCGCCGCGGCATGCCGAGATAGCCTAGGATGAATTGCGGGAAAAACGTCAGGTTGAAGCCGAGAAACATCAGCCCCGCGGCGATCTGAGCCCAAATCTCGTGATAGAGGCGGCCGGTTATCTTGGGCCACCAGTAGTGCAGACCGGCGAAGAACGCGCTGACCGCGCCGCCGACCATGACGTAGTGGAAATGAGCGATGACAAAATAGGTATCCTGCAGGTGAATATCGAGCGCCGCGGTCGCGACGATCAGGCCAGTCAGACCACCTACCGTAAACAGACCGATAAACCCGAGCGCGTAAAGCATCGGCGCCTGGAAGCTTATACGACCCTTATGCAAGGTGGCGGTCCAGTTGAACACCTTGATCGCCGATGGCACGGCGACCAGAAAGCTCATCAGCGAGAACACGACGGCGGAAAACACCGAGATTCCCGCGGTGAACATGTGATGGCCCCACACGAGAAACCCGATCACCGCTATTGCCATCAGGGCGTAGGTCATACCGGCATAGCCAAAGACGGGCTTGCGCGCGAAACACGGAATGACTTCGCTGATTACGCCCATCGCCGGCAAGATCATGATGTACACGGCGGGATGCGAGTAGAACCAGAACATATGCTGAAACAGCAGCGGGTCGCCGCCGAGTGCCGGATCGAAAATCCCGACACCGGCCATACGCTCGAGCGCGACCAGCAACACGGTCATCGCCAGTACCGGTGTCGCGAGAAGCATGACGATGCTGGTGGCATAGAGCGCCCAGATGAATAGCGGCAAGCGGAACCAGCTCATCCCCGGTGCTCGCATCTTGTGCACGGTGACGACGAAGTTAAGCGCTGTCATCAGGGTCGAAAACCCGTTGATGAACACGGCCAGCAGCGCCAGCGTCACGTAGCCGTTCGTGTAGGTGGTTGACAGCGGCGTGTAAAAGGTCCAGCCGCTGTCGATGCCGCCCATAAACAGTGCAAGGAGCACCATCGCGCCGGAGACGTTAAACACGTACCAGCTGGCGAGATTGATACGCGGAAAGGCGAGGTCGCGCGCCCCGATCATCAACGGCACCAAGAAGTTGCCGAGAGTCGCTGGGATTGAAGGAATCAGAAAAAACCACACCATCACGACGCCATGCATCGTGAACATGCGGTTGTAAGTGTCTGGCTGCAACAGGCCGCCCGACGGCACGACCAGGTGCAAGCGGATCAGTGTCGCGGCAAACCCGCCGATGAAGAAAAACATGGTGATCGAGGCGAAGTACAACAGGGCGATGCGCTTATGGTCGGTGGTCAGCAACCACGACCGGACGCTCCAGCGCTCGTTCAAATAGTTCTTCGGCAGAGCGGCGGTATCCGCGAACGATGTCATGGCGCGTTCCCCGAGGGGTTGAGCGACTGGATGTAGGCGAGGATCTTCAACGTGTCGGCTTCGCTGATCTGGCCGGAAAAGCTCGGCATCACCGGCGCAAAACCGGCCACGACCTGGCTGCGCGGCAACAGGATCGAGTCGCGGATATAACGCTCATCGGCGCGCACCGTGGTGCCGTCATTGAGATGAACCAGGCTGCCGTAAAGCCCGACCAGCGACGGCGCGTGCACGGTGCTGTTGACCCCGTGACAACCGCTGCAACCATAGTTGCGGAATAATTGCTCGCCCTGGGCCGCGAGTGTCTTATCCGCACCTTGGTTGCTCAGCCATTCGGCATAGGCGGCCGGAGTCATTACAATGACTTCGCCGGTCATGTGAGCGTGTTCAGTACCGCAGAATTCGGTGCATTCAAGCCGATAGGTCCCGGTCTGGGTCGGCTGAAACCACATTGTCTCGAGCTGCCCGGGTACGACATCGTGCTTCATCCGGAAGGCCGGGATGAAAAAGCTGTGGATGACATCCTGCGAGGCCATTACCAGCCGCACGATCTTGCCGTTAGGCACGTGCAGCGCGTTGATCTCGCGCTGGCCGCCGGGATGCTCGATCTCCCACATCCACTGCTTGCCGACGACATAGAGTTCGAGGTCGGCGCGCGGCGGCTCATAGAGCCAGACATAGGCGTTGGCGCCCCACACAAAGAGCACCAGAAACGCGACGAGCGTCGCGCTGGTCCAACCGATTTCAAAGACCCAGCTACGCTGGGAGGGATGCCCACGGTCGACGGTGGTGGAATGGCGATAGCGGATACAGAACACCCAGATCAGACCAAACACCAGCGCCAGGATCAGCACACACACCACCAGTTCGGCGGTGAACAGTGCATTGATGACATTGCCGCTGATCGCGCTGCTGGCCGGCCAGAGCGGGATCCACATCAGCGGGCGTCCCGCCGGCGCCACCACAGCAGGCGACCGAATACCGCCGCCGCCGCGAGCAGCCCCGCCAGATTGAATGCGAGCACCGCGATCTCGATCGCGGGGGTATAGCGCCCGGCTGCCGCGCCGTGCCCAAAACACACCAGTAACAGGCGGCGCAGCGGTGTGGTGGCCTGCCCCGCCTCCGCGGCGCCCAAAGCCTCCTGAAAGGTTGCCGGTGTCACCGACAGTTCGGGAAGATAAGTGCTGACGGCCGCCTCACGCGTCGCCACCACATAGCCGGCGGAATGAATGTACTGGTCGGTGGCGGCGTCATAGCGATAGTGGAACCCGACCGCATCGGCGATCGGACGGACCGCGCTTTCCGGTCCGGTCAGGAAATGCCAATCCGCGCCATCGCCGACCCGCGCCAGGTACTTGCGCCGCGCCTCTGCGGCCTCGGTCGGAGTGTCATTCGGGTCGATGCTGAGCGCCACAACGCGCGCCTCGCGGCGTGACGCGGCGGGAAGGCCGGCTATTGCATCGGCGAGATTGCCGAGCGCCAACCCGCAGATCGTCTTGCAGCGCAGGTAATCGAACACCAGCACCACCGGCTTGCCGTCGAACGAGGCAGCGAGCGTCGTGGCGCGGCCGGCCTCATCCCGAAGCGCACCGTCGAGCGGCAGATGCGCGCCGGGCTGCGGCTGGAGGACGAGATCGGCAAGCGCGCTCCCGGCACAACAAGGTCGGGCCGCCGCCACAAGGGAAAGCGCCAGGAGCAGGGCTCGAAGCGGGTGACGGCCGATCATTTCGGCGCCGAAGGGAAACCGTCGAGCCCCTGCGCGACCACCTTTTTCATCGCAGCGTCGATCGGGATATGGACGAGGCCCTTGTCGCGATCGACCCAGTAATAGGTGTTGAGGTCGTGATCCTCGCGCGTCCGCAGTTGCGCGATATCGACCTGCGGCGACACCTGCAGCCGCGGCGCGGCCATCGGCACCGTCAAAGCCCGGGATGCGTCCGAAGATGCCTTGACGAAGATCATGCGCAGCGCCCCGAGCGCCACAATGACCAGCAGACTGACGCCGAGCAGGGCCCAGACAACCGGACGCACAGCCCAATCCTGAGTCTCGTATGCAATATCGCGGTTGCGCGCGATCGGCTCGCTGGGATCGCTCATCGCGCCGCTGCCGCGCGCGGCCGGATCAGCGGCAGCGGCACCCCCCGCAGGCAGCGCTGGAACCACAGCAGCATCAGGCCGCTTAATGCCAGCATCGCCGCGATGTCGGGCCACCTGCCTGGCCGCAGCGTAATATCCGGCTGGACCATCCAGAAAATGTCCAACAGCCGGCTGAACAGGATGATCGCACAGGCAATGGTCACGACGAGGCGGCTGCGCTTGGCCGGGCTCCACACCAGTATCAGAAACGGCAGCAGGAAGCCGGTTATCGCGACCAGCCAGGTGACGCCCTGCCATCCACCGGCGATACGGTGCAGATACCAGGGGATTTCGCTGCCGAGATCCGCTTCCCAGACGATCAGGAACTGGCAGAACTCGACATACGCCCAGAAGATCACCGTCGACAGCAGGATCGTTGTCAGACTGACCATATGCTGCTGCCGGGCAAGGTCTGGCATCGCCAACGCCACGATGAGCAGCACGATCGCCAGCCCGGTGTTGAACCACCCCGCACCGGCGACCATCGGAAATATCGCCGACCAGAAACGTGGTTGCAGTGACAGCACCCAGTCGATTGCCGCGAAACTGACTGTATACGCCAGCACCAGCAATCCTATGCCGCTGAGCCATGACAGGGCTGGTGCTATGCCCTGCGTCAGGCCGCGCGGCAGCCACAGCGCATAGGCGGCCAGCGCATTCCACAGGATGACATCGCCGATATAGCGGCTGATGAAAAAGGGTGCGTTCAGGTAGAAATGATTGGGCAGCGCCGCCGCCAGCCACGGGTATAGCGAGCCGAGGCCGAACAGCAGCGGGATACCAGCCAGAAGCGCCAAAGGCATTGTCGCGACGGCAGCGTTGAGTACAGGACGCGCGGTCGCCATCCACGCGCCACCGGTCAAATCATGCACCAGGACCAAGGTCACCGCGCCGAGCGGGAGCCCGAGCCAGAACAAATACGCGCAGAGCCAGGCCGCGTAAAACCGCGCGCCGTCGACAAACACGGCGGCGGCACAGCCGATCATTCCGAGCGCCGTTACGACCAGCGTCGCCGGCTCGATCCAATCCCGCCAGACCGTCGCCCTCATGGCACCGCCCCGCGCTGATCCGGCGGCACATCGGCCAGCTGGGCGGCAGTGCTCGCCTGCAGGGCACGGATATAGGCGGTAATCGCCCAGCGGTCTGCCGGTTTGACCCGATCCGCATAAGGGAACATGATCCCGTAGCCATTGGTGATCACATCGTAAAAATGCTGTGCCGGCGCCTCGCGCAACCGCGCGATATGGTAGGAAGGCGGTGCCGGGAAGCCGCGCTCGACAATCATGCCATGCCCGGTGCCGGCGCGGTCATGGCAGGGCGCGCATGCGATGTCGAAACGCTCGCGACCACGCTGGAGGAGCGCAAGGGTGAGCGGCGGCAGCGGGACCGGCTTGTCATCGCGGGCTACGATCCCGACGGGTGGGATGGCCGGCCAGTTCGCCGGCTGTGACGCATCTGCCGGTAATTCATAGGGCAGACGCTTCGGCTGATTGGCCATGTCGTCACAGCCGCCGATTGCGGCCAGGACCATTGCCGCGACGGCAAGTCCGACCGTGCCGGTCCTCACCCGCGCACCTCGCTGACATGGGCGGCGCCGTGGCGCTCGAAAATGGCGCGGATCCGCTCGGGGTAAAAACGCACATCGGCGGCTTCGACGATCAGGAAAAACCGATCCTGCGAGGCCCGCTCAAACCCATCCGTCGCGAAGATCGGGTGATAGAGCAACGGCAACCGGCTAGATACGAGGAATGCTAAAAGCGCTGCCGCTACGCCGCACAAGACGCCGATTTCGAACGTAGAGACGGTAAACGCCGGCCAACTGTGAAGCGGGCGTCCGCCGACGTTGACGGGGAGATCGACCGCCGCTGTCCAGTACTGCACGAAATATCCCCCGGTGAGCCCGATCAGTGCTCCGAGAAACGCGACCGTCGAGATCGCGATGATGGGGGCACCGCTCCGGCCGACGGCTTCAGCTAATTCCTCGACCGGGTAGGGGGAGTAGGCTTCGACGCGGGTGAAGCCGCTGTCACGCAACTGCCGGGCGGCGCCAAGTGCACCGTCGAGGTGCTCGAACTCGCCGGCAATGCCGTGCAGTCGCGCTTCGTTCATGGCGGCGCCCGCTCAGCGATCAACTCGCGCAATTCGGCGAGCGGCACAATCGGCACGAGACGGAGAATTACAAAGAAGATCACCAGGAAGAGACCGATCGATCCGACCAATACGCCCCAATCCCAGATTGTCGGGACATAGCTGCCCCATTCGGACGGCACGTGATCGCGGCTGAGGCTGGTAACGACGATGACAAACCGCTCGCACCACATACCGATGATGACACCGGATGAAATCAGGAACAGCGCCCATTCACTGCGCCGAATGGCCGGCCACCACAAAAGCTGCGGTGCGGTGATATTCAACGCGACTGTTGCCCAGTAAACTGACGCATAAGTTCCGGTGAGGCGGCCGCCGAGCATGGTGCGCTCGGCGACGTCACTGCCATAATAGGGGCCGAACACCTCCCAGAAATACGCAAACCCCAACATCAAACTGCCGGTAAGCATCACCTTGCCGAGCGCATTCAAGTGGTACCCGGTAATAACCATCTGCAGGCTATAGGCATGCCGTAGCGGAATGGTCAGCATGATCACCAAGGCGAGCCCGGAGAGGATCGCGCCAAAGAAGAAGTAGGGCGGGAACTGCGTCGAGTGCCACCCGGGCGTGACACCGCCGGCAAAGTCGAGGCCAACCACGCTGTGCACCGAAACGACCATCGGGGCCATGATCGCTGCCATGATCAGATAGGTGATCTTGTAGTTGCGCCACTGCCGCGCCGAACCCTGCCAGCCGAGGGCCAGAATACCGTATACGATCTGCTTGACGCGCGTCGGCGCGCGGTCGCGCATCGTCGCCAGATCAGGCACCAGGCCGGTGTAATAGAACATCCCCGACATCAGGATGTAGCAGATGATGCAGACGAAATCCCACAGCAGCGGGCTGCGGAACTGGGGCCACACACCCATCACGTTAGGGTAAGGGAACAACCAGTAGAAGAAACCCGGCCGGCCGAGATGCAGGATCGGCATGATGCCGGCGGATGCGACAGCGCTCAGCATCATGGATTCAGCGATCCGACTGATCGCCGAACGCCATGGCGACCCGGTGAGGTAAAATAAGGCAGAGACGATCGTGCCGCCGCTGGCGAGCGCGATCCACCAGACATACTCCGCGATCGCCAGGCCCCAGGCGACCGGGATATCGACCCCCCAGACGCCGATACCATTGACGAACAGATAGGTGCAGGACACCACCAGCACGGCCAACAACAGCAGTGACACACCAAACCCGACCCACCACCACAGCGGTGCCTGCGGCCGCAACACTGTGTCGCCGATCCGCGTGCTGAGCGACATGAAAGTGACACCCGGCTGCATGACCGGGGCGACCTGCGGCGTCTCGGTGGTGATCGTTGTCACGCTGACGCCCCGATCATGTGGCGTCTTCGGGGATGGCGGGGTTGGGATTGCGCAGGATCGCCTGATAGCTGGTGCGGGGCCGGGTATTCAGGTCGGCAAGCAACACATAATCGAGCGGGCTCGCCTTGCGTTGGGCGACCGCGCTGGTCTTGTCGTTGCGGTCGCCGAACACGATCGCCTGTGTCGGGCAGCTTTGCTGACAGGCAGTGACGATCTCCCCGTCGCGTACGCGCCGGTCCTCTCGGTCGGCGGCAATCTGGGCGGCGCGGACGCGCTGCACGCAATAGGTGCATTTCTCCATTACGCCGCGGTCGCGAACCGTCACATCCGGGTTCCACGATGGCGCGGGCCGGTCCTGCTGTTCGGCATAGGCGTAGAAATTAAAGCGCCGTACCTTGTAAGGGCAATTGTTCGAGCAAAACCGCGTGCCGACGCAGCGATTGTAGACCATTGCATTGAGACCCTGGTGATCGTGCACCGTCGCCTCCACCGGGCAGACGACTTCGCAGGGCGCTTCCTCGCAGTGCATGCATGGCACCGGCTGGAATGCGATCGTGGGTGTGTCCGTCGCCCCGGTGAAGTAGCGGTCAATGCGCAGCCAATGCATCTCGCGACCAGCCAGAACCTGCTCCTTGCCGACGATCGGCCCGTTGTTTTCGGCCTGGCACGCGACGACGCAGGCCTGACACCCGATACAGGAGGCAAGATCGATCGACATCGCCCAGGCCTCACCCGGGTAGGCAACGGCGGGGTACAGCGAACCAGTCGCCTCGGTATGGCCGAGAAAGTCGGGATCGCGCGCGTATTGTGCCGCCGTACCGCTGCGTATCAGGTCACGGCCGGCCATCCGGTCGTGATGCTGGACGGTCGCGAGCCGTTCGGTTCGGCCGGTCCGGGTGACGCTGCTCGCCGTCTCGGCAAACAAGGCCTGTGAGGTTCGCAACCGATACGCATCGAACCCGACGCCGACGGCAAGACCGCCAGCGGAGCGGCCAAACCCGAGTGGCAGGGTGATGCACTCTGCCGTCTGCCCGGGCAAAACAAAGACCGGCGCATCGATCTTGCGTTTATCAACTTCGATCGTGACGACATCCTCATCCTTTACGCGCAGGCGATTGGCGGTCACCGGCGCGAGGATCGCGGCGTTGTCCCAGGTCAGCCGCGTAAACGGCCGCGGCAGTTCGAGCAGCCAAGGGTTATCCGTATCTAGGCCGGCACCGATCGGCTCCTCGGGCCGAAACAGCAGGGTCACCGATGCCGGCGCGACTGATAGCGGCGCGGACAACCCACCCAACTCGATCTTTGGCGTTGCCGCAACCGTTGCCGCGGCGCTGTTCTCGACCACGCCGGCCCGCAGCGTGTCACGCCAGAACGCCTCAAAATCCACGCCGCCCGTACGCTGCCATTGCGCCCGCACAAGCGCATCCTCATGAGGTTCCGTGGTGCCAAGCAGCGCCGCGAGCAACTGGTGCGCCGAGTGCCCGCCGTAAAGAGGCCGGACCTGCGGCTGCATGATCGTCGCCGTGCCGTCAAAGCCGCGTGTGTCGCTCCAGGCCTCATACTCATGCGCCGCCGGCAGATGCCAAGTGGCGGCGACCGCGCTTTCATCGCGGTACAGCGACAGGGCAACCGAACGCGGCACCCGCTTGAGGGCGGCGGCGAAGTCGAAATCGGCAGGTGCCGCATAGACCGGATTGACGCCGAGCATCATCAGCGTCTCCACCTTGCCGGCGTGCATCTCCGCGGCCAGTTCCGCGATCCCAGGCGCCTCCGGCGCCACCAGTTCGATCGGTCTGACGGTCGCACCGAAATTACCCAGCGCCGCATTGATCGCGTGCCCGATCAGATGAAGCTCTCGCGGCTGCTCCGGTCCCAGCACGATCAGTGAGCGACCGCGCGCCGCGAGCAAATCGGCTGCCGCGGCCTTGAGCCACGCGGCGTGCGGCGTGTCGATCTGGATCCATTCGCTTGGCCCGGCTGCAACCGACCCCGCCAGCACCCGCAATGCCCGCTCGATCTCGGCGGGGGCGAGGGCGAGCCGATGATCCGCCTTGGCGCCCAGCAGGGTCGGGGTGCTCTCGATCGCATAGACCCGGCTCATCTGGCCCTGCGCATCGGCGATCCGCCGCCGCGCCGCAAAATCGCGCGCGTAAGCCAGATGGCCGGGCCGCGAGCTGAGGGCATCGCTCTCGACCGCGAACACGACATCCGCCGGAGCGAAATCAAGCACCAGGTCAAGCGGGCGGCCGAACGCGACAGCCGTGGCGGCTCGTTCATTGTCGCGGTCATACGGTTCCCACTGGTGCCAACGCGCGGCCGGTAATGTCGTTGTCAGCGCCGCGATCTGCGCGATCAGGGTTGGCGACGTGATCGGCCCGGTCAGCAGCCGCAGCCCCTCTCCGCTGTTGCCGCGCCAGGTCTGCGCGGCGGCGACAAATGCCTCCCAGGTCGCTAGTTGGCCGGCGCTGACGATGGATTGCGCACGCAGCGGGTCGTACATCGTCAGGATGCTGGCCTGGTGGATCGCGCTGGCGGCGCCGCGGCTGGCTGGATGGTCCGGGTTCCCCTCGATCTTGACCGGCCGTCCCATCTGGTGCCGCACCAGCAGACCGGTGCCATAGCCACCCTCGGTCATTGCGGTGGCGAATAGCTGTGGCTGACCCGGAACGATGCCCGGCGGCACCTCGACATAGGGCAGCAGATTGCGCCGCTCCGGTTCAGGCCCGCATCCGCCGAGCCCGCCCAGCGCCAGCGACGCCGCCATCAACTGCAGTAGCCTCCGCCGCGGGAGGTGAGGTGCGGCGCTCGCCAGGGCTGCGATCCCGTCGGAGTTGACCGCCGCTGACTCCAGTCCGCGCCAGTATTCACCAATCGCTTGGCGCGGCTTCGGGCTCATCGGTGACAGACTGTGCAGTCGGTCAGGTCGGCTGTGTGAATGTGGTACGCCGCGACCAGCTGATCCGCGCTGGGAGTCTCCTTGGTGCGCTGCCAGAAGGCGTTGAATTCCTGGTCATGCGGCCGCAGATGCGGCCCCGGATCGCGGTGACAATCGAGGCACCACTGCATCGTCAGGTCGCTGGCGCGGCGGGTCAGCGGCATGGCGCCGATTGGCCCATGGCACTCGGTGCAGCCAACGCCTTTGGCTACATGAATGCTGTGGTCAAAATACACATAGTCAGGCAGGGCGTAGACGCGGTTCCATCGCAAATTCTTATGCTGCAGATAGCTCGCCCTTACAGGCGCAAGCACATCGCTCTGCGTGAATAATTGCGAATGGCACGTCATGCATGTCGCGGTCGCCGGCACCCCGGCATTCGCGGATATTTCCACGGTCGAATGGCAGTAGCGGCAGTCGATGCCGTCATCGCCGACATGATGTTTATGGCTGAACGGGACGGGCTGCGGCGGTGTTAGCGATTGCTGCGTGTTATATTGCGACCGCGGCACGCCCCAGATCAAAAAGGCTGTCAGGCTGCCCAGCCCGGCAAATGCCAGCAAACCGACATTGGTGAGAAGGTTCGCGCGGGGCCCGAAGATAGCCGGCATAGTTCGCCACGCGCCTCGGAGGTCGTTTATTGACGGCTAGCGAACGGGGGTTGGCTAGCTTCGTTCCGCCGCAATAAGGGGCAAAGGCGTCGTGCAGGATGCCGCCGCGACTAAAGCTTACAAATCCTTACCAAACCACACTCGGCATACATTCGGCGGTTACATTGACGGGATAGGATGCATCTGCTTCCGGTTGGGGGACAGATTATGACGCAACTCGCCGAACGAACCGCCGATATCTACCCATCGATCGCCGCTCATCGCCGGACCTGGCTGCTTCCGGCCGCGCGGCCACTCAACGCGGCGTCGCAACCCGGTGGTCACATCGTGCGGAAGTTCATCGCCGTTGCGGCATTTGCCTGCGGCATAAGCACGGCAGCAATCGCGCAAATGCCGGCAGCAACGCAGGCGATCGTCAATTCGACCCCGGTATCACAAGTGTCGCGGGTATCTGTGACGATGGCTGCCCCAGATAGCCCCACGGTACCCGGTGAGCGCAAGCATGGCGGCGAGATTTAAGGTCCCCGCCCTGAATCAGGCGGCAAGTTCAGCGCCGTCCGGACGCTGCGCGACTGTAGGGACGCCGTCGGTGACGGTAGTGCGACGCAGGTCGCGCGGATATCTCTCATCTTCGTAGCGGCGGGCGCGGTGCATCACCGTGCGGTTATCCCACATCACCAGATCGCCGACCCGCCATTTATGCGAATAGACGAATTCGCGCTGTGTCGCGTGCTCGGTTAACTCGCGCAGGAGCAGCAGAGCCTCCGGCGTTTCCCATCCCAGAATGCGACCGGCATGCGACGACAGGAACAGCGATTTGCGCCCGGTTTTCGCGTGAGTGCGCACGAGCCGCTGCTGCACCGGAACGGAAAGCCAAGTGCGCCTTTCGAGAAAATGCGGCTGTGTTCGCAAATCAGCTCATCGATCAGCGTCTTAGTCTTAGCGTCTAGTGAGTCATACGCGGCGCGCATGTCGGCGAACTCGGTATTGCCGCCCTCCGGCGGAATGACATGCGCGCACAAGGCGGAGTAGCGGGCCGGAATCACCTTATAGCTGCTGTCGCTGTGCCATAGCTGGTTGCCGAGGCTGAACAGCCGCTTGCGGTCGCCGTGATCGAGTATGCGGTCGCTCGGCCCGAGATTTGAGACATCCGATAGATGTGGACTGTCGAGGCGGCCACCGTCGCGGCTGCGGATCTGCGTATAGGGAGGCTCCAGATCGCCGAAATTCTTGGTGAACGCGATGTGCTGCTCGGTGCTCAAAGGCACGTCCCGGCGAAACACCAGGACGGCGTATTCATCCATGCCGGCGTCGATGGTGGCCGCATCCTGCGAGCTGAGAGGTTGGGAGATGTCGACACCGCAGCACTCCGCGGCAAAAACCGGAGTGAGCGGCATGAAGGTGATGGTCATCGCGATATCCTCCCGGAAGCTGTTTGAGGATCGCTCAGCCGGGAACCGCAGGCAAGGCAACCGTGCGCCGGCTTGGCACCATCAGCGCCGCCGCCGGCGCCGGCATGCTCGACAAACCTTAATGCGCGACGGGCGGGGTTGCTGGCAACAGGCTTGAAGGCATCGGTCCGGGCGCTGCAGGCACAGGGGTGCTCGAGGCGGCGGGCGGTGCAACCGGTGCTGGTCCCCCCGCCGCCGGGGCAAGCGGCGCGGCGGGTACCGGTGTCGACGAGCCGAATGCCGGGTATGCTGGAGCCGCGGCCGTGGCGCCTGGCGCTGTAACGGCTGTGCCGGGCGCCGGCGCGTTGCCCGGCGTCCCCGATGTCCCGACTGGCGACGCCACCCCGACAATCGGCGAGAAGATCTGGCGCAGGATGCCGGGTGCGAGCGCGCTGAGTGGGTTGACCGTTACCTGCGGGTTGTCGCTCGACCCGTTGAGACGGAAATTCGCCGCGAACAGCCCCTCGGAACCGCCGCCCAGCAGTTGCCCGACAATCGGTACATTGCCGATGATCGAGTTCAATGCATAGGCCGGTGCCACGGTGCCCTGCAATTCGAGCTGGTCGCGATCGAGATCGAACCATCCGTTGGTGGTGATGCCCAGCGCCTCGCCAAAGGCGAGCACGCGGTCGAGCGACAGGCGGCTGCCGCTATAGGTGAAATCGCCGCGCAGGATCATGAACGGCAGCCCCGCCCCGGCCAGCATGCTGCCAAACCCGGTCAGCGATGGGAGTGCCAGGATGCGCGTCATCGGCGAGGCGCGCACCAGCGTATAGTTGCTGCCCTCGATATGCGCCCGCAGACTGCGTTTGCCGGCAGTCTGGCTTAACTGTCCGTCGATCGTCAGCTGACCGCCGCTAACGTCCGCCCCCATGTCGAGCAGCTGCAGAGTGGCGCCCATGTCGTCCGTCTGGAACAGCAGCCGCTCGCTGTTGCCCTCGCCAAACCGCATCGCCAGTTTGTGCCCGTTGGTGAACTGCGCGGCGACCTGGCCCGATTGCCAGACGCCGGCGTTGCGCGCCAGCGCGGCGGTAACCTGTTGCAATTCGCGACCGGCCCCGAAACTGAGCCGATCGATCCGGGCGTTGACCGCCAGAGGCACCGAATCCGGCGCGGCCACACCGGTGGTAGCGTCCTTGAACAGGCGGCGGGCGTCGATCCGCGCCGCGTGGATGTCGGCCCGCCAGCCGCCGCCAACCCGGCGCGAGACAATCCCCGAGACATCGCTGTCGCCGACGATCATCCGGCGGATGTCGACCCGGTCCAGGTGCTTGTGGTCGGGCGCCAGCGTTCCGGAGAAGCGCCCGTCGAGACCGGCGGCGCGAAGCTCGATCTGCGGCACCGAAGTGATCTGGTCATGGTTGATGTCGAGCGTGACCTTGGCGTTGGCCGGCTGGCCCGCCGGCTTGCGCCATCCCGCTTCGGCGATGGCGATCGTCGCGTCCTTCAGGTCGAGCGTCGCAGTGGCGTCGCCATGCTCCCCGGAGAAGGCCTGATATACCGCTTCCACGCCGATCGGTCCGCTCAACCGATCGGGCGCCAGGTCGAGCGAGAGTCGGCGCTGCGCCTCGTCGTCGAGGGTCATTCCGACCTTGTAGATGGCGTGCGGCCCACTCTTTTCATGAAAGAATATGTTGCCGTCGACCTTTGCCGGGATGCCGTCGAAACGCACCGCCCCTTGCGCGTGTGCCCCGGTCTTGGCCACATCGATGCCGATATCACCGTTGCTGACCGGGTGACCCACCACCGCGGCATCCAACGTGGCACCGGCCACCGACACCTTGGCGGAATACTCGATCTGGTCCATCTTGACGTCGGCCAGCAGCGGCAATTTGAAATGCACCTGCACGTCGGTGTGGCCGGTCACCTGCGCCGGATCGATGCCCAGCGCGTGGGCGTATTCGAGCGGCTTCGAGTCGATCACCTCGAGCGCGTCGCGCAACGGGCCGGCGGCGTTCAGATCGACCGCCAAGTGCTCGACCTTGTCGCCGATATCGGTGATGCGCAATGTGCCGCCGGTCAGATTGAGGCCCTTCACGCCGCCGCCACTCGGAACGAAATCAAGCTCCTTGCCGACAAAGTTCGCGGTACCCGTGACCTTGTGAGCCAGCGGCAGGCCGTTGAGGTAATTCACCGTCAGATCGTGGTAGCGCAGCGTCCCGGTGGCGTTGTCCAGTTTGCCGACGTGAGCCGCGGGGTCGAGATCAACGATGGCATGCACCATCGCCTCGTCGATTTCGCCATCATGCACATTGGCCAGCACCCAGCGCCGGCCGCCCGGGCTGAAGCCGACGGGCCATAATTCGCTGAGTCGGGCTGGCGAGACATTGCGCAGACCGGCGTTGATGTCGCCGGTCAGTTGTCCTGGCGGGCGCGCATCGGGGGGCGCGGCGAGCATCTGCGGTGTGACACCGGTCAGCTTGCCGTCGGCGACGACTTCGCTGCCGCCATCGAGGTCGAGCTTGAACCCGTCAATGCGCATCTCGGACCGCTCAGGCGCGTAGGTCAGGCGCATTTCGCCTTTGCGCACCATCACGGTGCCGGTCGGCAGCCATTCGCTATGCAGCCGTCCCGTTCCCAGCGCCAGATCAAGCCGCGAGCCTTGCGCCTCGCCCTTCGCCAGATCGATGCGGGTCGTGAGCGTCCCGGAAACCGGCGCCTCGATGTGCTGCAGTTGGGCCAGTTCAGGGGTCAGCGGCGGGATTTCGGTGGGGAGCACACCATCGATCGACATGTCGAGATCGAAAAGCTGCCGGTCGGCCAGATAGCGGAAGCTGGCATGCAGTTCGGGATGGCTGGTGCCGATCGGCATCGTCAGGGAAACATCGCCGCGCGCGCCCTTTGTGCCGCGTTGTAAGGCGATATCGACCTTGTCCGCGCGCCATTCACGCCCGCTCTGGCGGTCATCGACGCGCAGGCTGGCGCCGCGAATGCTGATATCGTGCAGCCGCCCGAGCAGCGAATTGGGTCCGGGCGGCCCGGCGAGCTGTTCGATCAGGTCCGGACCGATATCGGGCTTTGGTCCGTCGCCATTGCCGATCTGCGCGCTGATCGCGCCGCTTTGCTCGCGAATCAGGTGCAGGATTGGATGTTCGATGACCACCTGTGTCGGCGCGATCTGCCCGCGCAGCAGATCGCTCAGCGAGGCGCTGGTGGACATTTGCGGCAGCCGCGCCAGCGGCATCCCGTTTGGCAGCGACAACCGGACATCCTCGGCCCATAAATCGAGCTCATGCGTCTCACGGTCGATCCCGAACTGCACGCCGCCCACCGCGACCTTGAGACCGACACCGGCACGGTCGAACCCGGCCTGGACATAGGGTGCCAGCCAGTTCAGCTCGATCGGCCCCTGCATCAGGCGCCAGATGGCAACCAGCGCCGCAAGGATCAGCACCGCGGCAAGCGAACCCAAGGTGCGCGCGAGATGGTGGGCGCCGCGACCGACATGCCGGGCGGCGTGATGATGCAATCGAAAGCGGCGGCGCGGCGTTGTTGGTTGCGCGTCGGCGACGCTGCGCTCCTCGTCCCGACCGCGGCCCCGCGGATCGGCGGCGGCACGCAACGCGGCGGCACGCAAGCGGGCCCGCGCTTCGAGGTTTTCCGATGACGCTGTTATCTCAACTCTCCCCCGATGGGCATGAATTGCCGCTCCCCGCCGACGAGCGGCTGATGGAGCTGGGGTTTTCGGCCTGGGACGCGGCCCTCGCCAGCGCGCCGGACGCGGCGCGGGTGGCGCAGGCACGCGCCTGGAGCGCCGATCCGCGCGGCTGGCGGCTGCTGTCGGCGGTATTCGGCAACAGCCCGTTCCTCAGCGGCACGGCGGTTGCTGAATGGGACTTCCTGACGCGCCTCGTTGTCGAAGATGTCGATGAACAGTTCGAACAGATTGCCACGACGACAGAAACACACGCGGAAGAGGGCGAAAATCGGGCGGAGTTGATGCGGCGCCTGCGAATCGCCAAGCGCCGCGTCGCTTTATTGGCTGCATCTGCCGAATTGACCGGCACTTGGAGTCTGGAGCGGCAGATGGCCGCGCTCAGCCGATTCGCCGAGGCCGCCATCGGCGCGGCGCTGCGCCATCTGCTGCGCGCCGCCCCGGCGACTGGTGCGGCGCGGCTTGGCGACCCCGGCGATCCGGAGGCGGGATGCGGGCTATTCGTTCTCGGTATGGGCAAATTGGGTGGCCATGAGCTGAACTATTCGAGCGATATCGATCTGATCCTCTTCTATGACACCGCAGCCCCTGCTGTGGTTGCATCAGATTCGCTGCCATCCCTGTTCAACCGAGTGGCACGCGATCTCGTGCGGATTCTCGATGAGCGCACGGGCGATGGCTATGTTTTTCGCACCGACCTGCGGTTGCGGCCCGATCCGCGCTCGACACCTCTCGCTTTATCGGTCGCAGCGGCGCTGACCTATTACGAGACCGTGGGGCAGAATTGGGAGCGCGCCGCCCTGATCAAGGCGCGCTGCGTCGCCGGGGACCACAAGGCGGCGGATGGGTTTCTCGCTGAGCTGCAACCCTTCATCTGGCGCCGCCACCTCGATTTCGCGGCAATCCGCGACATCCATTCGATCAAGCGCCAGATCCAGGCGCATAAGGGCGGTGCGCGAATCGCCGTCGAGGGCCATGACATCAAGATCGGCCGCGGCGGAATTCGCGAGGTCGAATTCTTCGCCCAGACGCAGCAACTGATCTGGGGCGGTCGGCTGCGCGCCTTGCGTGTCGGCCCCACCTGCACCGCCTTGCGCAGTCTCGCGGCGAGCGGCCGCATCGACAAGGGCACCGCGGAGACGCTGATCGACAATTATCGGTTCCTGCGGCGTGTCGAGCACCGATTGCAGATGATCGAGGACGCGCAGACCCACCGCCTGCCGGACGATGCAGCGGGTATTACGCGGCTGGCGGTGTTTCTCGGTTACCCCGACGGCGATACCTTTGCCGCGGAACTCCGCCGGCGGCTGGCGATCGTTGAGCGCCACTATGCCGAGTTGTTCGAGGAAGCCCCGAGCCTCGCGGAGCCCGGCAACCTCGTCTTCACCGGTACTGAGGACGAGCCGGAGACCCTCGCCACGCTGGCGCGCCTCGGTTATGCCGAGCCATCGCGCGCCGCCGCGATGGTGCGCGCCTGGCACCATGGCCGCATTCGCGCGACGCGCAGCCAGCGGGCGCGAGAAATCCTTACCGAATTCGTCCCCGAATTATTGCAGGTCTTCGGGCAGACCGCGCATCCTGACGAGGCGCTGCTGCGCTTCGACCAGTTCCTGTCGCGCCTGCCGGCGGGGGTGCAGCTGTTTTCGCTGTTCCATGCCAATCCGGGGCTGTTCTCGCTGATCGCCGACATTATGGCCGAGGCGCCGCTCCTGGCGGAGCGGCTGGCGGCCCGCCCGGCCCTGCTCGAGGCGGTGCTGAGCCCAGCCTTCGCCGAGCCGTTGCTCGGGAATACGCAGCTTGCGGCCGATCTGGCCATTCTGCTCGCTGGCGCACGGCACTACGAGGAGACGCTCGACCTGTTGCGCCGCTGGACTGAGGAGCGGCGGTTTCAGGTCGGGGTACAGCTATTGCGGCGTGATCTTGACGGAGTGCGTTCGGGGGCCGCGCTGGCCGACATCGCCGACACCGCTCTCGGCGCGCTGTTGCCGGCGGTCGCCGCCGACATGGCGCGGCTGCATGGCAGCGTGCCGGGGGGCCGCTTCGCGATCATCGGCATGGGCCGCCTCGGCAGCCGCGAACTGAGCCTCGCCTCCGATATCGACCTGATCCTGATTTACGACGCGCCACCTGATTCTCCCGGCTCGAACGGCACGCGGCCGCTGACAGTGCAGGCGTATTATGCCCGCCTCAGCCAGCGGCTGATCTCCGCCATTGTCGCGCCGACCGCCGAGGGGCGGCTCTACGAGGTGGATATGCGGTTGCGCCCATCCGGCGAGTCGGGCCCGATCGCCTCGAGCCTTGATGCCTTCGCGCAGTATCAGCGCGGTTCGGCCTGGACCTGGGAGCACATGGCGCTGACCCGTGCCCGGCCCGTCGCGGGTTCTCCTGAGCTGTGCGCCGCGATCACCGCCGCCATTTCCACCGCGCTGACCGCGCCGCGAGACCCGGAGCGGCTGGTCCGTAACGTCGCCGATATGCGCCATCGCATCGCCGATAAAGAGGGCCGCGCCGCGCGGTGGGATCTGCGCAACCGGCCGGGCGGTCTGGTCGATCTCGGGTTCCTCGTGCAGTACCTGACCCTGCGCGAAGCCGCGCGGGCGTCGCAGGTGGTCACGCCCGACCCGGACCGTGCTCTGGCCGCGCTCGGCGCGGCTGGCGTCCTGCCGCAGCAGGGTGAACGCGAGTTGCGCGAGGCGCTGCATCTGTTGACTCATCTGCGTGCCCTGCTGGCCCTTCTGTTCGACGGCGTGCCCAGCGAGGCGGCACTCGCCGGGGCCGCGGGTGCGACCCTGGCGCGTCTGGCCGGTGCGATTGACTTCACCCGTCTCGAAGCGGATATGACTGCGGCTTGCGACCGGGTGCGCGACTGGTACGACCGGCTGGTCGAGCGGCCGGCGCAACAGGTCGGCCCCTCTCGCGACACCGCACACAACGCATAAGGGAGTCGGTGCAATGAGCGTCAACGTGGGCGATCAGGCCCCGGATTTTACGATGCCGACCGACGGCAACGGCTCGGTGACTCTGTCAAAGCTGCGCGGCAAGCCGGTCGTGCTGTATTTCTACCCCAAGGACGATACGTCGGGCTGTACCGCCCAGGCCTGCGGCTTCCGCGATTCATTTCCCGACTACGGCAAGACTGGTGCCACCGTGATCGGCGTGTCGCGCGATTCGGTAGCCTCGCACGACAAGTTCAAGAAGAAGTATGAACTGCCCTTCACCCTCGCCTCCGACAGCGACGGCAAGGTCACCGAGGATTATGGCGTGTGGGTCGAAAAGAGCATGTACGGCCGCAAATACATGGGCATCGACCGCAGCACCTATCTGATCGACAAGGACGGCGTTGTCCGTAACGTCTGGCGCAAGGTCAAAGTGCCCGGCCACGTCGCGCAGGTGCTGAAAGCCGTGAGCGACCTCTGATCTTGAGCCGGGTGCAGCCCAGTAAGCCCCTCTCCCGCATTGCGGGAGAGGGTGGCTCCGACCGCAGGTCGGAGACGGGTGAGGTTCCTCCGAAAAACCATCGCACGAGCGCTCTTAATTACGCATCAGACCTTCACCCACCGCTTGCTGATGCAAGCGGTCCACCCTCTCCCGCATTGCGGGAGAGGGTTAATCTCGCCGAACTCGCGGCCGAGATACTCAACGCCGCTGATCCGGCCGAGAAGGTCGCGCTGAGCCGTCGCGCTGCGTCGGCCTGGGCTGGCGGCGATTTGTCGGTCGGCGCGCCCGCCGCGCCCACGCGCCCGGCGCGGTTGCCGGAACCCAGTCTGCGGCCGCCGCGCGACATGAAGCGGCGCCGCAGTTTCGGCTCGCCCAATGGCCGCGTCGCGCTGTTGCACGCATTGGCGCATATCGAACTGAACGCGATCGATCTCGCCTGGGACATCGCCGCGCGCTTTGCCGATCCCCGGCTGCCGCGCGCCTTCTTCACCGATTGGGTCGGCGTCGCCGCCGAGGAGGCGGAGCATTACGCACTGCTCGCGGCGCGGCTGCGGACGTTGGGCGCGCGTTACGGCGAGTTGCCGGCGCATGACGGGTTGTGGGAGGCCGCCGCCGCGACGGGGCACGAACTGATCGCACGCCTCGCGGTGGTGCCCTTGGTGCTGGAGGCGCGCGGCCTCGATGTGACCCCCGACATGATCGGCCGGCTCGAGCGCGCTGGCGATCACGACAGCGCCGCCATCCTGACCCGCATCTATACCGACGAAATCCGCCATGTCGCGGTCGGGGCGCGCTGGTTCGCCTATTGCTGCGACGCGGCGAGGCTCGACCCCGAGCCCACCTACCACGACCGCGTGCGCCGCTATTTCAGCGGCCTGTTAAAGCCGCCCTTCAATCGCGTGGCGCGCGATCGTGCCGGGTTTCCCGCGCGGTTTTATGAACCCCTGGCGTATCCCCTGGCGTATCCGGAGCATCGCGCATGCGCGCTCGCTGGCGCAGTCTGACCGTCGCTACCCTATTGCTGGCGCTGAGCCCGCCCGCCGTCGCGGAAACCACGACATTGCGCATCAGCCGGCCGCTTGATCTATCGGTGCTGCCGTTGCTGGTCATGGAGCACGAGCACCTGATCGAGCGTGTCGCCGAGGCGATGAACCTCGGCACGGTGACGGTGACATGGAACACCGCCACAAAGCCGGACGCCCCCGCCGAACTAACCGGCGGCCAGGCCGATCTTGCCACGGTCGATCTTGCCGCGTTTCTGCTCGCCGCTGATGCCAGCGCCGGCACGGCGAGCGAAATCCGCGGCGTCGGCGCCGTCGCGCAGCGCCCCTATGTGCTGGTCACGCGCAACGACGCGGTGCGCACGATCCGAGACTTCAACAACACCGATCGCATCGCGGTGCCGGACGTCAAGGCTTCCGGGCCGGCGGTGATGCTCGAAATGGCGGCCGCTCAGGAATGGGGCGCCGAGCATTACAACAAGCTCGACTCGCTGCTGGTGGCGCGTCCCGACGAGCCCGCGGCGATGGCATTGCTTTCCGGCAAGGGCGATATCGACGCGCATTTCTCGCGCACCCCCTACGCCGATGGCGAACTCGCCGACCCGAAAGTGCACCGTGTGATGGATTCGTTTGATGTCGCCGGCCCGCACAGTTCCGGGGTGTTGGCCACGACCAGCCAGTTCCGCGCCGCCAACCCGACGATGAGCGCCGCGATTCTCTCGGCGCTCGAGCAGGCCGACGATTTCATTAAGAAAAACCCGGGCGCGGCAGCGGAGATATTCTCCGGCATGGCAAAAGACCAGGACATTCCGCTTGAAGACCTGACCGATATGATCGGCGATCCTGACCTCGTCTACACCGCGGCGCCGGCCGGTGAGATGCGCGTCGCCGAATTCATGCACCACATTGGTCGTCTCAAACACCAGCCGGCCAGTTGGCGGGAATGGTTTCTCCCGGAAGCAAAGGACCTTTCCGGCAACTGAGCGCTGCTGGCTCTCGCTGGACCCTTGAACCGGCGGGGAGAGCTCCGATCGCCGCAGTGGGTGGAACTCTGACTACCCGCGGCGGTTTTGCGGTAGGCTTGCGCTGCGCGCGGAAGTGGCGCGCTGATGACGAGGTTTTGGGATAGCGATGGCGGGATCGTCCGGGGTCTGTCTGGTAACCGGGGCGACCGGGTTTGTTGGCGCGGCGGTAGCTCGGGCGCTGCTAAAATCGGGCTTTCCGGTTCGCGTCCTGAGCCGGCCGCGCAACGACCGGCGCAATCTGCGCGGACTTGATGTCGAGATCGCCGAAGGCTCGCTCGAAGATCCGAAATCCCTGGCCAGGGCTGTGGCGGGGTGCCGCCTGCTGTTTCACGTCGCGGCGGATTACCGCCTATGGGTGCCCGACCCGGCGGTGATGTACCGGGTCAATGTCGAGGGGACGCGCGATCTGATGCTGGCGGCCATGGAGGCCGGCGTCGAACGCATCGTATACACCAGCAGCGTCGCGACGCTCGGCATCCTGAAGGGCGGCGTTGCCGATGAAGAGACGCCGAGCACCGTGAAGGACATGATCGGTCCCTACAAGCGATCGAAATTCGAGGCGGAGGTCGCGGTAAGGCAGTTGATCGAGCAGAACGGGTTGCCGGCGGTCATCGTAAACCCCTCAACCCCGATCGGCCCTGGCGACGTCAAGCCGACGCCGACCGGGCGGCTGATCGTCGAGGCGGCGCGCGGCCGCATGCCGGGCTATGTCGATACGGGACTCAATGTCGCGCATGTCGATGATGTCGCGGTCGGGCATTTGCTCGCGGCGCGTACCGGCGAAATCGGTCGCCGCTACATTCTCGGCGGTGAAAACCTCAGCCTCGGCGAGATTCTGAGCGAAGTGGCCCGCATCACCGGCCGTCGACCGCCCTCATTGCGCATTCCGCACATGGCGGTAATGCCCTTCGCCGCGGGCGCAGAGGGATTAGCCCGGTTGACGGGGCGTGAACCCTTCGCCACCGTCGATGCCGTGCGCATGTCCCGCAAGAAGATGTATTTCAGCTCAGCCCGGGCGACCGCCGAACTGGGCTATGCGCCCCGCCCGGCGCGGCAGGCAATCGCCGATGCGGTTGCCTGGTTCAAAGTCAACGGCTACGTCAAGTGATCACGCAAAGTCTGTCGGAGCCGGCGATGGCGCCCTCATCGCCGTTGGTCGAGGCTCCTTCGGGCAAGGAGCGCGGCGACGAGAATTTTCCGGTCGGCTCGCTGCTGATCCGGCGTGAATTGCGGCCGCATGTGCACGCTTTCTATCGCTTCGCCCGCAACGCCGATGATATCGCCGACAGTCCGCTCCTCGAAGCAGACGAGAAATTGCGGCGCCTCGACCGAATGGCGGCGGTGCTCGATGGCAGTGGTGGACCGGAGGCGCCATCGGCTTCGGCGATGCGCGCCAGTCTCGAACTGACCGGGATCACCGCGCAGCATTGTCACGACATCCTGCACGCCTTCCGCCAGGACGCGGTCAAGCGGCGTTACAGCGACTGGGACGATCTGATGGAGTATTGCCGCTACTCGGCCTCCCCAGTCGGACGGCAATTGCTCGACCTGCACGGCGAAAGCCGCGAGACATGGCCGGCCTCGGACGCGCTGTGCTCGGCCCTGCAGGTGCTCAACCATTTGCAGGATTGCGGCGATGATTTCCGTGCGCTGGATCGAATCTACCTGCCGGCCGATCTGATGCAGGCGGCCGCGATGCGCATCGAGGAGCTGAACGATCGGCACGGGAGCCCGGGCTTGCGACAGGTGATCGACGCACTCCTCGACCGCACCGATAGGCTGATCGCGACCGCGCGCCATCTGGCGCCCAAGGTGCGCGCCAAGGGGTTGCGTTGGGAATCGGCAACAATCGCCGATCTCGCCGCCCGCCTTTCCCACCGCTTGCGGCGTGGCGATCCGCTGGCGACGCGCGTCAAGCTGTCGAAGCTCGACTTCGCTGCGGCCTTCCTGACCGGTGTCCGCGTCCGTCTATCCGCATGACCGAAGCCATCGCCGCTAGCGTCGGAGCCGTCTCCGACGACGCCGAACTGCGCGAGACCATTCGCCAACGAGTGGAGGCGGCCGGCACCTCGTTCTATTGGGCGATGCGTCTGCTGCCGCCGGAAAGACGCCACGGCATGTACGCCGTGTATGCGTTCTGCCGCGAGGTCGACGACATTGCCGATGACGACGCTCCGCCGGATCAGAAAAAAGCCGGGCTGGCCCGCTGGCACCGCGAGATCGATGCAACCTACGACGGACACCCCAGCCAGCTTGTATCTCGCGCGCTGCGTGCGCCAATCGTGCGTTATGCATTGCGACGCGATGACTTCCACGCCGTTATCGATGGCATGGAGATGGACGCCATCGAGGACATCCGCGCTCCCGACCTGGCTACACTCGACCTGTATTGCGGTCGGGTGGCGGCGGCGGTCGGCCATCTCTCGGTGCACGTGTTCGGCGATGCGAGCGATGACGCACACAAGGTGGCGCACTCGCTGGGGCGCGCCCTGCAGCTGACCAATATCCTGCGCGATATCGACGAGGACGCGCAGCGCGGCCGGCTCTACCTGCCCCGCGAAATCCTCGAGCGGCATGGCATCCGCAGTCAGGAACCGGTAGACATCGTTCGGCACCCGGCATTGCCCGCGGTGTGTCGCGACGTGGCGGCGATCGCCAAACAGCATTTTGCCGAAGCGCACGCGGCGATGGCACGCTGCTCCCGGCACGCAATGCGTCCGGCGGCGGTCATGGGCGCCTTTTATGGAGCCATGCTCGACGCGCTCTTGCGCTCGGAATGGCGCGATCCGAAACAGCGGGTCAGCCTGTCAAAGCCGCAGAAATTGTGGCTGGTATTGCGGCACGGCTTTCTATGATCACGGCAGAGCGAAACACCGGGCGGGCGCACGTTATCGGCGCCGGCCTCGCCGGGCTTGCCGCATCGGTCGAGCTGGCGGCGCGCGGCTATCCGGTGGTGCTGTACGAGTCGAGCCAGCAGGCCGGCGGCCGCTGCCGCTCGTATTTCGATAGCGAGCTTGGCTGCCGCATCGATAACGGCAACCACCTGTTGCTCTCCGGCAACGTGTCGGCGCTGGCTTATGTCGATCTGATCGGCGCGCGCGACACATTTCAGCCACCGGGGGCGGCCGCGATCCCCTTTGTCGACCTCGCCGACAATGCGCGGTGGACGGTACGGCCCGCAGCCGGGCGCATTCCGTGGTGGCTGTTTGCCGCCGATCGGCGGGTGCCCGGCGCCCGGCTGCGCGACTATCTGCGAGCGCTGAAGCTGTGGCGCGCTACCCCGGAGGATACGGTTGCGGGTCTGCTCGATGCGCGGGATGTTCTGTACCGCCGTCTGTGGGAGCCGCTGGCGGTTGCCGCGCTGAACACCGCCGCGGCGGATGGCGCGGCCCGGCTGCTGGCGCGCATCGTGGCGGAGACCCTGGGGCGCGGCGCGGCGGCCTGCCGTCCGATGTTGCCGCGCGACGGCTTATCGGAAAGCTTCGTCGACCCAGCATTACGATTTCTCCGCCAGCATGGCGGCGATATCCGTTTCGGTGCCCGCCTGCGCTCCCTCGATTTTGCGGATCGGCGTCTCACCTCACTCGATTTCGATGGCGACAGGGTCACGGTCCATCCGGATGATACTGTCATCCTGGCAGTACCCGCGTCGATCGCCGGGCGGCTTGTGCCCGGGCTGATGGTGCCCGACGATTACGCCCCGATCGTCAACGCGCACTATCGCTATGACTTGCCCGCCGACGCCCCCCGATTGACCGGGATCGTCGGCGGTACTGCCGAATGGGTGTTCGCCAAGCCGGGCATCGCCTCGGTGACAGTCAGCGCGGCCGATGCGATCGTCGATCAGCCAGCCGCCGAGCTGCGCGACGCCCTGTGGCCAGATGTAGCAATGGTGCTTAGTCTGCCGCCATTGCCGGTGCCGCTAGCGCGCATTGTCAAGGAGCGCCGCGCCACGTTCCGCGCCACTTCGGCGCAAGAGGCGCGGCGGCCGGTCGCGGCGACACAATGGAACAATCTTCACCTTGCGGGTGATTATACAGCAACTGGCTTGCCCGCCACGATTGAAGGCGCTATTCGCTCAGGGGTCGCGGCTGCGTTTCACGTGCACCAGGGCCGCACACCGCAGGCGGCCTCTTCAACCGCGACGGTGACACGCTCTACCGCACACTTCAGGGATTGCCTTCGCACGCTGTCATGACAACCCGAACGTCGCTCAAAAAGAAGAACGCCGCGAGTGTCGAAACGGCCCCTGTTTTTGGTCGTGAGTCGGCTTTTGTCCTCGACACTACCAGCCCGCGGGCCGGTCTCGGCGATGCGATTGAGCGCTCAGTCGACTCGCTGCTGGCGCTACAGCACAAGGATGGGCACTGGGTCTTTGAGCTCGAGGCCGATGTTACGATCCCGTCCGAGTACATCCTGTTGCAGCATTATCTTGGCACCGTCGATGCCGAGCTGGATCAGCGGATTGCCAGATACATCCGCTCGACGCAGGGCCCCGATGGTGGCTGGCCACTGTTCTTTGGCGGCGCCAATGACATCAGCTCCTCGGTAAAGGCCTACTTCGCGCTGAAATGCGCTGGCGACTTGCCTGACGCCCCGCATATGCAGCGTGCCCGCGCCGCGATCCTGGCGCTGGGCGGCGCACGCAACTGCAACGTCTTCACCCGCATCTGTCTTGCCTTGTTCGGGCAGGTGCCGTGGCGTGCCGTGCCGGTGATGCCGGTCGAGTTGATGCTGTTGCCCAGCTGGTTTCCATTCCATATCGACAAGGTGTCGTACTGGTCGCGCACCGTGCTGGTGCCGCTCCTGGTGTTGATGGCGGTGCGTCCGGCCGCACGCAACCCCAACGGCGTCTCGATCGCCGAGCTGTTTCTGGTACCGCCGGAGACTGTCGACGACTGGATCACCCCCGTGACGCCGTCAGCCATCGGTCATGCCTTCGCCTGGCTCGATCGCCTGTTGCGCATCGCCGAGCCGCTGTTTCCGGCTGACCCGCGGCGCCGCGCGATCGAAAAGGCGGTGAATTTCGTCACCGAACGGCTCAATGGCCAAGATGGATTGGGCGCGATCTTCCCGGCGATGGCCAACTCGTTGATGATGTATGACTGCCTCGGCTATCCGTCGGATCATCCGGACCGGGTGACCGCGACGGACGCCCTGCGTCGCCTGCTCGTGACAGATGGTGAGCGCAGCTATTGCCAGCCTTGCGTCTCCCCGGTGTGGGATACCGCGCTGGCTTGCCATGCCCTGATGGATGTCGGCGACGCGCGGCTGAACCCGTCGTTACAGAGCGCGATGGATTGGCTGGCCGACAAGCAGGTGCTCGATACCGTCGGTGACTGGGCCATCACGCGGCCCGGGGTGCGGCCGGGCGGATGGGCTTTCCAATACGCCAACGCGCATTACCCCGATCTCGACGATACGGCGGCGGTGGCTCTGGCGCTCGACCGTTTTGACAATGTCCGTTACCGCGAGGCGATCGACCGCGCCGCCGAGTGGGTTATCGGCATGCAGAGCAAGAATGGCGGCTGGGGCTCGTTCGATGCCGACAACACCCATTACTATCTGAACCACATCCCGTTCGCCGATCACGGCGCGTTGCTCGACCCGCCAACTGCCGATGTGAGCGCCCGCTGCCTCGGTTTCCTTACCCAGCTGGGCATGCCGACCGAACATCCCAACGTCGCGGCGGCACTCGCCTATCTGCGTGACGAGCAGGAGGCGGATGGCAGTTGGTTCGGCCGCTGGGGCACCAACTACATCTACGGTACATGGTCAGCGCTCGCGGCGCTGAACGCGGCCGGGGTCGCGGGGACCGCGCCGGAAATTCGCCGCGCGGTTGCCTGGCTCGAGACGCATCAGCGGGCCGATGGCGGCTGGGGCGAGGCTGGCGACAGCTATTACCCGGATCAACCGCATGGTGACGCCTCCTACAGCACGGCATCCCAGACCGCATGGGCGCTTCTGGCGCTGATGGCCGCCGGCGAAGTCGATAATCCCGCGGTCGCGCGGGGTATTGCCTATCTGCTCGGCACCCAGGATTCCGACGGCAACTGGGACGAACCATGGTTTACTGCGGTTGGCTTCCCGCGGGTATTCTATCTGCGCTACCACGGCTACCGCGCCTTCTTCCCGCTCTGGGCGCTGGCACGGTATCGCCGTTTGTCGGTAGCCAACTCGCGTCAGGTTACTGTCGGCCTTTGAGCCAGGTTCTGGACCCCAGGTAAGGGGGCTCAGCTGAGTGGTGGCAGAAGCGGGTGGCGCAAGCTGCGCGGCAGGATGCCCTTGGTACGAGGATCCTCGAAGCGCAGGCTTTGTCGGGCATAGACGTTGAAGCCGTTGCGCTGGTAGTGCCCTAATGCCTTGGGGTGATCGAATTTTCGGGTATGCACCCAGAACCGTTTGATGGGGCGCGACCAGGCTCGCTCGATCGCCTGCTGCAACAGGAACGGGCCGAAACCGCGCCCGATAAACTCCGGGATCAGGCCGAAATAGCGCAGCTCGGTTTCGTTGGGCAATGCTGTGTCCAGCTCGTAATACCCCGCCGGAATGCCGCCGGCATAAAGAACGTGGATTTCGGTTGTTGCCTTCTGAATCTCCGCCGCAAGAGCCGCATCGGATAATAGTCGGCGCTCGTACCACAGCCATGGCGTTCCGACAGTTTCGTAAAGATACCGATAGAACGACACCGTGCACTCCTCGGCTCGCATCAGGGCCAGCTTACCGGTCAGAGGGGGTGGGGCGTGCGCGAGCAGCGGCCGCGCATGCATTTCCAGATAGGTGATGACGTCGTCGAGCAGAGCCATCAGCCGATTGTCTGCAATCTTCGCGTCCGGCTCCAGTAGCTGAATGCGTTCGGCTCGGGCCGTCGAGAAATAAGCGCCCCGGTTCGGCTAATCACACCGCAACGGCGCGACAGCCGGTTCAATGTTTCAGTTGCGGCGCCCTCCGCGAAACTGGATTATCGGTCTGCAACCCGGGCGATGCATCTATGCACAAGGAAGGCGCGGATATCGCCGAACATGCGCGTAGCATCGGCACAACGGTGCCGCTGCTCGATTCCACGACACCAGCTGATAACAGAGCGGCCCGAGAGAATGCGGCGCCGATGTCAGCGCGGCGCAGGATGTGCCCGCGCGCCCGCCTCTAGAATGGAAGAGGAGCGACCATGCTGAACCAAGCGCAACGTGACGCCTATCAGCGCGATGGAGTCATCGTCGTGCCGGATGTCTTCACGCCGGAAGAAGTCGCCGAGCTGCGCCGGGTGACCGATGAGTTTGTCGCCGGCGCCGCCCTCATCACCGCCAATGATGACATCTACGATCTTGAAGAATCTCACACTCTGCGCGCACCGCGAGTGCGACGGCTGAAGGCGCCGCACGGCATCCACGACGCGTACTTTCGCGCCAGCCGCAATGGCAAGGTAGTCGAAATCCTCAAGGATCTATGGGGCACGGTGCGGTTCGACACCGGCAAGCTCAACATGAAATCAGCCGGGTATGGGGCGCCGGTCGAATGGCATCAGGATTGGGCCTTCTATCCGCACACCAACGACGATCTGGCCGCGGTTGGCATCATGCTCGACGATGTCGACATGGAGAATGGCCCGATGATGGTCGTACCGGGCAGTCACAAGGGCCCGACCTTTGACCATCACGGCCCGGATGGCCGGTTCTGCGGCGCGATGGACCCGGAGCGCTGCGACATCGATCTCACCAAGGCCTTGCCGTGCGTCGGCAAGGCCGGTTCTGTGACCGTGCATCATGTGCGCGCGGTGCATGGCTCGGCGACCAATTTCTCGGGACGCGAGCGCCGTTTCCTGCTGTTCCAGTATCGTGCCGCCGATGCCTGGCCGCTGCTTGGTTTCAAGGACGGTTTCGAGAAGTTCCAGTCGCTGCTGCTGTCCGGCGAGGCCTCGGTCGTGGCGCGGCTGTCAGCTGCCCCGGTGCGCATGCCATTGCCGCCCGCCGCGCATCAGGGCTCGATCTATGAGAACCAGCGCGCCAGCGGCCGGCGCTATTTTGAAACCGCCTCCGCCGCGCCGCGTATCGCCGCGGAGTAGCAACGGGCGATAAACAAAACCCCGCCGCTGGCTAGCCCGGCGGCGGGGTTTTCGTTGCGTTGTTTCAGCGACTCATTCGGCGGGGCTACCATGGCCGCGCTCGACGATGCTGACGCGCACCGCCTCGAGCGGATCGTTGGAGATCGGTGAGGTGCAGACTTCACCGTTCTGCTTGGGGCCGACCACGCCGCCCTCGAAGAAGCAGCCCTCGTAAATTATGTCATACCGGTCGCGCAGCTCCGCAGCGGGGCGCACGGCGAAGCCGGTCAGCGGCAGTTGCCGGCCGCGGGTACCGGCGTAATTGCCGTTGCTGACCCAGGCAGTGGCGCGGCCCTCCTGAGCAAAGACACGGAACTCGAGTGCGCTCGCTTCCAGTTCATCGCGCGGCCGAATGCTCATGGCTTCGATCTGGCGATGGCTGCCCGGATGCCCGGCCCAGCCGGGCTCGACAAAGCGGCGATCACCCAGACCCATGATGTGCAGCAGGATCTCGGTTCCGAGTTCACGGCCAGTATCCTCTGGTGCGAGATGCGCGGGCGCCTGCGATCCCCCTTCTGCAGCATCATGATCGACAGGTAGAGCGGTGCTCGTCGTCGGTGCTGGCTCGGGCGGAAGCTCGGGTGTCGGTTGCGGTGGTGGTACCGCAAAAACCGGTTCAGGGGCCGGCTCGGGCACGTGCGGAGCTGCCGCAACCTCGGGTTCCGGTTCCGGCGTGGGCTCCGGTTCGGGCGCAGGCTCTGGCTCCGGTTCTGGTTCCGGCTCACGCTCAGGCTCAGGCTCCGGTGGCGGTGCCGCCTGCGCCCTGGCCTCCTCCTCATGCGTCACCGGCGCCCCGGCGATGCCCTCCTCTGCGGCGAGCGACTCCGCATCGGGCATTTCCTGCGACAGGCGGGACAATTCCGGCGGCGCTCCCACCGGCGATCTTGACGGCTCGTGGTTGTGCTCGTGTTCGGATGGCGCGGCTTGTGCGCCCGCCTCCTCTTCATGCGTGACCGGTGCCCCGACCTGCCCATCGGCCACCGAAAGTACTTCCGGCTCGAAGGGCGATCCGGAGTCAGGCGAGGTGGCGGTCGTGACCGGCGCCGGTTCAGGCTCCGGCTCAGGGGTGGGCTGTGGAGGGGGCGGCGGCGGAGCGGTCTGCACCGGTGGCGGCGGCTCCAGTGCAGCCGCCGGGCTGGGCGGTGCTGGCGGCGGCGGCGCGCTCGGCGATGGCACCGAACTGCCTGCCTTGCGCTCGAGCAGCGAACGCACCCGGTCCTCATAACGATCGAACATCGTGTTGGCGTCAGAGTCGACACGGCGCCGGCTGATGATGCCGGCGGCAATCTCGATCATCTCGCCCGGAACCTCGCTCTCCGGCCGCTCAATGAACTCGTCGCTCTCGAGAATTCGAGGCGGCCGCAGCGTAGTCAGCATCAGACCCGCACCGTGAATCTCGATCAGGGTGATCCGTTCACGTCCATCGAGCCGTACATACGCGATCGCGTCGCGGTCCGTATTCCGCATCGCCAGACGCAGCGAGTCGAGTACGTCCGAGGCGAGCTGCCCGTCGGGATAGATGTAATAGCTGTGATCGAAACGCGCCCGGTCGATCTGCGCCCGCTGACAGAATTGCGAGATGTCGATGACATTGGGCGGTTCGCTCGCCAACCCATGCAGATCGTCGTCGGATAGTGAGATGTAGCCGGTCGCCGTGGCATATCCGCGTACCACCGCGTCGGCGCCGATCACATCGCCGGTCCGCGCGTCGACAAATTGCTGAGCGACCGGGTTTCCGCTGCGCGCGTTCAGTCGATCGAGGTGGATCACGTGGGTGTCTCTGGTCGCCAGGACAAGGCGGACCGGGCACGAGACCAGCGACAGCCGCAGGAACCCATTCCAAACCGCTTCAGGCATTTATATCTCTCCGCTGCCGCGACTTTCGCGGCACCATAACATGATCTTTTGGCTATTCCAGACCGCGAAATGGCTCACACCGTCAGGCAGGTCCGTTGAGTTTCCCACGTATTAGCACAACCAAATCAGTCATGGGACTTCTAACGGATACCGGCGGTGCAAAGTTCGAATTGTCAGCCCTGGAGGCGTTTCCAGTCGATTGTCGATCCCAGCTTCAGCGGCGTTCCCGCCGGCGGCATCGGGTATTTGAGGCCGCTGGCGCAGTTGAACAGCACAGCGCGCTCGCCCGGCTTAACCCTGCCATCGGCCAGCGCCGCACAATACGCCGCATAAGTCGCCGCTCCCTCCGGACACAGGAGCAAGCCTTCCTCCGCGGCAACTTCTCGCCACCCGCGCGCGATCGCCTCGTCATCGACCGCGATGGCAAACCCGCCGCTTTCGCGCACCGCCCGCAATATCAGGAAATCGCCGACCGCCTGCGGCACCCGGATGCCGGCGGCAAAGGTATGCGCATCCTGCCAACGCGGCGCGTGCTCCTCGCCATGTTCCCAGGCCTTGACCATCGGGGCGCACCCCGCTGCCTGCACCACCACCATGCGCGGCCGCTTGCTGCCGATCCAACCCATCGCCTCAAGCTCGGCGAAGGCCTTCCACATGCCGATAATGCCGGTGCCGCCGCCGGTCGGATAGAAGATCACATCGGGCATTTCCCACCCGAGCTGCTCGGCCAGTTCGAGGCCCATCGTCTTCTTGCCCTCGATGCGGTAGGGCTCGCGCAGGGTCGAGCAGTTGAACCAGCCAAGTTCTTTCTCGCCCTCGGCGACCAGCTTGCCGCAATCGTCGATCAGCCCGTCGACTAGGTACACATCGGCGCCCTGCATCGCGATCTCGCGCACATTCACATCCGGCGTGTCGTCGGGGCAGAACACGGTCGCCTTCATCCCGGCGCGGGCGCAGTAGGCCGCCATCGCGGCGCCGGCATTGCCATTGGTCGGCATCGCCATGTTGGTGACGCCGAGTTCCTTGGCCATCGACACGGCCATGACGAGGCCGCGCGCCTTGAACGAGCCGGTCGGCAGCCGCCCCTCATCCTTCACCAATAACTCGCCGCCCTTGGCGAGCCGCCCGGCGATGCGCGGCAATGAGATCAGCGGCGTCACCACCTCGCCGAGCGACACCACGCTTTCCGGCCGCCGCACCGGCAGCATCTCGTGATAGCGCCACATCGTCTGTGGCCGCGCCGCCAGCGCCTGGCGCGACAGTGCCTTGCTGAGTCTGTCGAGATCATAGCGCACCAGCAGCGGCCGCCCGGCCTTCGACAGCCCGTGCAACTGGTCGGCGGGATAGTGCTCGCCGGTCTTGCTGCATTCGAGATGCGTCACAAAAGTCGGCAGGTCGCCGCCGTTCCACTCGTAATCGTGCATTACCGCTCCGTCG
>JAFAYW010000162.1 GCA_019240125.1 Alphaproteobacteria bacterium
GCTGGGGCGTGGGCGGGATCGAGGCGGAGGCGGCGATGCTGGGCCAGGCGCAATCGATGCTGATCCCCGAAGTGATCGGTGTGAAGCTGGTCGGCAAATTGAAGGAAGGCTGCACCGCCACCGACCTCGTGCTGACCATCACCCAGATGCTGCGCAAGCGCGGCGTGGTCGGGCGGTTCGTCGAATATTGCGGGCCGGGTGTCGCCGAACTGGCGCTCGCCGACCGCGCCACGATCGGCAACATGGCGCCGGAATATGGCGCCACCTGCGGCTTTTTCCCGATCGATGCCGAGACGATCCGCTATCTGACCCTGAGCGCCCGCGACCCGGCGCGTGTCAAACTGGTCGAGGCCTACGCCAAGGCGCAGGGGCTGTGGCGCGACGCCAACACGCCGGACCCGGCCTTCACCGACCTGCTCGAACTCGATCTGGCGACGGTCGAGCCGTCGCTTGCCGGCCCGCGCCGGCCGCAAGACCGCATCGCGCTCTCCGGCGTCAAGGCGGCGTTTGACAGCGAGTTGCCGAAATTCGCGCCGGGCGTGTCATCGCCGCGCGGCGTCAAGGTCGAGGGCGGCGATTACCAACTGCATGACGGCGATGTGGTGATTGCGGCGATCACCTCCTGCACCAACACGTCAAACCCGAGCGTCATGCTCGCGGCCGGTTTGCTTGCCAAAAAGGCGGCGGAGAAGGGGCTGAAGGCGAAGCCTTGGGTCAAGACCAGCCTGGCGCCGGGCAGCCAGGTGGTCAGCGATTACTACGCGGCGGCCGGGTTGCAGGAATATCTCGACAAGGTCGGGTTCAACCTCGTCGGCTATGGCTGCACTACCTGCATCGGGAATTCCGGGCCGCTGCCCGAGCCGATCGCCGACGCGATCGATGAGGGCGATCTCGCGGTGGCCGCGGTGCTATCGGGCAACCGCAATTTCGAGGGCCGCATCCACGCGCTGGTAAAGGCGAATTACCTGGCGTCGCCGCCGCTGGTCGTCGCCTACGCGCTGGCCGGCACGACCCGCATCGATCTGGCAAAAGACCCGCTCGGCGAAGGCAGCGACGGCAAGCCGGTCTATCTGCGCGACATCTGGCCGTCCAACCAAGAGGTCGCCGACACGGTGCGCTCGGCGGTGCAGCGCTCGGCCTTCCAGCAGCGCTACGGCAATGTCTTCGAAGGCCCGCCGGAATGGCGCGCGGTCAGCGGCGCTGGCGGCATGACCTATGATTTCGAAGACAGCTCGACCTACCTCGCGCTGCCGCCCTATTTCGAGAACATGCCGAAGGAGCCGGGCAAGGTGTCGGATGTGAAGGGCGCCCGCGAGTTGGCGATCTTTGGCGACAGCATCACCACCGATCACATCTCGCCCGCCGGCAGTATCAAGGTCGAAAGCCCGGCCGGCGATTTCCTGATCAGCTATCAGGTGCGCCCGGGCGACTTCAACACCTACGGCTCGCGGCGCGGCAACCACAACGTGATGATGCGCGGCACGTTCGCCAATATCCGCATCAAGAACGAGATGGTGCCGGGCGTCGAAGGCGGCATGACCAAGTTGCAGCCGGACGGCACGGTGATGTCGATCTACGACGCGGCAATGGAATACAAAAAGCGTGGCACGCCGCTGGTGATCTTCGGCGGCAAGGAATACGGCACCGGCTCGTCACGCGACTGGGCGGCGAAGGGCACGCTGCTGCTCGGCGCCAAGGCGGTGATCGTCGAGAGCTTCGAGCGTATTCACCGCTCCAACCTCGTCGGGATGGGCGTGTTGCCGCTGACCTTCAAGGACGGCACCACCCGCCAGAGCCTGAAACTGACCGGCGAGGAAACGCTCGACATCACCGGTGTCGAAGCGGGCTTGAAGCCGCGCATGGATGTCACGCTGACGATCCACCGCAAGGATGGCTCGACGCAGGAAGTGCCGCTGACCTGCCGCATCGACACGCTCGACGAGGTCGAATACTTCCGCCACGGCGGCATTCTGCAATACGTTCTGCGCGGATTGCTGAAGGCCGCTTAGGTCGGACAGCCCCTTATCCGCGCGTCGATACTCTCTCCGAAGCGGCGCCAGCAGGTACGGGTGAAAGGTGCGGTTGGGACATCTCCCCTGCCTGTGCGATGCCGGGCAGGGGTGGGCTGGTGCCTGCCAGCATTTCCTCCCGGGGTATTTTCCTCTACATCGATAGCTCATGGCTCTGCTGCGCTCGGTCGCGACAGTCGGCTCATATACGCTGGTGAGCCGCGTACTCGGCTTTACCCGCGATATCCTGACGGCGGCGATCATTGGCGCCGGGCCGGTGGCGGACGCGTTTTTCGTCGCGCAGCGCCTGCCCAATCTGTTCCGCAGCCTGTTTGCCGAGGGCGCCTTCAGTGCGGCCTTTGTGCCGCTCGCCTCGGGGACGCTGGCGGAGGGCGGCAAGCCGGCGGTGCGCGAATTCGCCGAGGAAGCCTTTGCCGTTCTGTTTGCCGTGTTGCTGATCTTCGTCGTGCTCGGCGAAATCTTCATGCCGGCGGTCATGGCGGTGATTGCTCCCGGCTTCGGCAAAGAGCCCGGCGAGTTCGATCTGGTGGTAGGACTGACCCGCATCACCTTTCCTTATCTGCTGTTCATCTCGTTGACCGCGTTGCAGGGCGGGCTGCTCAACACGGTCGACAAATTCGCCGCGCCCGCCGCAACCCCGATTTTGCTCAACCTGTTCCTGATCGGCGGATTGCTTTTGATGCGCGGGCTCGGCTGGCATGACGGGCGGGCCCTGGCCTGGTCGTTGACTGCGGCGGGGATGGCTCAATTCCTGTGGCTGATGGGTTCCTGCGCCCGTGCCGGGGTGGCATTGCGGCTGCGCCTGCCGCGGTTGACGCCCCGGGTGCGGGAAACCTTGCGCATCATGACGCCTGGCGTGTTCGGGGCTGGGGTGACGCAACTCAATCTGCTGATCTCGACGGCGATCGCCTCGACTCTGCCGGCCGGCTCGATCTCCTTCCTCTATTACGCCGATCGGCTCAATCAATTGCCGCTTGGTGTCGTCGGGATAGCGGTGGGTACGGCGATCCTGCCGCCGTTGTCGCGCCAGGTACGCGCCGGCGACGAGGCCGGGGCCATCGCCACACAAAACCGCGGCGTCGAACTCGCGCTCCTGCTGACCTTGCCGGCCGCGGCGGCCTTGATCGTTCTGGCGCAGCCGATCCTCGCCACGCTGTTTGAACGCGGTGCGTTCGGTCCGGCCGATACCGCCGCCACCGCCGGCGCGCTTGCCGCCTATTCCGTCGGACTGCCAGCCTTTGTGCTGGTGAAGGTGTTTGCCCCCGGTTTCTACGCGCACAAGAACACGGCGACGCCAGTCAGGGTCGCGACCGGGACGTTGGCGCTGAACCTGCTGTTGACGCTGGTATTGATGCAGGTGTGGGGTTTTGTTGGGGTCGCGATGGCGCTATCGCTGTCGGGGTGGACGCAGGCCGTGGCACTGTTGATCTTGCTCGGCCGGCACGGCCATTACCGACCCGACGCGCGCGTGCGCAGCACGACCCCGCGCATCCTGGGCGCTACAATCGGCATGGTTTGTGTCCTACTCATATTGCACATGGTTCTCGCGCCGGCCTTCTCCGGGCCAGAGTTGGGCCGACTCGGGGCGCTGGCGGCGATGGTTGCCACCGGCCTGTTCGTGTTCGCCGGGCTGATCGTCGGGTTCGGCGTCGTGGGGTGGCGCGATCTGCGCGGCCGATTGCGGCGTCTGCCGGCTTGACGTCCGGAGTGAGGCGACCTACAGCCCCTGCAGTCAGTCCAGAGGCCTTATGAACCGTATTTTTTCCGGCATCCAGCCGACCGGCAACCTACATCTCGGCAACTATCTCGGCGCCATCCGCAACTGGGTCGCGCTGCAGCATGATTACGAGTGCATCTTCTGCATCGTCGATCTGCATGCGCTTACCCTGCCGCAGGAGCCTGACGCGCTGCGCCACGCGACCCGCGAGGTCACGGCAGCCTATATCGCCGCGGGCATCGATACCGAGCACTGCATCATCTTCAACCAGAGCATGGTCACGGCGCATGCCGAGCTGGCTTGGCTGCTCGGCTGTCTGACACCCCTCGGCTGGCTGAACCGGATGACGCAGTTCAAGGAAAAGGCCGGCAAACAGCGCGACCTCGCGGGGCTTGGCCTCTACGCCTACCCGGTGCTGATGGCGGCCGATATCCTGGCCTACAAGGCGACGCATGTTCCCGTCGGCGAGGACCAGAAGCAGCATCTTGAACTGGCCCGCGATATCGCCGGTGCCTTCAATCGGCGCTATGAACGCGACTTCTTTCCGCTGCCCGAGCCGCAGATTTTTGGCGAGGCGACCCGCGTCATGAGCCTGCGCGATGGCACCAAAAAGATGTCGAAATCCGACACCTCCGACTACTCGCGCATCAACATGACCGATGACGCCGATGCGATTGCGCTGAAGATCAGGCGCGCCAAGACCGATCCCGAGCCATTGCCTGAAACGGTCGAAGCACTCGAGGCGCGGCCGGAGGCCGACAACCTCGTCGGAATCTATGCGGCGCTGACGAATGCGACGCGGGAGGCCGCGCTGGTGCAGTTCGCCGGTCAGAATTTTTCAACCTTCAAGGAGGCGTTGTCGGGCGTCTCGGTCGACGTGTTGGGCAAGATTGGTGGCGAGATGCGACGCCTGATGGCTGATCCCGGCCATATCGACGCAATTCTGCATCGGGGCGCTGAGAGGGCGGCGGCGATCGCGATGCCGGTCCTCGACGAGGTGAAGGAAATTACCGGCCTGTTGCGGCCGTAACGGCGCTGTTCACGGCATTGCAGCTTTCCGTCGCGGCATGCGGGCGGTAGATTTTCCTGGCCTTCGCAGCCCGTTCGCATAGGGCGGTGCGCTCACGATTCATGAAAGTCGGCGCAACGCCGCAAATGGATATTTACCTGCCGATCGCCGAGGTATCGCAAAACGT
Organism: Alphaproteobacteria bacterium; assembly: GCA_019240125.1. Taxonomy (GTDB): domain Bacteria; phylum Pseudomonadota; class Alphaproteobacteria; order ATCC43930; family CGMCC-115725; genus DATARH01. The sequence continues at coordinate 4,944 of JAFAYW010000162.1, forward strand.
CCTGTTGCTGTTGGCGCTGGGCGGAGCGATTGGCTTTCTCTCCGGGGTTTTCGGGGTTGGTGGCGGTTTTCTGCTGACCCCGATGCTGATTTTTATTGGCGTGCCGCCGGAAATCGCGGTGGCGTCCTCTGCCAATCAATTAGTCGGCGCCTCAGTCTCTGGCGTTCTGGCCCATTGGCGGCGCGGCAATGTCGATTTCAAGATGGGCTTTGTCATGCTGCTCGGCGGCCTGGCGGGCTCGGTGCTCGGGGTTTGGCTTTTCACGCTGCTGAAGCGCATCGGACAGGTCGAGCTGGTGATCTCGCTTGCCTATGTGCTGTTGCTGGGCACTCTTGGCGCGTTGATGATGGTGGAGAGCGTTCGCGCGTTATTGCGCCAACGGCGCTCTGGCGGGCGTCGGCGCAAATTGCACCAGCATAATTGGATGCATGGTCTGCCGCTGAAGACCCGGTTCCGCCAATCCAAGCTGTATATCAGCGCCCTGTTGCCGACCGGGTTGGGTTTCGCAGTTGGCGTCCTCAGCGCAATCCTCGGTATAGGCGGCGGGTTTCTGCTGGTGCCGGCGATGATCTATATGCTGGGCATGCCGACCGCGATGGTGCCCGGTACCTCGCTGTTGCAGATTATATTCGTGGCGGCGAACGTCACCTTTCTGCAGGCCTACACCAACCGTACGGTCGACGCGGTTCTGGCGCTGATCCTCCTGCTCGGCGGTGTGATCGGGGCGCAGCTCGGTACGCGGTTTGGTACGCGGCTGCGCGGCGAGCAGTTGCGGTTTCTGTTGGCTGCGCTGGTGCTGGCCGTCGCCGCCAAGCTGGCCTTTGATCTGACCGTGCGACCAGGCGATCTGTTTGCCATCACAACAGATCCGTCGTGAGACGCGCCCTTGCTGTCATCGTGTTCTGCGGTATCGCTTTGCTCTGTGGCGCGGCGCGGGCCGAGGAGGTAGTCGCCGACCTTTCGAGCCACCTCGTGGCGATCACCGCCGGGTTCACCGGAGCTTCGGTTGTCTTGTTCGGTGCGACCGACGCGCTCGGCGATATCGTGGTCGTCGTGCGCGGCCCTGATCGCGAGATGACGGTATGGCGCAAAGGCAAGGTGGCGGGTATCTGGGTCAATGCCGAGTCGGTCACCTTTGGCAATGTCCCCAGTTTTTACGCGGTTGCCGCAAGCCGGCCGATCGATTCAATTTTAACGCCAGCTGCGACGGCGCTGTACCGGATTGGCGCAGACCGTCTGAAGCTCGAGGCGGCGCCTGGGGTGACGCCGGAGAGGGCGCAACGTTTCGCGCAGGCGCTGGTGGACGAGCAGCAGCGCGCCGGAGTGTTCGCGGCCCAGGTCGGCAAGATCAGCTTCCTCGGGGAGCGGCTGTTCCGCACGACACTGACGTTCCCCGGCAATGTGCCGACCGGCACTTATCTGGTGCAGGTCCTTCTCGTCCGCGATCGGGATGTGGTGAGCGGCCAAACCACCCCGCTCGTGGTGTCAAAGGTCGGCATGGATGCCGCGGTTTCAGATTTCGCGACGCGCCGCGCCGCCGTGTACGGCGCGATTGCGGTATTGACGGCGGTGGTGGCAGGATGGCTCGCAGCCCTGCCGTTCCGCGGCGTCTGACCTGTAGCGAGGCCACTGCGCGATGCCGGAAGATACGAGGCGGGTGTTTCTCGTCGTCGTGGACGAGACCCCCGAGCAGAGGGTTGCGGTGCATTATGCCGCTCGCCGTGCCGCGCATACGGGCGGCCATGTCGCGCTTCTGTACGTGATCGAGCCGACCGAATTGCAAACCTTTCGCGCGATCGAGGAACTTGCGGAGGCGGAGCACCGGGAGGCTGCTGAAACGCTGCTGCAACAGATGTGTGGCGAGATCGCACCCATCGCCGGCTCGATGCCGGTGGTGTACATACGCGAGGGGCGACGTCGAGACGAATTGCTGGCGCTGATCAGCGAGGAGCCGACGATCTCGATCCTGGTACTGGCGGCCGGAACCGGAACGGAAGGGCCGGGGCCGCTGGTCAGCTACCTGACGGGGAAACCGGCGGCGCGGCTGCGCGTCCCGATAACAATCGTTCCCGGCGGGCTGACGATCGACCAGGTCGACGCGCTCAGTTGATGATGCCGTGACTGAATATGCTGCGGCGCGCGGCGCTGCGCGTCAGGCGGCCTCGCCGCTGATCACCTCTTTCACCTTGCCGGCGAGCTGTTTCAGGCTGAACGGCTTGGGCAGGAAGTGGATTTCGCTATCTGAATCGAGCCGCTTGCGGAAGGAATCTTCTGCGTAACCGGAGATGAAGATCACTTTCATATCCGGATGCAACTCGCGCACTTCCTTGATCAGCGCCGGACCATCCATTCGCGGCATCACGACGTCGGTGATCAGCAGATCGATCTTTTCGGCAGCGCTCTTGATCACGTCGAGAGCACCCTCGCCGCTGCGCTCCTCGAGAACCTTGTAACCCTGATTGCGGAGCGCACGCGCCGCGAAGATGCGCACCGGGTCTTCGTCCTCGACCAGCATCACCGTGCCGATCCCCGTCAGATCGCGGGTTGCCGGCACCTCGGGCGCGTCGCTGCGTGCTCCCTGTACACTCTCGGCCTGGTGACGCGGCAAAAAAATCTGGAAGGCGGTGCCGCGTCCGGGCGCGCTGTCGACAAAGATGAAGCCACCGGTCTGCTTGACGATACCGTACACCGTCGAGAGACCGAGACCCGTCCCCGAGCCGATCTCCTTGGTCGAGAAAAACGGTTCGAAGATGCGCTGCAGATTTTCCTTGGGGATGCCGATGCCGGTGTCGCCAACCTCGATCATGACATAGTTGCCCGGCGGCATGATCTCGTGCCCGTGCCTGGTGGCACCGGTCTGCGTCGCGTTGCCCGTGCGGATCGTCAACGTTCCACCGGCCTGCATCGCATCGCGCGCGTTGACGGCGAGGTTGATGATCACCTGCTCAAGTTGACCCTGATCGACCTTGGCAAGGCCGAGATCGCGGCCATGCACCACCTTTAATTCGATGTTTTCGCCGATCAGCCGGCGCAACAGGTGTGACAGCTCGACAAGCACATCGGTGATATCGAGGATACGCGGCTGCAAGGTCTGCTGCCGCGAGAAGGCCAGCAGTTGACGCACCAGATTAGCCGCTCGATTGGCGTTCTGCTTGATTTGCATGATGTCGGCGAAGGATGGGTCGCCGGGTCGAAAACGCATCAGCAGCAGATCGCAGAACCCGATCATCGCAGTCAGTAGATTGTTGAAATCATGAGCCACACCGCCGGCCAATTGGCCAACCGCCTGCATCTTCTGCGACTGCGTGAACTGGATCTCGAGGTTCTTCTGCTCGGTCACGTCGATGAAATGCAGCATCAACGCGCCGTCGCCGCCCTCGGCGCTGTCGAGCCGGCTCATAAACGCGACGCAGGTGCGGTCGCGCGGGCTGCGCAACCTGACTTCGACCGGTCGGGTGTGGTTGGTCCCGGAAGCCGAGCCGGCGAGCTTGACCGCCATGTCACGACGGTCTTCCTCATTGAAGAAGCCGATCAACGGCTCACCGATCAGGTCCTGAGCCGCGGCGCCAAACAAGTCGCCGAGCGCCCGGTTGGCCTCTTCGAGACGACCGAACCGATCGATCAACGCGATCCCGACCGGCGCGTTAGCGAAGAAGCGCTGGAAGCGCTCACGCGACAGCCGCAACGCGGTTTCCCATTCGCGCTCCGGGGTCAGATCGCGCACCACCGAGCGGGTCCGCAACTCGGCTCCCTCTCCGACCGTGCTCTGGCCGATCGAAACATGGACGGCGCGTCCGTCGCGGCTTTTCAAGGCGACCTCGCCGCGGGGTTCCAAGCCGACCTGCGGGCCAAGCGGGTCCCAGCCGGGGGTATTCGCCGGTGGCGGCAGCGTCAGGAAATCGTGCAGCCGCGCGTCACTGCCGACGATCTCGGCTGGTGTTGCGCCGAGCCAGCGAGCGAAGGTGCTGTTGATGAACAGGAAGCGCCCGGCGCTGTCGACCGAGTAGAAGCCGATCGGCGCTTCATTGAGAAACTCTGCGAGCTTGTTGCGCTCATCGCGGATCATCGCCTCCATGTCATGGCGGGCGGTGACATCCTGGATGTTCCAGTAGCTGTAACCCGACCGTCCCGCGATGGGATGGACCGCGACATTGAACCAACCGGCGCTCTCTCCGCGCGGATCGCGCAGCGGCAAGGCCGCGATCGCGTGCATGCCCGCTGCCGCGCGGTCGCGCAGCCGCTCAAAATCGGGGTGGGACTCCGCATCGGCCAGCGCCGATGCGATGTGCGATAAGGGCGGCTGCTCGTTTTGTGGGAAGAGGTTGTAGAAGGCAGTGTTCGCGTATGCGATGCGCCCCGTAGGGCCGAGAATGAGTTGCGCGTCGGGCGACGCGTCAAGCGCTTGGCTGAGGACATCGACGCGCCCGGCGAGCACGGTGTGCATCCAATGCGCGATACCGGCGGCAACCCCAATGATCGCGGCGAGCGTGACCACCGTGATGATCATCGCGGCGATGCTGGCGCCGGGAATGACGTTGAACCCGTATAGCGCTCCCACGCCGAACCCAGCTGCGATCAGGATCGCGCCGGCGGTACCCAACACGGCCATCCATCCGATCGGGCGGCGGGTTACCGCTCCGCCGGTCGCGAGACGCCGGCTGTTCGTGTCGGCGGCCATGACTGTGCCTCGTCTACTGCCATCATCAGCGAATACCGATGACAACAATACTTACCACGGTAATGCACCACGGTATTGCAGGCTGGGGCGCGTCGATCAGCTATTTTCGCAGGATAGGGGGGCGTGGCGGGGCAGGTTCAAGGGCTAATTCAAATCCAACAGCCCAGTTATTCGTCGCGGTACACGCGTTCCATGCGCTCGTGGCGCTCCTGCGCCTCAATCGATAGCGTCGCGATTGGCCGCGCCTCTAATCGGCGGATCCCGATCGGCTGGTCGGTTTCCTCACAGAAACCATACGTGCCGACGTCGATGCGCGACAGCGCAGAGTCGATTTTGGAAATCAGCTTGCGCTCGCGATCCCGTGTGCGCAATTCGATGGCTCGTTCGGTCTCCAGAGAGGCTCGATCCGTCAGGTCAGGCTTGAGGAGGCTTTCTTCCTTAAGACTTCGCAAAGTACCTGATGAGTCCGCGACTAGTTCAGCCCGCCATTTAAGAAGCTTTTGCCTGAAATATTCCATTTGGAAGGGATTCATGAATTCTTCGTCGTCACTGGGACGATAATCTGGCGGCAGCACCGGACGCATTTCTCTCCCCAAGGCCCCGTTCCCGACGGGCGCGGAGTATATGAATCAGCCTGCGGCATTTCAACCGCCAGAATCGCGGGGCATTTCATTGATTCCACACATAATTTGCATAGCTCGGCGGTGGCTTCCGCAGGGAGGCGGCAAGGCATCTGATGTTCCCCGCGCCGGCCAGTTGCCTGCCCCTTAGCTCGCGCATCAGGTTCACGGCAGACCCACCGAATCTAACGTCTCGCTGATCTTTGTAATCCTCGCGCAGATATCTACAATTTGAGTAATCCAGTAGTAGATTTAGGGCTTCGTTAAGCGTGGCCATTTAGGTTTGCGGGGTGACCCCAGATAACCTTGACAGGCCGGAAATGCCGTATGCCGCCGACCAGCATCCCGAAAGCGCGCAAGCAACGGAGGTCAAGGCACTCCTCGCCGAACTGCCGGCGCCGGATACCAAGCGTTGGGTCGTTCGGCGCAAGGCGATCGTCGTACAGGCCGTCCGCAACGGCTCCTTGACGCTGCAGGAGGCATGCCAGCGTTATCAGCTTTCCGAGGAAGAGTTTCTCGCCTGGCAGCGCGCGATCGACCGGCATGGCGTGCCAGGTCTGCGTGTCACTCGGCTCCAGATCTATCGGGATACCGAGGATCGACGTCAGGAAAAGTAGCCGGGTGGGGAATTGCGTCCTGATCAGTCGCCGTCGGACCGTAGAGCACTCGCTTCTCGAGGGAAACTGCAGGTTCGCCCTCAGGGTTGATCGGTCACCGAGAGGACGGTCTGATTCGCTTCGGACACGCGCACCAGTTTCGCAGTACGCGCCCCACCCATGCTGACGGCAGCGAAGCCGATCGTCAGCGACCACACCATCAGGTGATCGTCGTAAAGATACCCCTCAAGTCTGAGATCGCTCGGCGCGTCCGCCGCGAAGGTGTCGCTGACATGGTGTTTGGCGATCGCGACCGCGTCTCGAAGGTTCATGAAGTACATCATAGACGAACCAGCGCTGGATTCCGATATCCGCGGGGCGTCACAATGTTGCTGGAATAGACCAAGCGGCGTGGCGTTCTCGCCGATGTTGCACTCGCCCTCGCAGCGTCGGCAGGCGCACAGTTCGAGGCCCGAGGCTGGTGGCGATCCAGGACGCGTTCGGTGGGAACAGGGGCAGAGAGCGGCCAGAACAAACGGTTAGCGGCGTACTCCGGCGCGCGGGTGCTGATAACGGGCGGTGCCGGATTGATCGGGTCGGCCTTGGCGCGACGGCTCGCAGGGCTGGGTGCCGAGATTCTTCTGCTCGACAGCATGGTGCCGGAAGCCGGTGGCAACCCGGCAAACCTCGCTGATATTCGCGAGCAGGTCCGGCTCAATATCGCTGACATCCGTGATACGGCGGCGCTCCGGCACCTGCTGCGGGACTGCGATTTCCTGTTCAATCTAGCAGGTCAGACCAGCCACCTCGATTCGATGCAGGCGCCGGAATACGACCTCGCCGTGAATTGCACGGCGCAACTGCAGTTGCTCGAGGCGTGCCGTGCGGTGGCCCCACGCGTCTCGATTGTGCATGCCGGCACACGCCAGATTTACGGGCGGCCAGTTTATCTGCCGGTCGACGAAAAACATCCGCTGCGCCCGGTGGATATCAATGGCGTCAACAAGATGGCGGGCGAGGCATATCACCTGCTGTTTCACGACGTGTATGGCATCGAGACCCGGTCTCTAAGGCTCACCAACGTGTACGGACCCGGCATGCGCATCCAGGATGCGCGGCAGAATTTCCTCGGCATCTGGCTGCGCCGAGTTCTCGAAGGCGCCGAATTTGAGTTATGGGGCGGCGAGCAGCGTCGCGAATTACTGTTTGTCGAGGATGCGGTCGAGGCGTTTCTGCATGCTGCTGTGTCGCGCGAGACCGCGGGGCTGGCGCTGAATGTCGGCGGCGGCGAGCCCTATTCCCTGTTGGCGTTGGCCGAGACCCTGGTGCGGGTGAATGGCTGTGGAGAATTTGTCCGCCGCGAGTTTCCCGATGAGCGCAAGCGCATCGATATCGGCGATTTCATTACCGATGACACGCGCTTCCGTGAAGTAACGGGTTGGGCGCCGTATATCGGCCTCGATGCGGGGCTATGGCGCTCGCTCGACTACTACCGCCGCCACTTCGATGAATATGTTAGTAGGACATGAGTTTGGCCGCCATTCCCCAGACCGATCCCAGTGCCAGCTATCGTGAACACCAGGCCGAGATCGACGCGGCCATCGCGCGCGTGCTGGCCGGCGGGCAGTACATTCTTGGGCGCGAGGTCGAGGCGTTCGAGGTAGCCTTTGCAACATGGCTGGGGGTAGCACACGCGGTTGGGGTTGGCAGCGGCACGGACGCGCTCGAACTGGCCGTGCGCGCCTGCGATATCGGTAGCGGTGATTTGGTCTACACCGTGTCGCATACGGCGGTAGCGACGGTTGCGGCGATCGAGCGGGCGGGCGCGACTCCGGTCCTGGTCGATATCGAAAAGGACGGGTTCGCGATGGACCCGAACGCACTGGAAGCGGCGCTGCGGCAATCGCCGCCCGGCCGGCCCGCGGCGGTGATCCCGGTGCACCTGTATGGCGAACCCGCCGACATGGACGCGATCCTTCCGCTGGCGCGGCGCCACGGACTGCGGGTCATCGAAGATTGCGCGCAAAGCCACGGCGCTGCTGCGCCAGCCGGGCTCACAGGCACATTCGGCGACATAGCCTGTTTCAGCTTCTACCCGACCAAGAACCTCGGCGCTCTCGGCGATGCCGGGATGACCGCGACCCGCGACCCCGGACTGGCCACCACTCTGCGCGAGATCCGGGAATATGGCTGGCGCGAGCGCTACATCAGCGCCCGGGTTGGCATCAACACTCGGCTGGCCCCGATGCAAGCCGCTGTGCTCGCCGAGAAACTGCCGCATCTTGCGGCCGATAACGCTCGCCGGCAAACCATCGCGGCGGTTTACGATGACGGGTTGGCGGGCCTGCCCTTGGCACTGCCACCCCGGCGCCCGGGCTGCACGCATGTCTTCCACCAATATGTTGTGCGTGCCGGCGACCGCGATGGGCTACGGGCGCATCTCGGTGCCGCCGGCATCGGCACCGGCATCCACTACCCGTCGCCGGTTCACGCGCAGCCGGCCTATCGCGGCCGACTTGCCGAATTCCCCGCCGGCCTGCCGCGGACGACGCAAATGGCGGCCCAGATTCTCAGCCTGCCGATGTACCCGCAGCTGGGCGTGGCCGCGGCCCGGCGCGTGATCGAAGCGACCCGCCGCTTCTTCATATAGCCGCAAGCCGGGCATGCCCGCATCTGGTGCGATGAAGCCCGGCACTCTATAGCTGTCGCTTCTGTCGCGGGAAGGTGGGCCTTGGGCGATCGTAATATCAGCCTGATTGTCGTGGACCCCGGCCATTTCCACGCGGCCCTGGTGCAGCGAGAGATGTTCGACGGGCTATCGCCACTGGTGCGGGTACATGCGCCGCTCGAGGCGGAATTGCTCGACTATCTCGACCGTATCGCGCGCTTCAACACACGAGCCGCGGCGCCGACCGCATGGCAGGTCGATCTGTACGCCGCTCCCTATTCCGCGTCACGCCTGCGTGAAGAGAAGGCCGGCGGAGTGGTGGTCCTGTCGGGGCGGAACCAAGCCAAGATCGATTTGATCGAGGTGGCGATCGACGCCGGTCTGCACGTGCTGTGCGATAAGCCGGCCATCATCCGGCGCGAGCAGTTTGCGCGGTTCGAGGCAGTCCTGGCGGCGGCGGCGGCCAAGAAATTAGCGGTCGCCGATATGATGTCCGGCCGCGTCGGGATCATGCCGCGCCTGATCCGCTCGCTCACCAACGACGCCGATCTGTTCGGTGGGTTCCAGACCGGCACGGTCACCGAGCCGGCGGTTGTTCTAGGCGGTGTCCACCACCTGCTTAAGACGGTGTCGGGTGTCGTGAACCGCCGCTGGCCCTGGTATTTCGACATCGGCCAGCAAGGCGAGGGGTTGGCGGATACCGGTGTGCATCTTGTCGATCGGGTACACGAGATTTTGTTTCCGGGGTTTGCCTTGGATTATCGGCGCGATGTCGAGGTAATCGCGGCGTCGCGCTGGCCGACCGAGATCACATCGGCGCAATTCGAGCAGGTGAGCGGTGTGCCGGCCTGGCCTGCGGAATTGCAGCCCTGGGTGGAAGGTGACCGGCTGCGGTATTTCTGTAATGGCCAGGTCGATTATCGCGTGCGTGGCATCCATGCCCGGCTTGAGACTGTCTGGGGATGGCAGGCCGCGCCTGGACGAGACGATACGCAGGCAGCCCTGTTTCGCGGCGCTTATTGCGATATCGAATTGCGGCACGGGGCGGAAGAACACTATCGCCCCGAGCTCTATATCGTGCCACGCCGTGCGCTCGATGCCGAAATTGGACAATGGGCGCAGCGAACTGCGTTTGATCTTCCCGGCCTGGATCTGCAGCGATGCGGTCAGGACTGGCGTGTCATCGTGCCTGACGCGTTGCGGATAGGACACGAGGCGCAGTTCGCCGCCTTCGCCCGGCAATTTTTTGAGTATGCGAGGCGGCCCGAATCGCTGCCGGCGCGTGATCGGCCTAATCTGCTCGCCAAATACCATGTCACGACCAAGGCCGTGGCTTTAAGCCATCGCGCCGCCGATAAATGAGGAGGACGCCATGATCTGCGATGTGCATGCCCATTTCATCCCGAAGCCCTTCGGTGACTTCATGGGCGATCGGTGGGGGCCGCGGGTCGGCGCGGCCTTTGCCAAGGCCGGGATCGCCAAGCACCCGGTGTCGGACTCGATCGACGACATCAAGGGCCGGCTGGAACTGATGGATGAGGCCGGTGTCGAAAAGCAGGTTCTGTCACCGCACCGACCTCCCTATCTGCCGGATGAGGCCGAGGGTGTACAGGCGATCCGGCTGCTCAACGACGGATACGCCGATCTGGCGCACCGCTATTCCGAGCGCATTTCCTCATATGTGATGCTGCCGCTGCCGCATATCGATGCGTCACTCAAGGAGATGGAGCGCGGCCTCGACCAGCTCGGCTGCGTCGGTGTCAACATGCATGTTACGTGCTTCAATCGCTCGGTGGCGGAAACCGAGTTCGAGCCGATCTATCAGGAGTTGAACCGGCGCCGCGCCGTATTGTTCGTGCACCCGTCGACCAACGGCGCCTGCTCGCCCTTGATCAATGACTATAAATTCACCGCCGCGGTGGGCACCTCTATCGAGGATGCCTGCTTTGTCCTGCATATGATCAACAAGCAAATCCCCCACCGTTATCCGAACATCAAGTTCATCGTCCCGCATCTCGGGGGGCCAATCCCGATGCTGCTAAACCGGCTCGACCAGCAGGGGCAGAATCCGCAGCACAATCCCGGCCTCGCCGAAGCGCCGAGCGTCACCGCCAAGAAATTCTATTACGACACCGTCTGCTACGGCTCGAAAGCGGCCTTTATGTGCGCCTACGAGGCGTTTGGCGCGGATCATCTGGTGACGGGCAGCGACTATCCGGTGTTGCAGGATTACGAGTCCTACAAGGAAACATTCGCCTACATCAGCCGGTTGGGGCTGCCGGCGCAGGACCTCGACAAAATCCTCAACCACAATGCGCAATCGCTGTTCGGGTTCGCGCATTAGGGCGTAGTTGCGTTGCGTGGGGCTGGTGGTTTGGCTAAATGGTCGCCGCAACATCATCGGCGGCTGCGGACGCGGCGCCAGGCTGAGGAGGCTGAATGCCACGTCTTGTACCCATAGTTATGCCTTTGTTGCTGGCGGTCGCCGCACCGGTGCTGGCGCGTGCGCAGGCCGCGCCCGCCCCGGCCACATCCGCTCCCGCCGCGCCAGGAGGAGCGTCAGCCCCTGGGGCGGCGACGACACCGGCCGCCCCCGCCGAGCGCATCCATATCGAGGGGTTTCGATCTGCCCAATGGGGCATGACCGAGCCGCAGGTAAAGGCGGCGGTCCAGAAGGACTTCAACGTCGCCGCTGACAAGATCAGGCCGGAGGAGAACCTCGCCGAAAGGACGACTGTCCTGACGGTGACCGTGCCCGACCTGCTGGAGGGGGTCGGTCCGGGACGCGTTTCCTACATCTTCGGGTTCACGTCCAAAAAACTCATTCAGGTCAATGTGCTGTGGGGGACGCCGGTCGATCCGCAAGCGGCTCCCGAAAAGATCGTCGCCGCCGCCAACCAGTTGCGGCAGCTTTTCCTGGACTCTTCGTATGAACCGGAAACGATCGCCAGCAATGTGCGTCTTAATGATGGCTCGGTTCTGGTTTTCGAAGGCGCAGACCCCGACAAGCATACCACCACGCTGCGGCTCGCCGTCGCCGCCGCATCTCAGCAAAAAGGCAAGCCTGACAAGGTGACACCCGACAAAGTCACGGAGGCCGTATTGTCGCTTTCGTACATCATGGACGCGCGCAATCCCGATATCTACCGCCTCAAGAAGGGGCAGTTCTAGACGCGTAGCAAACCGGGCCTCGCAAGATGGGTCCAAGAGAGATAGAGTGACTCGACCAGCACCTAAGGAGGTCAGCATGACACGGTGGTGCGTCGCTCTATTTGCACTGATTGCAGCGGCTTTGCCAGCGGCGGCGCAGGAGCAGTCGATCGGCCAGATAAACACGGCCACGGGCACGGTATCGGTCACACGCGGTGCCCAAACACTGCCGCTTAAGGTGGGCGATCAAGTCTATCAGAAGGACGTGGTCCAGACCGGCAAGGACAGCAGTGCCGGGATCACCTTTGTTGATAACAGTGTGTTTTCGACGGGACCCGAGAGCCGTCTGGCGCTCGATCAATTCCATTTCGACTCGGGAAGCTTTAAGGGCGACATGCTCGCGAAGCTGCAAAAAGGAACATTGACGGTGGTTTCGGGCGATATCGCCCGCAGCGCTCCGGGCAACATGAAAATTCAGACACCGACAGCGATCCTGGGTGTGCGCGGTACGACGTTCGCTATCGAAGTGCATTGACTCACAAGCACGTTGCGTATTCGGGCAGGAGGCGCGCGAACCGGTGCGGACTCGCAATGTGGCCCAGTGCGGCATTGTGACAACATCAACCCGCCCGATTTTAAAGCGATGCAGATTTATTACATGCCGCTGCTTAGAGCGGGGCGTGGTCGGGTAATCGCCGTCTGACATTTACAAGCCATATCTTCGCCAGTAGGTTGTGTCTGGCGGCAGGCCTCCTTGATGGTTTGGGGATCCTCGGGGACTGGCGAGCCCCGCTCAGCCGACGCGAATGGGGGATTTCGCGATTCGTCTCGCGGGAATCAGGGTTATGGCAGTGGCGACCATTCTGGGCTTTGGCGCGGTTGCCTTGCCGTGCGCTCATGCTCAGCAGGTGGCGCCCAGCCGCGTCACACCGGAGACACTGCAGCCCCAAGCGCCAGCGGCACCGCCGCAGATAGCACTTCCTGAAGCCGTCGGGCTGTCACCGCCGCCAAATGCCGACAAATTGTCGGTCACCCTTGGCGGGTACGACGTCAAGGGCACCTTCCCTGGGTTCGAGCAGAAGACGCAGGAGATATTAGCGCCGCTTGCCGCAGGGCGCGTGACCGTGGCGCGGATTTACGATATCGCGAACGATCTCGAGCGCGCCTATGCCGACGCGGGCTATTTCCTCGCACGTGTCCTCATTCCACCGCAGCAGCTGGGTGATGGCGGTACGGTGCGCCTTACCATCATCGATGGCGTCATTTCGCGCATCGATGTCAACGAGATCCCCGAACGGCAGCGTGATGCAGTGATGCTGCGGCTGGCGCCACTTGTCGGCCGCCCACAGCTTATGTTGAGCGAGATCGAGCGCCGCCTCCTGCTCGTCTCGGACATCCCGGGATTGCAGGTAAAGAGTACGCTCAGCCCGGGCGAGGGGACCGGGACGACCCTCGTCGTCCTGCAAGGTACCCAGACTTACGCGAGTGGCACATTCGGTGTGGATAATCGGCTGCCATCGTCCCTCGGTACCGCCAGCCTTAATGCATCGGCATCGCTGAACAGCGTCCTGGGGTTGGGAGAGCAGGCGTATGCCTCGATCCTGACCAGCCCCGAGATGTTCCCTCCGCGGCTGCGGGTTCTCGGAGGGGGTGTGTTGTTACCGCTCGGGGACGATGGTTTTACGGTCAATCCGGAATATACCAACTCGATCGCGCGCCCGATTGCCCCGGCGGGCGTGCCCGCCACTCAGGGTGACTTCCAGCGATTTGCCGTCCGCGGGACCTATCCGATGATCCGCGGCCGCGAGGAAAACTTGAGTTTTCAAGCCAGTATCGAGTACCTGACCGAAGATCTCGTGCCGATCGGGTTTGCGACCAAGCTTTACTCCGACGGTTACGAAGCCGCCCGGCTGCGTGCGATCTACTCGTTTTCGCCATGGAAGAATACTCCCGTGCAACTGACCGGCGTATTGTCCCAAGGACTCTCGGGACGCGACGCGACGGCGGCAATTCCGCTATCGCGGCTGGGCGCCAGCCCCACTTTCACTGCGGCCTACTTCGAGGGCAATGCGTCGTTCCCGCTCCCGGAGTCGCTGCTGCTGAGCCTCACCGGCCGCGCCCAGTCCAGTTTCGGCTCGCCATTAATGTTGTCCGAGCAGTTTTCGCTCGATGGCAGCAATGCTTTGTCCGCCTTTGCGCAGGGGACCTTCAGCGTCGATCAGGGCACGACGTTGCGGATCGAGTTGGCGCGGCCTTTTGCGTTGCCGATCTTCGGGCAGAGCTTCCTGATGTCGCCTTATGTGTTCGGGGCTGGCGGCTGGGGCGAGTTGGTGATGCCGACGGCTGTAGAGCGGCGCGATATCGTCGGCGGCTCGTTTGGCGTCGGGATCCGGAGCGATACGGGAATCGCCGGTATCGCCGGCGCCTCGATCGGTGCCGAATTCGCCCGCAAGATATCCGACATTCCCGCCTACCGTGGCGGCTACCGCGCCAACCTGTCGCTGAACCTACGCTTCTGACGCCTTGGCGGATCGCAGCTACGCGGCGAGCGGCGCCTCCGCATCGAGCCGCAAGGCGAGCACCGTAATATCGTCGGCCTGCTCGGCGTCTTTCACGAAGGCGCCGACGGCGTCGAAGCACCCGTCGACTACCGTCCGTGCGTGATCGGCCGGAATCTGCTCAAGCGCTTCGGACAGACGCCGCGCGGAATACAGTTCACCAGCGGCATCCTGCGCTTCGGTGACGCCATCGGTGAACAGCATCAGGACCTCGCCCGGATGCAGCCGGTCTGAGTCAATCGGATATGAGTAGTCGTCGAGCACACCCAGCGGCGGGCCCCCTGCGGTCGTGAGTTGGCGCACGTGGCCGGCGCGATCGACGATGTAAGGCGAGTCGTGTCCGGCGCTGGTAAAGCTAACCGCGCCGGTATCCGTATCGATGATGCCGGCGAATGCGGTCACAAACATGCCGCTGCCAACTTCGCCCATGTCGATGCTGGCGGCTGCTGTCTTGGCATTGGTTTCGTTGACGACCTGTTCCAGATCGCAGCGGTACTGTTGCACTGACGCACGTATGATCTGGAGCGTCATCTCCATGAACAATGCCGCCGGTACCCCTTTGCCCGAAACGTCGGCGATGAGGAAAAAGAGATGTTTGTCGTCGACGAGCCTGAAATCGAAGAAGTCACCGCCGACCGCGCGGGCGGGTTCGATGCGAGCGAAGAGGTCGATATCGAGGCGATCCGGAAAGGCCGGGAAGCGGTGCGGCAGCAATCCGAGCTGTAATTCGCGCGCGGCCGCGAGCTCACCCTCGGTACGCGCTGTCAGCTCGCGCTGATGCGCCAGCTCGGTGGCGAGATGTCGACGGGCTGCCTGCGCGGCTCGCAAATGACCGAGCAGCATCCCGGCCGAGGTCGCCACGGCAATGACCGCCGGATAGATGCCGTCGACCAGCCACCCGGTGAAGCGGAAGACCAGAAACTCACCGCCAATCAGCAGCACGATCAATCCCGCGGCGATTGATGCGCCAAGCTTCGGCGCATCGCCGCGCAGGACGGCGATGGTGAGCAGCCCGGCAAGGATGATCAGGCCGAGCTCGATCCAGAACACGGCTACCGGCCGGTGCAACAATTTCTCTCCCAAAATCGATTCGATAAGCTCGGCGTGCACCTGGATGCCCTGGGTCAGGCCCATCGGCGTCAATTTCTGATCGACCAGTCCCAGACCGGTGACCCCGAGCAGGACGATCTGACCGGTGAGCTGCGCCGGGTCAAAGGATGGGTCGAGCACGGTGGCGGCAGAGATATAGCGGCCTCGCGGCGCCGCGAAGTGAACATAGGCGCGGCCCTGCGCATCCGTCGGGATCATCAGCGGTCCAAGCCCGACACCTGCGATGCCGGCCTTGCCCGTCGTGACGTCGATGAAGTTGATGCCGGCCGCGATGCGGATGAGCTGTAGCCCCAGGGTCGGGATCAGCTGCCCGCGGAACGACGTGAATAGGGGCACGGCGCGAACAACGCCATCCGCATCGGGCTGGCTGGTCAGCGCGGCCTCGGCGCGCGCGGCGCGACTGATCTCCGGCAGGCTGCGGATCAGCGAGGCATAGCCGGTGATGTACGGCCTTGGATCGCCGCCCAACTGGCGGATCAGCGTCATGTTCTGTGGCGCCACCGGCTCGCGCGGCGGCTCTTCGCTAGGGCCTTCGCCGAGTACCGTCGGCAGCTCCCCAAAGGCCTCGGCCAGCTTATTGTCGCTCGACGGCAGCTGTGCCAGCTCCGCGGCGAGCGCTTCGGGTAGGCCCGGCAGGGTTTGCGCCAGGCGCGGCGGCGAAAAGCGGTCCGGTTCGGGGTAGAGGACATCGACACCCAGGGCGGCAGGTTTGCCGGCGGCGATGCGCCTGACCAATTCGGCCATCAGCGAGCGCGGCCATGGCCATTGCCCCAGTTTTGTCAGGCTGTCTTCGTCAACCGCGACAATCGGGACGGTGATATTGCCCGCCGGCTGTGGAGAAAGGCGTTGCTCGACATCGAAGCCGACGTCGCGCAGCTGGCGCAGCGATTGCGGATTGAGGCACTGGAGCCCGATGCCGACGATCAGGATACCGAGCGCGATCAACCGGCCGGGGGCCGCCCACCATGCCATGACAGCGCGGAGTGCGGCAGACATCGATTGGTCAGAGCGCCAGTTCTAGCGTTGCCAGGTTATGGTCGCGGCGTCGACCAGGAGCTGATCGCCTCAGCCGCAGTGCCGAATATCTTGATGACGTGCTGAAACCGCGCGATTTCGAATATCTCGACGATCACCGGCCGCAAGCCCGCCACCGCGAGATGCCTATCCTTGCGTTGACGCACCGCTGTCATCAAGGCACGCAGTCCGGCACTCGATATGTAATCGATCTCATTGAAATCGATCACCACACCGCCCGATGCTCTGCCAATGGCCTCGAGCAGCTTAGTCTGAAAGTCAGCGCTGGACGAGCCGTCGATACGACCGACCGGATGCAGGATGCATACGTCGCTCACGGCGGACTCGGTCATTTTCACTGGTTCGATCCCTGATCGTTCGCCTCAGTCGACTATGCTGGCAGCTCCAAGGCCACGCAAGCGGGCTTAGCCTTGACGGAAGTAATAGACGCAGAACAGCTCGTTCTTGTCGGTCCAGCTATGGACGGGTGAGAATCCGGCGCGGCCGGCTAGCCGGCAGAATTCGTCCTGCGGGTATTTGTAGGAGTTCTCCGTGTGAATGCGTTCGCCGCGTTCAAAGCGGAACGAGCGCCCAGCGATGGTCGCCGTCTGGTCGGCGAGGCTGCGGATGTACAACTCCATCCGCCGCTCATCCTCGTTGTAGAAGGCGAGGTGTTCGAACTGATCGATGTCAAGATCGCCACTCAACTCACGGTTGATACGTTCCAGCATATTAAGATTAAAGGCGGCGTTCTTGCCCGCCCGATCGTTATACGCGGCATCGAGAAGCTCCGACTCTTTCTTGAGGTCGGCGCCAATCAGCATCTCGCCGCCGGGACCGAGCAACTCCGCGCAATTGCGCAGGAACCGTACGACGGCCTCAGGCTCGAAATTCCCGATCGTCGACCCCGGGAAAAACCCGACCCGCTTGCCGGTGGGACCGGGCATCGGCGGCAGACGAAACGGCCTCGTGTAATCGGCGCAGACCGCGATGACCGGCAAATCGGGAAAATCAGCGGCGAGAAGCCCAGCGGCTTCGCGCAGATGCTCGCGCGAGATGTCGACGGGTACATAGGCCGCTGGCTGCTTAAGGGCTTGCAGCAGTAGACGCACCTTGCGGCTGGCGCCGCTGCCAAGCTCGACCAGACGAGCATGCGGGCCGATCTCGGCCGCGATTGCATCGGCGAACTCGTCGAGGATCGCGAGTTCGGTGCGCGTTAGATAATATTCGGGGGTGTCGCAGATCTCTTCAAACAGCTCAGAGCCGCGCGCGTCATAAAAGAATTTACAAGGCAACGAGCGCGGATTGCCGTCGAGACCGGCGATGACCGCGTCGCGAAAGTTCTCCTGGCCCGGAGCCAGGTCATGAAAAGCGAAATCGCCGTCCATCAGATATCCTCTGCCAAGCGCAGACCCGAAAAGGCCCAGCGCGCCGAAGGGGGGAAGAAATTGCGGTACGTGTGGCGCATATGGCCGGCCGGCGTCACCGCCGCGCCGCCGCGCAGTACCATCTGGTTGCACATGAACTTGCCGTTGTACTCGCCGATCGCACCCCCCGCGGCGCGAAACCGCGGATAGGCGGTATAGGGGCTTGCGGTCCATTCCCAGACATCGCCGATCATCTGGCGGAGGCGCGAGGCACCGGCATCCGGCGTTGCGCCGTGCGGGGCCGCCGGATGATAGCGGCGGCTGTCGGCGAGATTGCCGGTAAGGGGGAGGCCCGACGCGGCGACTTCCCATTCCGCCTCGGTCGGCAACCGCTTGCCGGCCCAGCGCGCGTAGGCGTCGGCCTCGAACAGGCTGACATGGCAGACAGGCTCATTGTCAACCAGACGCTGCTCGCCTGAGAGGGTGAACACACGCCATTCAGCGCCATCGCGACGCCAGTAGAGTGGTGCCTCCCAGCCCTGCTGCTGCACGGTCGCCCAGCCTTCCGACAGCCAGAACTCGGCGCGGCGATAGCCGCCATCCTCGATAAAGGCGGCATACTCGCCGCACGAGACCGGATGGGTCGCAAGCGCGAACGGTTCGAGCCAGACCTTGTGGCGCGGCCCTTCGTTGTCGAAGGCAAATCCGTCGCCTTCGTGACCGATCTCGCGCAGACCGCCGGCGAACTCGACCCAGGCGCGTATCGGGGCGGCGGCCGGCAGCGCCTGCGGCCGCGACGCCTGATACGCTGGCAGTAGCGGGTTGACCGAGAAGACATGCTTGATGTCCATCAGGATCAG
Organism: Alphaproteobacteria bacterium; assembly: GCA_019240125.1. Classification (GTDB taxonomy): domain Bacteria; phylum Pseudomonadota; class Alphaproteobacteria; order ATCC43930; family CGMCC-115725; genus DATARH01. Next base: position 23,565 of record JAFAYW010000162.1, read on the forward strand.
TTCCTGATGCTGCTGCTCGTGGTGCAACCCGAGCTTGAGCAGCGGCGCGATCTCGCGCCAGGTCGCATCGTCGGAGCCGTCGATCAGTCGCAGCATGCCGGCGGTGACATGGTCGCGGTAGGCGCCGATCGCATCGGTGGTCGGACGCGACAGCAGCCCGCGGTGTGGCCGCGGGTGCCGCGGGCCAACGGCCTCGTAATAGGAATTGAACAAATAGGCAAAGGCCGGGTCGAACGTGCGATAGGAGGCGTCGCGCGGCGCCAGTATGAAGGTCTCGAAAAACCAGCTGGTGTGCGCCAGGTGCCACTTGGTCGGGCTGACATCCGGCATCGACTGGATCGCCTGATCTTCCGGCATCAGGTGTGCCGCCAGGCCGGCGCTTTCGGCACGCACCGCCACAAAGCGCTGGCGGGCCGTACATCGCGCTTCGTCCCGCTCTTTGTCTTGGACGGCTGTATCGAACACGGTTCTCCCCGCCAGATTTCCCGGCTAACGCCGCGCAGCACCATTTGTTGCGCGCGCGACGGGCGAGTCGCGCGTGACACTCGCGATATGGAGGGTTGAGCCGATCGTTTAAACCCGGCGCTGTTGCATGGTTAACCCGCGCAGGGCGAGGCGCCTGCGCCTCACGGCAATGTCTCGCCGCTGTAGCGGCGCCACGCGCTCATCTGGATGCCCGAGGTCAGGCAATGCACCACCACCGGCCGCGTCTTGATGGCAAAGGCGCGGGCGATGCCATCGGCGACCTCGGCTTCGCTGCGGATCGTGATGCCCTCCGCGCCGAAGGAGCGCGCCCACGCGGCGAAATCCGGGTTGGTGAGGCGCGTGCCCTCCATAAAGGCGCGCTCCGGATAGCGCACATAGGAATGCATGCCGATCGTGCCGTACATCGAGTTGTCGGAGATGATGACGATCGGGTTGGCGCCGTATTGCCGTGCCGTCGCCAGCTCGTTGGCCGCCATCAGCGTGCCGCCATCGCCCATAAACGCGACGACCTGCGTGTTCGGCCGGCGCAGGGCAGCCGCCACCGCCATCGGCATGCCGGAGCCCATGGCGCCCACTACCGCCGACAAAAACACCTGCGTCTGCCGAAAGCCGATATAGCGATGGACGAAGCTGCCGAAATTGCCGGCATCGGTGGTGATCGTGGCGTTGGGCTCGAGGTGCTTGTCGACCTCGCAGACGATGGCGGCGAAATTGATGCCGTCGCTGGTCGGCTCCCATTCCTTTGCCAGCAATTTGCGGTGGATCGCGTGCAACCCATCGACCCAGCCTTTGCGCTTGGCGGCATCAGGCGGCGCGCCGCGCTTCAAGAGTGCCTTGATGACCTCGTGCGGGCTGCACGGCATTGCCAGAGTCGGCCGCCAGACGCGGCCGACCTCGTTCGGGTCGGGCCATACATGGACAAACGGCAGTTGCGGCGTCGGCGCCGCCGGGAAGCTGTAGGACTGGCTGACCGAGTCGGTCATGCGCTCGCCGAGGCACAGCATCAGGTCGGATTTCTTCATTTCCGAGATCAGCGGCGGCGGTACGCGGATGCCCATGTAGCCGCCGTAATTCGGGTGATGCGCGTCAAAACATTGCGGCCGGCGATGCGTCGGGTTGATCGGCAGCACCCATTCCTCGGCCAGCCGGTTGAGGTCGGCGAACAGGCTTTCGTCATACTGGGCATCGGCCAAAAGCGCGCCGCCCACTGGCACTAGCGGCCGCTCCGATTTCGCCAGCATGTCGGCGAGCTGATCGAGATCGGCTTCGCGCGGGCCGGCGGCGGCGCGCGGCCGCGGCTGATCGAGTTCGGCGTCGGTCTCGGCGTCGAAAATGTCTTCCGGCAGGATCACCGCGACCGGTCCCTGCGTGCCGCTCTCGGCGAGGTGAAAGGCGCGGGCAATCGCCTCCGAGGCCTGCTCCGGCTCGTTGACCTCGATGACTTGCTTGGTGACATCGGCCAGCAGGCGCGAATAGTTCTGCTCCTGCAGCGCCATGCGGCCGAAATCCTTGCGCTCGACCTGGCCGACCAGGATCACCATCGGCGTCGCGTCGTGATAGGCAGCGTGCAGAGCCACCATCGCGTTCGACATGCCGGGGCCGCGCGACACCATCGCGACCCCGGCGCGCTTGCGCAGCCGCCCGTCCGCCACCGCCATATAGCCGGCGCCCCCCTCGTGGCGGCAGACGATGACGCGTATCGAGTTGCTTTCCAGCAAGGCGCTGGTCAGCCCGATATAGCTCTCGCCGGGCACGCAATAGATGTTGTCGACCTCATGCGCTTCGAGGCTTTGCGCCAGCAGGCGGGCGACGGTTTGGGGCATGGCGTTTCCTTCGGCTGCTTCCTTGTGGGCTGCCGGCAGGAATAGCCGAACCGCGCCGCCCTCGAAAGCCGATCGCGCTGAATAAACGGATGAAACTTCGGGCCGGTTACCCGAAATTGATTTTCTTGAAATGTTTTGACAGGGCGAGGCCCTGGCGCTGGTAGGAGGAGCCGATGCCGCCGCCGTAGAGTTTGTCGGGGCGGGCGATCAGGGGTTCGTAGATCAGGCGGCCGACGACC
>JAFAYW010000218.1 GCA_019240125.1 Alphaproteobacteria bacterium
AGACCGAGAAGCCGATCATCGCGGCGGTCTCCGGCTGGTGCATCGGCGGGGCGCTGGTCATGGCAATGATGTGCGACTTGCTGGTCGCGGCCGAGAACGCCCGGTTCTCCTATCCCGAGGGCAAGGTCGGCATCACCGGCGGCATGATCGCCGGGCTCGCCGCGCGCATACCGCACAAGATCGCCATGGAAATGATGCTGGTCGGCGAGCCGATCGGGGCGCGGCGCGCCTATGAGGTTGGGCTCGCGAACCGCGTCGTTCCCGATCCGGAAGCGCTCGACACGGCACTCGATCTCGCGGCGAAGATGGTCGATCTGGCGCCGCTCGCGCTCGCCGCGATGAAGCGCTTCGTCAACGACCACGTGCTCCCGAAAGGCCCGGCCGAGCTCGCCGCCCGCTTCGGCGCCGAGCTCGCCGCGGTGCGCAACAGCGCCGACGCGGCAGAGGGGGTGCAGGCCTTCAAGGAACGGCGGCGGCCGCGCTACCAGGGGCGCTGAAGAGGGGCTGAGCCCCGCGCCGGTGTGGGTGCTGCATCACGCGCGTGGCGCGGCTACCTGCGACATCTTGTGCTACAATAAACCGAAAATAACGGTGCCGAATACGCGCGTAAAACAGAAGAGGAGAGGAAACAATGGCTTACGATGTCTTGATCAAAAACGGGCGCGTCGTCGACGGCTCGGGCATGCCGTCATTCCACGGTGATGTCGCGATCAAAGACGGCAAGATCGCCGAAATCGGCAAATTGTCGGGCGCAGCGTCGCAGACGGTCGATGTCGGCGGCCAGGTCATCGCCCCGGGCTTTATCGACAATCATTGCCATTACGACGCACAGGTCACCTGGGACCCGCTCTGCTCGTTTTCCTGCGATCACGGCGCCACCTCTGTGGTGATCGGCAATTGCTCGCTCTCCCTCGCGCCGGTGCGCCGCGGCAAGGAAAAGCGCATGGCCGAATTCCTCTCCTATGTCGAAGCCATCCCGATGGAAGTGCTCGGCACCGTCGAGGTGGATTGGGAAACCTTCCCGCAATACATGGAGCGGCTCGACAGCAATCTCGGTGTCAATGTCGGCACGCTGATGGGCCATACCGCCATCCGCTATTACGTGATGGATGAAGACTGCCAGAGCCGCGCCGCCACCGATGACGAACTGAAGCAGATGCAGCTTCTCGTGCGCGAGGGCATGGACGCCGGTGCGCTCGGGCTGTCGGTGTCGCGCAACAAGGGCCATTACGACCCGCAGGGCGTGCACATCCCGGCATTGTGGGCCGACGAAAAGGAAATCTTCGCGCTCGCCGAGGTGCTGGGTGAGATGGGCACCGGCATCCTGCAGTCGGGGGGCGGCCGCGAGGCCGAGATGGATAGCGGGCTGATGGCGCGCCTATCCGAGGCGACCGGGCGGCCGGTGGTCTACAACAATCTCGGCCAGAGCGTGCGGCGGCCGGGCCAATGGAAGACCCACATGGACCGCGTCAACGAGACGGTCGCCAAGGGCATCCGCGCCTATCCGTTGTGCTCACCTAATCGCACGACGCAGACCTTCAACATGAGCAACTCACAGCTGTGGCGCGGTTCGCCGACCTGGCACCCGATCCTGCTCGCCTCGGATGACGAGAAGCTGAAGGCCTATGCCGATCCCGATGTGCGGCGCAAATTGCATGACGAGATGGTCGAAGGGAGCGTTGTGATCCCGGGCGGAACAATCGCCAAAGATTGGTGGAACTATATCTGGGTGCACGAGCCGGTTCTCGAAAAGAACAAGTGGATGATCGAGAAGTCGCTCAAGGAAGTCGCCGACGCCGAGGGCAAGGGCATCATCGACAGCTTCCTCGACCTCGTCGTCGAGGAGAAGCTCGAGACTGTGTTCATGCAAGCCGAGAACAATGTCGAGGAAGAGGCGATGCGCCAAATCCTCACCTATCCGAACGCCCTGATCGGGCTGTCGGATGGCGGGGCGCATGTGCAGTTCCACGGCGGCTATGGCTTCTCGACCCGGCTGCTCTCGGAATGGGTGCGCGAGAAGAAGGCGATGACGCTCGAGCAGGCGGTGCGTCGCCTGACCTTCGATTCGGCCAACACTTTCGGGCTCTATGACCGGGGCTTGCTGCGGCCGGGCATGAAGGCCGACATCACCGTGTTCGACCCTGACACGGTCAAGCCGCTGCCGGAATTCGTCGTGCATGACTTCCCTGCCGGCGGCTGGCGTTTCAAGGAGCCGGCACAAGGCATCTACTGCACCTTCGTCAACGGCCAGATGCTGATGAAGGAAGGCAACCACACCGGCAACCTGCCCGGCCGGGTCCTGCGTAATTCACGGTATCAGATGAGCCACGCCTGACGTTGCCGAGGCCGCCGGTCGCCTGAGAGAGGGCGAACAGCGGCCTCACCTTTCCCGCTTGGATCAATGCGGCGGCGCCGATGCACCTCGGCGCCAGCCTGCGCGACTGCAGCGTTATCCCGGGCGGCCCAGCCCAACGGCAGCGCCGCGGCCGGCGTGCCGCACACGCGCCTGAGACAAAAATAAGATTTCAGGAGGCTGCTCGTCGGAACCGGCAGGTATCGGTCAGAACCTGCCTGTCAGCAGAAGTATCACGATAATAACAATGATGAGGCCGATCCCGCCGCTGGGGTAATAACCCCAACCGCTGCTATAGGGCCATGTCGGCAAGGCGCCGATCAGCAGCAGAATTACGATGACGAGGAGTACGATGCCCAATCTGCGCTCCCAGGTGTAGCTGATTACTCAGCTACTAACCAAGTGCGCGAGCGGGGGTTCCTACGCGGGTATTACCAGCAGCGGACGGGGCCACAATCGACATGGACGAAATCGGAATGCGGGTAATACCCAACGCCGCCGCAACGCATGCTCAACGCAGCATTGTGGACGTGCGACAGGTCCCGCCCTTCACAGCGCAGATCGATCGCCATGCCCTTGATGTGATAGCTGTTGCTGGCGACGCCGTCGCCCCGCAGCCACAGCATGTGATTGGTCGCCGGCGAGCGATAGGCCGAGACGACCAGGAACGGGTCGTGGGTATCGAGGCGGTGGCGCAGCATGCCCAGCAGATCGAGGACACCGGCATTCATCGGAAGGACATCGCCGGAATGGTGGTCCCGCAAGACCCAGTTAATGTCGCGCACGGCCTCGCGAATGTAATGCCCATCCGCCCAGTACACGGTGCGGACCCATTCGCCGGTGTGGGTGTTATAGAGAGAAACAGATCGCGGCGCGAAAGACACCGCTGGTGCCGGACGGATGAAGGCCACGGCGCTCGCAGCCACGGCTGTGCCTAAGACCCGCCGACGGGTCAGCAGTGTTGCTGGGTGCAATGGCCAATCCCCCTGAATTCCCCTGGGATTGGCAATAGCATTGTAACTGATCTGTTACAAGCCTCTTATGCGATTAACGCGCGATCGCACCGCGCCGTGCGCGAGTAATCGCGCGGCGAAATCATAAGGAGAAATAAAGCCTTGGTTGAATAGCGCGCGGCTATATTAGCCGCGACGCTGCCCCTGCAGCTCATGCTCCGCCACCGGCGCTTGCGCGCTGGGGTGAAGTTTCTGCCAGATTTCGTCGTCTCGACTGTAAACATCCGGGCGGAACTCGATCCGACCATCAGCTTCGGCAAACGCTGTCTGATATACGATGAACACCGGGATTGACGACCCCAGCATGCGACGGTGAGTCGCATTCGTCCCGATCTCCTTGTTGATCGTGTCAACCGGAATTCCGGATACCAGCGATGCGAGCTCGCGAGGGTTCTGTACCCGGACGCAGCCGTGGCTCTGATTCCGGTTGTCACGCCCGAACAGGTTTTTCAGCGGCGTGTCGTGCAGATAGACGTCGAACCGGTTCGCCATTTCGAATTTCAGCTGCCCCAGCGCGCTGCCGGGTCCCGGCAGCTGCTGGATCGCGCCGTTATGCCGATACTGCATGTGATGCCGCGCCAGATAATCCGGCTGCGCGGCGATTTTCGGGAGGATTTCCTCCTTGGCGATCGACGGCGGAATATTCCACGGCGGATTGAACAGGAGGCTGGTGATCGTGCTCTGCAGTTCCGGGGTCTGGCGATCGACCTCACCCACCACTACTCGCGTCATGAAGGTTGGCTTGTCATCGCGATACAGCGTCAGGTGGGCGTCTGGGATGTTAACCCATATCCGGTCGGCCGGCAGAGTGCGGGGCAGCCAACGCTGCCGCTCCAGATTGACGATGATCTGCCGCAACCGACTGTCATCGACGCGCTCAACCGGCCGAGCCCTGGGCACGCCGGCGCCCCTCGCGCCGTCGAGTGGGATCGTTGGGGAGGATGCGCGATAAGCCGCCAGGGCACGCCGCAGCGCCACGTAGTTGGGCGAGTTGGGCGCCAGCGCCTCGATGATCGCGCCCGGATTGGGGCTCGCGATCGCATTGTCGAGGGTGGCGGCCACATCGACCGGCTCCGGTGTCAGATCCTCGTCGTCCATACGCTCTTCGATCGGCAATACGCCGCGGGCCAGCGCATCAGCGTAGGACAGGAATGCGTCGGACAGCAGCAGCTCGCGATCCAGCGGCGACAATGCGGCACCCGTACGCAGCGTTGCCGCGTGGAACATGTCAGGATCGAGCCCCTGCTCGCCGGCACGCATGATCGTCTGAAGCAGGGCGTCCGCCTGCGTCTGACGCGTCGGCCAAACCCGCTCGAAATTGTGGCGCGCGTAGAATTGCCGCAGTAAATCGCCATGCAATTTCTCGCCCGACACAAACAAGGCGGAGGTCGCGTCCAGCCGGTTGCGCAGCTCGAGATCGCCGGTGAACGGCACCGCTACGATTGGCGGTAATGCGTCGGTCGGCTGCAGGGACGCCGGCACCACCATAGCCGGGGCGACGCCGGTCATCTCGGCTTTCGCCGACCATGCATAAACCGCGGCAGACGCACCGCCGAGCAGAACCGCGCCGCACGCAATCGCGCGACGCCAACGCAACACCGTAAAACGTCCCGGGTTGAAAAGGTGTTCGTGCACCATTGCCTCGCTAAACAGCCGCTGTCAGCCGTGCTTGACCCGCGGTCGACAACATCATGAAACCGATCGAGCCGTCGCTTCATCCCGCAATTGCCGGCCGCGCAACATCCACAATGGCATTGGGAGACGGAGACGGTTATACGCAGTTACTACCAAGTACATTGATAGCATTCTTTTGCAAAGACATTAACGGATTAGTGTTGGCGCGCGGTGCCAGATGCGGTGCCCCTTTGAAGCACCACATTGCCCGTTACCACGCCGGGGGGTGTCGCTACCTCGCCACCCGCGGCATCACCTGGGTCCAGAAGCGCTCGATCGTCTTCATCAAGATCGCGTGAGGTACCAAGCCGTTATACGTATAGCAAAAAACCCAATCGATCGGCAGACGCCGTTTCAGCTTTTCCAGCGTCCGGGTGACCGTATCGACAGTGCCGACCAGCGCATAACCCTTCTCGATTGATTCCTCCGGGGTCGCCGGAGCGATCCCGGTCTCCGGATCGACCACTCCCTTGCGGAAGCCAAACGGCTCGAACCAGGCTCGCCCGGAAAAGACGCCGGAATCCTTCCACAACGCAATCGCTTCTGCGTCGGTGTCGGCGATGATGACATCGCGCAGGATACCCATGCCATCGCCGCGCCGCCGCCCCGAAACGTCGGCATAAACGTCATACAGGTTATCTTCATAGCGCGCGTGCATCGCCGGCAGGATCGCCGTGACGCCTTCCCTGGCGCACCAGCGGATGCTGTTTTCCGAACTGGCGAAGGGCTGAAAGACCGGCGGATGCGGTTGCTGCACCGGCTTTGGCACGACGCCGACCGAACGCAGGATGCCGTCTTCGACTCCGGCGCCCCACTTGAGGGTGGTATCGAGAGTCCAGGGAGTGCCCGGCATCGGGATCTTCCAGTACTTACCCTGGTAGGACAGCATCGGCTCGGTCCAAGCCTTCTTGATGATCTGGAAGCACTCCTCAAAAGCGGCGCGATTGGCCGCGTCGATCTCGTCATGCTGATGCGGCAATGCGCCGTGGATCCCATGCGTCTGCTGCGCCATCACATCGACCCAGCGGCGCTGGTAGCCGCGCGCGAAGCCGGCGCAGGCGCGCCCGCCGGTCATCTGATCGAGCATCGCGATATCCTCGGCGACGCGGATCGGGTTCTACGCGGGCAACACGATCCCGAGCTGGCCGACGCGAATGCGCTTTGTCTGCATCGCAAAATAAAGATCGAGCAGAACCGGGTTGTTGGAGACCTCAAACCCTTCGATGTGGAAGTGATGCTCGGTGAAACTGACAGAGTCGTAACCAAGATCATCGGCCAGGCGCACATGCTCCGAGATTTCACTCAACATCCGCTGGTATAGCTCGGGTCGCATGCCCGCGAGCCCGGACTCGATCTCGCGCCGGCTGCCGAGGGTCGGAAGATAGAAAAGCGACGCCTTCACCCTCGCCTCCGTTATGCGCGCGATGGCCGATGCCGAAGTGATCATTGCAAAGCGGCCGGCTGGCGTATAGGCGCGCTCGTTTTGGTTTATTTTGGCACTGGTCTTGCACGCGGTTTTATGATTAATATTCTATTTATCGGGTGCCCCACCCGAACGAGGCGGTCATGGTCAAGACCCCCGTCTTCGTTCTCCTCGCTATTGCGGCGCTGCTGTGGAGCGCCGGCGCAGAAGCGGCGTGTCCGCCGAAACAGACGCGCGATTGCGTTATCAATCTCGATGCCGTGCCGCAGATCTCTCAGCAGATCGTCGCGTCGGAGCACGTCGCGCCGAAAGGCAAGGCCGCGCCGAAGACGGACACAAAGACGCCCTACACCGGCCCTACGATCGGGGTTACCCCCACCGTGCGGATGTACCCGCAAGTCGGCTATCACTGGTCTTTCGACTGAGCTGGCCGACGCTCGCTCAAGCGGCATTATCCGGCGGTACGGGGCCGATATAGGCCGATGACGGGCGGATCATCCGCCCTTCCTTCTGCTGCTCCATCGCGTGCGCCAGCCAACCGGCGGCCCGCGCCACGGCGAAGACCGGCATGAAGGCGTCGCGCGGGAAGCCGACCGCATCCAGCAACAGCGCCGCGTTGATCTCGATATTGGGCTGCAACGGCGGCCGGCCGGGTTTTAGGCGGGCGTAAGCCGCCCCGACCGCGCGCTCGACCTCGGCAGCAAAGGCGAGGCGGCCGGTGCCGGGGCGAAGGCTGTCCCCAAGCCGATCGAGGGCTT
>JAFAYW010000199.1 GCA_019240125.1 Alphaproteobacteria bacterium
ACGGCGATGATCTGATCGTTGGCATGGAAACCCGCCTGCGCGCCGGCAGAGCCCCGACGTACCTGCTTCACGCGGATGAGCTCAAAGGTCATTCCGTCGCTGGTGATGCGCTGGCCACCCGCGATGTCGATTCCGAGGGAGCCGCCATTGCGCGGCAATGAGCGAGCGTCCTCGCCGGTCAATAACTGATAGCCCATTTGGTTTTCGGCATGAGCGACGCGCGGGGCCACCGTTGCGGTGATGGCGATCGAGAGCGCAAGCGCGCAGATGAACGGCCGTTTCGCCGATAGCATCATCATCTAACGCGCCCCGACTAGACGGACATTGTCCCTTCGTCGGGTACTCGCCCGTTGGGCGTCGCCTGATCTACAATCCGCGGCAGGTGCTGGCTGAGCTGCGAGAGGAAGTCCTGCGGTTCCATCCCCGACTGAGCAGCTATGTTTTGCACCTGATCGTTGCCGAGAGCGGATTGTAGCTGTTGGGGCGAGACTGGCTGGTTGGCGCCCTGCCCGATCCAGGAATCCACGATCTGGCCTAGGCCGGCCCCCCTCAGTTGCTCTAGCAATCCGCCGAGGCCGCCGCCTTGTGCTCCTCCTTGGTTCGCCAGCACTTGCATCAATGCGCCCGCAATCCCGCCTTGCCCCGCGCTCGCTTGCCCTGATTGTCCCAATACCTGACCCACCAGGCTGTCAAGAAGGCCCATCTGAACCGCTCCATTTGAAAGCTGTTACGGCACTAACGCCTGGACGAGCCTATTTACCTCAGCGCGAGCACTAAACGCATTAAGCCGGCACCCCGACGCCCGGCGCGACTCCGCCTCAAAACGGGCCGGAGCCGATCTGCGACCCCAACTGCCCTCTGCACGGATCAAAGATGGGCCTTTCGGCCGGATTACAGCGCTAGGGTGATCGAAATCAAACTCAGGAAATGCCCTGCGTATCCGCTCGCCCTTCGAGAGATGGACTGATCGAGGGGCGGTAGCCATTCTTCTTGGCCACCGCCTTCCACGTAAACCCGCCGCCGGCGGTCTTGCCGTAGTCACTGGCGGCCAGGCGCGAAATAGATTTTGGACGCGGGGCTGATCATCGCGCCGAACTGTCCGCTTTGGAGCAATCCGAGCATATCGTAGAGGGGTGAAGCTCGCTCAGGAGCAAACCCCATCTGGTTTGGGCAGAATGTTACCCATACGCTAACCACGGATCGACCATATCCCGATACACCGTTGAAATGTAACAGAAACACGGCCGCCAGAAGAATGGTGCACAATCACCCGTCAGGCGACCCGACCCCATCAAAAGCCGACATCTCGACGACACAAGACATCGTCAAGGCGGCCAAACCGCTCGGCATCGCGGTGCACGATCACCTGATCATCGGTCGCAAAGGCCACACCAGCCTGCGCGACCTGGGACTTATTTAACGCCGCCCGTCACGGGCGGAGTGGGCGTTAGGGCTTCGCCGGCGCGATAGTCGCGGCACCGAACAGCAGCTCGCTGGTCTTGGCCCGGTAGACCCGTTCACCAATCTGAACCTCGGAGTGTTCGCCATCGCCAACATCGCGATGGAACGTACCGCGCTTATCCTTCCACCGCACTGGCTCTCCCCGCACCCGGATCGGGGCCACGGATACCGCGCGGGTTGCCGCCGGCGTACGCCCGCGCTGACTCGCCTTGAGACCTGATCTGCTGGGCATCGTCTTTACTCCTTAATTAAACGCACGATAGCGCCAATGGGCCGAATCTGCCGCTATTGGTTTTTCGATGCGTCGACTTGTAGCTGAAACAGCGTGATACCTTGGCCGTCGCGCCGACAATATGCGCTGTACGGCATACGCGCCTCAATGCGGGGTAATCTGCGACGAGTAGCTATTTCTTACGCGGGTCGGCGCGTTGTGTTTTTTTCGCCTCCCGGCTCGGAGATTTGGGTGCATGCGACATCGGGCGTGTATTGAGCGCTCGCTGCAAGCCGCGGTCGGTGCGCTCTGCCGTGCTTGACACAGGCTTAATCGCGATACCGGCTGACCCGGATTTTGTTGGCTTCATTCGTCGTCCTCTATCTGTGTTTGACTAAATATAGGGTCGCGGGCGCGCAATTACGCTGGTGGCAGTTTGAATGAAATAACGCTCTGAGGCGTCAAATTGTTGTCACTCAACGCCTTGCCACGCGGCCACCCGCCGAGCGCATCAACAGCCGCCGCGCCGCGCCCGGCGTGACATCGCTCTCAGCTGTGTTTGCGCGACAGCCGCGCCATAAAGCGCTCCTGGTCGATGATCGTGCGTTCGTGAAAGCCCTCACCGATTATCTCGGCCTCATCACGGCAACTCACCTTGAAGCGCAAGCGGCGGCTTTCGATCTCGACAAGTTCGACATCCGCGGTCACCGCCATGCCGATCGGCGTCGCCGCGAGGTGGCTCATATCGACACGCGTGCCGACCGTGCGCTGGTGCGGCGGGATGTACGGCGCGAGGGCCGCGACACAGGTCCATTCGACAAACGCAATCATCTGCGCCGTCGCGAACACCGGCGGCATGTCAGTATCGCTGCCGAACAGCGGCGCCTGCGCCGGCACCGCATGGCCTTCCCGCACCGTCAGCCTCTCGCTGTGGCGCAGCCCCGCTTTCAGGTCGGCGATCAGCATCAGCCTTTGTACTGCAGGATGGTTAGGCCGGCATTGACGTCTGTCACGTACATCAGCCCGTCGGGCGCGACATACACGTCATTCGATTGGATCACACGCGGCCGATTGGGGCGGGGGTCGATCATCGTCGCAGGTTCCGGGGGCACGAAATGGGCGACCTCGCGCGGGGCGAACGGGTCGGCGATGTTGAACACGCGCACCCCGGCATTCTGATACGTGGCGAAGATCAGCTCCTCGCTCTGGAACGAGCCGGGACGGTTTTCGTGCAGATTGTGTGGGCCGAATTTGGCGCCCTTGGTGCAGTAATCGACTTCATTGGGCGTCGGGAAGGCCGAAATCTGTACCGGATTGGTCTTGTCGCGTACATCGAATACCCAGCAGCGCTGGATGCCGTTGGCGCAGTTATCGATATTGCCCTCGTCGGCAGCGACGAACAGGTCGCGGCCGGGCAGCGGCAAGGGCGTATGCGTGCCGCCGCCGAAAGGCGGGCACCAGTTGCGGTGCGCCAGCAGTTTCGGCGCGGTCGGGTCGCTGACGTCGAGGATCGCCATGCCGCCGTCGCGCCACGCCGAATAGGCGAGGTTGCCGGCGATGATCGCGTGGTGCAGCGCATAGCGCCGGCCGGACCAGCTCGGCGTTTCGCCGCCGGCCGTGTGCATGCCCGGGAGCCACCAGCGGCCGACCACTTCCGGCTTCGTCGGGTCGGCCATGTCGATAATCGCCAGGACATGGTCGGTGAAGCCCTGCCAGTGGCACGAGGCATACGCATAGCGCCCGCCGACATACCACAGCCGGTGCAGCCCCAGCCCGTCGATCGGCATAAACCCGATCTCGCGCGGCTCGGCCGGGTTGGCGATGTCGAACACGCGCAATCCGGCAGTGAAGGTCTTTTCGCGCTTGGTGAAGCTTTCGGTTATCGACGAGCGGAAATAATCGTTCGGGTCGGAGTAGCCCTGCAGCACCCAGATATTCGGCGAATTTACCGTCAGCAGCAGGTTTTCGTGGGTCTGCAGGTGAAAGGCACGCGAATTGGGCGGCGCCGGGGTGAAGTTGACGGTGCGCGGGCTCCGTGGGTCCTGCACGTCGATCACCGTGAACCCGTCGCTGAACATATGGCCGACAAAGGCATGGCCCTTATGCACCATGACCTGGACCCCGTCGGTCCGGCCGCCCTGGTCGCCATGCCCGACAAATTCGATGTTGCGTGCCGAAACCGGTGTCATGTCCGTCTCCACCCCCGCCCGTTCGCGCCAGGGTAGCCGCCGCAGAGCCGACCCGCCACTCTGCTTCAGCAACTATCGCCGGGGTAACCTGTCGCGGCGTAGTCCGGGCCGGGCGTGCCGACAATCGAGCGAAGATCGGTCGGCCGAAACTCGTGGAATACGGCCCGTGCCTCATCGTAGTCGAGGCCGACGGAGAGCGTCTCGGCCAGTGTTTCAAATGTTTCCGGCGACAGGAAAGCAGCATAGGCGATAGCGATATACCGTTCGTCCAGTCCCAGTTTGCCGACGCCTGTCCGGATTTGAGCAGGGCTGTAGTGCTCGGCCGACCCGTATGCCTGCCGCAAATTCGGGCCGAGCCGCCGTGCGTATTGCTTAGCCGCCTGTCGAATCTGCCAGCGGCGCAGCCAGCCCATAAGTCTGCTCCATGTCCCCATGAGTCAGCTCCAAGTCAGAGCCGAGAAACCAGCGGCCGCTCCGGCCTGTCCGCCGCCAAATACCCGGAGCCCGAAACTACAGGAGCACCATGTGGCGGGCCGAAGACGGCCCGCCGCCAATCCCCGATGCCCCGGGCGCCCCACAGATCGCGGGCGAGAGCGACCCACTCATGCGCGACGATCCACAGCGGGTTGTTGGAGCGGAGCGGCTTTACCAGCCCATAGCGGCAGGGCACATCGTCCCGCTCGACAGCGAAGGTGCCGAACAGCCGGTCGAAAACGATCAGCACGCCGCCATAATTCTTATCGAGGTATTCGGGGTTGGCCGAGTGATGTACCCGGTGGTGCGACGGCGTGTTGAGGATCCACTCCAGAGGACCAAGCTTCGGCACCCAATCCGTATGAATCCAGAATTGGTAAAGCAGGTTCAGATTGAGGGTGATGAACACCGCACGAGGCGGGAAACCGAGAAAGATGAGCGGCGCAAAGAACGCATTGGTCCCGATCAGGCGGCCAACCCAGCCAAAGCGATAGGCGGCCGACAGGTTGAAACGGTTGGTCGAATGGTGCACCGCGTGGCTGGCCCACAGAACCCGGATGCGGTGGCTGCAGCGATGAAACCAGTAGTAACAGAACTCCTGCCCGAGAAAGAGCAGCACCAGCGACCCTGCGGTGCCAAGCGGCACGCTCGCGATGCGGTACTGAGCCGCCAAACCGATCAGCGGGCCCCCCAGTCCGAAGGCGAGATAGACATAGACGATATATTGCCGGACCAGGAGATCGGCGAGCCAGGCGAATGCGGCGGGCCAATCGTAGTCGCCGCGGATCGCCCACAGCACAATAGCTTCGACCGCCGATAGCGTGATGACGCCCAGGGTCGACCAGTAGAGGATCAGATAGATCGTCTGCATCAGGTGCCTCCTTGGAGGCGCAGTCTGGCCGGGGCGCCGCCCAGGCGCTCGCCGGAAGCTTAGAAAGACTCGCCGATCCCCGCTAGGCGCTGGCCGATTTCGGAATCGGCGAGCCATTCGGCGGCGTCGCGGCTTCCGGTTCGCCGAAGCGGGCCCGGCGGTATTCGCTCGGTGTCATGCCGGTTTTCTCTTTGAAGGCCCGGTTGAACGGACCGAGGGACTGAAAGCCGGCATCCATCGCGATTGTCAAAATCGGCACCTCCGCCTGACTGGGATCGGCTAGCGCCGCCATGATTTCGGCGAGCCGGTACCCATTGACGTAGCTCGTGAAGTTGCGATGCCCGAGGCGCTGGTTGATCAGCCGGCGCAGTCGGTACTCCGGGATGCCGAGGCGCGCGGCGAGCGAGGCAATGTCGCAACGCTCCTCGCGATAGACTTTCTCAACCTCCATGGTGCGGCGCAATGCCTCGAGCAGCCGGGCTTCCTCCGGATCTGGCGGCGGCACGGGGCGCAGCTCCGGCGACGGGATCTGGGCCGGCGCGACGAGCGGCTCGCGCGTCACCCGGAGCCCGATCCCGAACGCGACAAACACACCGAGCGCTGATTCGAGCCCGATCGCCGCGACGAGGTTGTGCGCGTTAAGCGCGGCCATCGCGATGAACTGGAGCGCGACGATATAGGCCGCCGCGCCGATCGCCAGCACCAGCCGCAGACGGCGGCGCTTCTCAATCAGATCGCCGCCGCGTCCTGACAGTGCCCGCCACACACCGAGCCCCACCAGTAGCAGCGATGCGTATTGCACGGCGTGCCAGGGCAGCGCCTGATTGGCCGCCAGCGCCCAGGCCCCCAGCGCGCCCAAGCCCGCGAAAGGCAACCAGTTGCGCCAGGACGGCACAAAGGGGTCGTCCATCTGTGCCTTGACCCACAGCCAGAACATTGCGGGATTCAGGATGCTGACAAGCCGGATCGCGCACACCCAGTCCGCACGCGATCGCGCCAGCGCAGGGGCCGACTCGATCAGATAGGCGAGAATGAGAACCGTGTAGAGCGCGCTATAGCGATCGACGGCCGAACGGGCCGCGCCGCGGGCGGCCAAGGCGCCGAGCACAAGAATCAGGGCAATCACGCCGCCCCGGATGCTGGCTTCTATCAGGATCATGGTTTCCCCTTGGCCAGGAGCTTACTTTATCGTCGTGGACCGAATCGAGGAGTACGACATGACCCAGGCGGCACGGTTTCGCGAGTTGTTGCGGCGCGATGGCATGGTGGTGGCGCCGGGCGCCTATGATTGCATCACGGCGCGGCTGATCGAGCGCGCCGGGTTCGACACCGTCTACATGACCGGCGCCGGCACCGCGGCGATGCTCGGCTATCCCGATTTTGGGCTCGTTACGATGTCGGAAATGGTGGCGAATGCCGGCCGCATCGCCACCGCGGTCAGCGTACCGGTCATCGCGGATGCCGATACCGGCTATGGCAACGAGCTCAACCTCGTGCGTACGGTGCACGAATACGAGCAGGCCGGGGTTGCCGGCATTCATATCGAAGACCAGGGCTTTCCGAAAAAATGCGGTCATCTCGAAGATAAGGAGATCGTGCCGCGCGAGGATTGGCTGGCCAAGATACGCGCCGCGGCCGCGTCGCGGCGCGACGCGGATTTCATGGTCATCGCCCGCACCGACTCGCGGGCGGTCGCCGGGTTTGAGGAAGCAGTGGCGCGCGGGAACGCGGCGCTCAGTGCGGGCGCCGACATGGTGTTTCTCGAGGCGCCGCAGACGCTGGATGAGGTAGCGGCAGTCCCGAAACTGGTGAAGGGCCCGTGCCTGTTGAACGTCGTGCAGGGCGGCAAGACCCCTGCCCTCGACCTCGGCGACGCCGAGCGGATGGGCTACAAGCTGGCGATCGTGCCAGGCATGCTGATCAAGAATGTTGTTGGCATCTGCGAGCGGGCGCTGAGCGAGCTGGCCACTACCCGGCGACACCCGAAGCCCGTGCGCGAGATGAGCGTGCGCGAGACCTTCAACCTATGGGGCGCCGACGAATGGGATGCGCTGCGCACCCGTTTCCGCTGAACGCGATTGTTGAGACGCTTTTTCCGGCGCCTCTCGAGGCGTTATTGCGAGGCGACGCAGGCGACGCGGCAATCCCGGTCCATTAAAGTCTCCCTCGGATCGTGATTGCTTCGCTGCGCTCGCAATGGCAGCCGTTGTATAGATTAGCCAGCCGTTTTGTGTCCCGATCGGCAATATGCGGGCGTCAAGGAGCGCCAAAGCGAATGTCACTGAACAAGAAATCGTTCGACCCCGGAGCGGCCGCGCCGCTCGACGGCATCCGCGTCGTCGACCTGTCACGGCTGGTCGCCGGCAATGCGGTGACGTCGCAGCTCGCCGATTTCGGTGCCGAGGTGCTGAAGATCGAAGACCCGGTCAAGGGCGATCCGCTGCGGGCCTGGCAGACAGACGGGGTCAGCGTCCACTGGAAGCTCTACGCGCGCAACAAGAAGAGTGTGGCGCTGAATCTGAGAGACCAGCGCGCGAGCGATGTCCTGCACGACCTGATCGCGGCGAGCGAGGTCCTGGTTGAGAATTTCCGGCCCGGTACGCTGGAGAAGATGGGATTGAGTCCCACCGTACTGCATGCGCGCAACCCGCGCCTGGTGATCGTGCGCGTTTCGGGCTGGGGCCAGGACGGCCCCTATCGTGACAGGCCGGGATTCGGCACGCTGGTCGAGAGCGTGTCTGGCTATGCCTCGCGCACGGGTTTCGCCGACCGCGAGCCGGTGCTGCCGCCGACCGCCCTGGCCGACATGGTCGCCGGGCTATACGGCGCCTTTGCCGTGATGGTGGCATTGCGCCAGGTCGAGGTGGAAGGCGGCAAAGGCCAGGTCATCGACCTGCCGCTGCTCGACCCGCTGTTTTCGTTCATCGCGACCGAGGCACCGATCTACAAGCTGACGCAGCAGATCCGGCCCCGCACCGGCAGCCGATCGGAAACCACGTCGCCGCGCAATGTGTTCCGCACCAAGGATGGCCGATATATCGGCATCTCCGCCTCGATCCAGGCGATGTCGGAGCGGCTGTTCCGCGCGATCGGCCGCGAGGACATGATTGGCCATCCGCGCTTCCACAACAACACCGAGCGGCTGAAGAACGTTGAAGATACCGAGGCCCCGATCATCGAATTCATCGCCTCACGTACCCTTGAGGAAAACATGGCCGCCTTCTCCGCCGCCGAGGTGACGGCGGCGCCGGTTTACGATATCGACCAGTTCCTCGCCGACCCGCATGTCCGCGAGCGCGAGATCGTCGTCGATGTACCGGACGCGCACCTTGGCGAGATCACGATGCACAACATCATCCCGCGCCTGTCCCGCACGCCCGGCCGCCTGCGCACCCCCGCCCCGGCGATTGGCGAGCATACCGCCGAAATCCTCGGCCAGTTTGGCATCACCCTGGATACGCTCGAAGACTGGGCGAAGGATGGCGCGGTCGGTTTGCCGAAGGAATGACATGCGATGCCCTGCCCTTCACCCAGCCCGTCGCGAAGCGATGGGAGAGTGAGGGGCAAAGTGGCGTAACAGAAAATGGGCAGCAACAATGAAACCTGATCTACCCGTCTGGCGGTCGATGCTGTTTGTGCCGGTGACGGCGCAGCGCTTTGTTGATGGCGCGGCGAAGCGCGGTGCGGATGCGATCATCCTCGATCTGGAGGATGCGGTCGCCGCCTCGGAGAAGGAACGCGCGCGCACCCTGGTCGCCGACGCGGCGCGCACCGTGTCGCGCGGCGGCGCCGATGTGATCGTGCGGCTCAACCGGCCGATGCGCATGACGGTGCGCGACCTTGAGGCCGTCGTCGGGCATGCGAATGCGGTGGCGCTACCGAAGGCCGAGAGCGCGCATCATGTCGAACTGGTCGCCGAGATGATCGACGAATTGGAGGTCGAGCGTGGTATCCCGCACGGCACCACCAAGATGCTGGCGATGGTCGAGACCTGCTCGGCGTTTTTCAGCATCGACAAGATCGCCAAGGCTAGCCCGCGCCTCGTCGGCCTCAATCTCGGCGCGGAGGATTTCGCGCTGTCGGCCGGCATGCTGCCGGAGGCCGAAGGTCTCTTCATGCCCAAGCAGATGTGCATCCTGGCGGCACGCGCCGCCGGCATCATGCCGCTGGGGTTTGTCGGCACCGTCGCCGATTTCAGCGATCTCGACGGCTTCCGCGAGACCGTGCGCCGCTCGCGCCGTCTCGGGTTTCTCGGCGCCAGCGTCATCCATCCCAGTCAGGTCGCGATCCTCAACGAGGAATTTCGACCGAGCCCGCCTGAGGTCGGGCATGCCCGCCGCGTGGTCGCGGCCTATGACAAAGCGCTGGCCGAAGGCGTCGGCGCGGTCACCGTCGACGGCAAGATGATCGACGTGCCGATCGTCGACCGTGCCAATCTGCTGCTGCAGCGCGAGGAGGCGATCGCCGCGCGCGAGGCCCGCAAGCAGGCTGCCGCGGCATGATCAAGGCGGCGATCGTCGGCCTCGGCCGGTGGGGTCAGACCCTGGTCAATTCGGTGCAGGGCAACAGCGACAAGATCCGGTTCAGCACAGCGGTCAGCCGCGATCCTGCGCGGGTGCAGGAGTTTACCGCCAGGCATGGCCTGAAAACCGTCACCTCTCTGGCCGCGGCGCTGACCGACCCAGCGGTCGACGCGGTCGTGTTGGCGACGCCGCATTCGCAGCATCTCGACGAGGTGTTGGCGACCGCGGCGGCCGGCAAGGCGGTCTTCTGCGAGAAGCCGCTGACCCTGACGCGCGCCGAGGCGGAGCGCGCCGTCGCCGCCTGCCGCGACGCGGGCGTGTTGCTTGGCGTAGGCACCGACAAGCGCTTCTTCCCGGCGATGGCGGAGGTCGCGCGGCTCTCTGAAAGCGGCGAACTCGGCCAATTGCTGCACCTC
The DNA here is from genome assembly GCA_019240125.1 of Alphaproteobacteria bacterium. Taxonomy (GTDB): domain Bacteria; phylum Pseudomonadota; class Alphaproteobacteria; order ATCC43930; family CGMCC-115725; genus DATARH01. The sequence continues at coordinate 10,146 of JAFAYW010000199.1, forward strand.
GAGGGCAATTTCAGCAACGAGGTGTCGGCGATGTTCTTCTCGCCGTGGCGTGACTCGCCCGAGGAATCGCCGGCGGCGGGGATGACCGGAACCGGTATTCATGTGCTGGACTCGATGATCCGCATTGCCGGACCGGTGCATCGCGTGCGGGCACAGATCGTCGCGCAGAAGCCGGCGCCCGACCCGCTCGACACGATCTCGATCCTGCTCGAATTCAGCTCGGGGATGAGCGGCACCCTAGCGGCGGTGCGCTGCACGCCGTTGTTCCTACGACTGCATGTGTTTGGCCGGGACGGCTCGGCCGAGGTGGTGGGGCGCAACGAACTGATCCTGCGGCGCAGCCGTGGCGAGGCCGAGCACCGTAAATTCCCGGCAAACGACTCGGTGCGGATTAACCTCGAAGCATTTGCCGACGCGCTGACCGGCGCCGCGCCCTACCCGATCACCACGGATCACATGATCGACGTCGTCGCGGCATTCGAGGCCATCACTAAATCGGCCGCCGCTGATGGCGAGGGTGTAAAAGCTTAATGGCCATCTTCACCACATCGTCAGTGCGAGGAGCCGGAGGCGACGCGGCAATCCCGATCCGCTGAGGCTCTCACTGGCCGAGATTGCCTCCCTGCGCTCGCAATAACCGCGTTTTGGGTATTGGTGATCCTGGACGCGCCAGCGGCGTTCTCGTCTGTGATATCTGATTCATCCACGACGCTCGAGTGGCAAGTAAATGGCTGAAACCCTGCCTTATGGCGCCTGGCGATCGCCGATCACCTCGGACCTGATCGTCGGCGAGGCGATCGGGCTCGGCGAGATACTGGTGAATGGTCCGGATATTTACTGGATCGAGAGCCGACCGAGCGAGGCGGGCCGTAATGTAATTGTCCGCGCCCTGCCTGGCGGCGGCACCGAAGACGTGACCCAAAAGCCATTCAGCGTCCGCTCGCGGGTGCACGAATATGGCGGCGGCAGCGCGCTGCTGCACGACGGCGTCTTTTACTTCACGAACTATGCCGACCAGCGCCTGTATCGACAGCAACCCGGCGGTGCGGCGGCGCCGATTACGCCCGCCGGCGACCAGCAGACACCCGGCACGCGTCGGCGCTATGCCGATGCTGTCTATGATGCTACGCGGCGGCGGTGGATCGGGGTGCGCGAAGAACACAGCGACGGAGGCCGTGTCGATAACGCCCTGGTTGCGGTCGAGCCCGCCACACCCGGCCCCGGTCGTATCCTCGCGGAGGGTCATGATTTCTTTGCTTCAGCAACATTGTCGCCGGATGGCAGCCGACTTGCCTGGCTAAGCTGGGACCATCCGAACATGCCATGGGTCTCGACCCAGCTCTGGGTCGCCACGATTGTCGAGGATGGCGGTCTCGCCACACCGGTTCTTGTCGCCGGCGGGGACAACGAGTCGATCTTCCAGCCCGAATGGTCGCCCGACGGGCTCCTGCATTTCATCTCGGACCGCAGCGGCTGGTGGAACCTGTATCGCTGCGATCCCGGTTCGGATACGGCGCGGGCCCTATGCCCGCGCGCAACCGAATTCGGCGCGCCGCAATGGGTCTTCGGCCAATCCACTTACGCTTTCCTGTCGGCCGACCAGATCGTCTGCACCTATGACGAGGATGGCGGGGGTAAGCTGGCACGGCTCGATCTCGCCAACGGCGCGCTGGCCCCCTTGGCGCTGCCCTACACGTCCTTTGGTGGCATCAGGATCGCCGGGAACCGGGTGGTCTGCCGTGCTGGGTCGCCGACCGGGCCCGGCGCAATCGTCGCGGTCGATCCGGAGACCACCGCCGTCGAGGTGTTGCGCATCTCGGCCCCCGCCGCCAACGACGACAAATTGCGGCGCTATTTCTCGGTGCCGCGACTGCTTGAATTCCCGACCGAAAACGGGCTCACCGCCTTCGCGCATTACTACCCGCCATACAACCCGGATTTCGCGGCTCCAGCCGATGAACGGCCGCCTCTCGTCGTCAAATGCCATGGCGGACCGACCGCCTCGGCTTCAACGACACTGAGCCTCGGCATCCAATACTGGACGAGCCGCGGCATTGCCGTGCTGGATGTCGATTACGGCGGCAGCACCGGCTATGGCCGCGCCTATCGCGAGCGGCTGAAGGGACAATGGGGCGTTGTCGATGTCGATGATTGCGTCAACGCCACGCGCTACGCGATCGCCGAAGGACTGGCCGACGCCGAGCGCGTCGTCATCACCGGCGGCAGCGCCGGCGGCTATACCGTGCTGGCGGCGTTGGCGCAGCGCGATGTGTTCCGGGGCGGCGCCAGCTATTACGGGGTCAGCGACATCGCCGCTCTGGCGCGCGATACCCACAAATTCGAATCGCGTTACCTCGATTGGCTGATCGGCCCCTACCCCGAACGCGAAGACCTATATCGCGAGCGCTCGCCGCTGACACATGCCGCGGGGCTGCGCCGGCCGGTGATCTTCTTCCAGGGGGCCGATGACAAGGTGGTGCCGCCAAACCAGACCGAGCTGATGGTCGATGCCCTCCAGCGTCAGGGGATCCCGGTCGGCTATCTGCTGTTCGAGGGCGAGGCTCACGGTTTTCGCCGTGCTGAAAACATCAAGCGGGCGCTCGATGCCGAACTCTATTTCTACGCCTCGCTGATCTTCCGCTGCCGCCTCAGTTATTGAGACGGGTGCGCCGCCGCCCTCTATCGCGTGTGTCATTGCGCGCGGAGCGAAGCAACCTCGTAGGATGGAGGCTCCCTGTGGCGCGCGGTTGCCGCGTCGCTGCGCTCCTCGCAATCGGGCAGGGATTAGACCGGCTCCAGCGGGCGGTGTGTGCCGGCCGGCAACGTGACGGTGATCGGGTCGCCGGCGCGGACGGCGCCGCCGGTGACAACGGTGGCCATGATGCCGGCCTTGCGGATCAGGTTGCCAGCGGCGTCGCGGTCGAGGGTGGCCTGCATCAGACCGGGGCGGAAATCGTTGAGCTGCCTGCAGGGGTTGCGCAGGCCGGTCACCTCGATGATCGCGGTGTCGCCGAGCCGCAACAGCGTGGCGGTCGGGAGGCCGAGCAGATCGAGTCCCTGCGTCGTAACGTTCTCGCCCATGTCGCCCGGCTTTATGGCGAACCCGGCAGCGTGCAACTCATCGAGCAATTCAGCCTGCATTAGATGGACTTGCCGCAGGTTGGGCAGGTGGCCGAATTTTGCGATGCGCGAGCGGTGCTGCACCGTCGCCCCGAGATGCGCGTCGCCTTCGACGCCCAACCCCGCCAGCAGCCGGATGCACTCGCCAACCGGCTTTGAGAAGCTGTGCGTTGCGCTCTGCGCAACCGCGACGACAGTGCCGCCCATGCCCCGCTCCCCGCGCGAGTTACGCCTTCGCCGGGGTCGCCTGGATGCCCGCCTGATCGCCTGGCGGGCTGGCCCGGAACTTGCGGCCGACATCCGGCAGGAACACCGTCAACAGCCCCAACATCGGCAGGAAGGCGCAGACCTGATACACAAAGTCGATGTTTGTCGTATCGGCCAGTTTACCCAGCGCCGCTGCGCCGATGCCGCCCAGGCCGAACGACAGGCCAAAGAACAGTCCGGCGATCGTGCCGACCTTGCCGGGGATCAGGTCGATCGCGTAGACGACGATCGCCGACGAGGCCGAGGCCATCGTGAGCCCAATCACCACAGTCAGAACGCAGGTAGCGGTCAGCCCGGCATAGGGCAGCAGCAGGGTGAAGGGGATCACTCCGAGGATCGAGCCCCAGATAACCGACTTACGGCCGATCCGGTCGCCGACCGGGCCGCCGATCAGCGTGCCGAGCGCGACCGAGGCGAGGAAGACGAACAGATAGATCTGGGCCTGCTCGACGGTCACGCCGAATTTGTGGATCAGGTAGAAGGTGTAATAGCTGTTGAGGCTGGTTTGATAGAACGATTTGGAAAACACCAGCATCAGCAGGATCACGACCGACCAGATCACGCGCTGGCGCGACACCTCGGAGCGTGGCGCGGTGGCACGGCCGCGCACCGGAGCGGAGCGCTCGCGCCAATGCCAGTTGCTGACGGCGATCAGCACCGCCATCGCCAGCAGCGCCGCAACCGAAAACCAGCTGACGCTGCCCTGCCCGCGCGGGATCACGATAAAGGCCGCCAGGATCGGCCCGGTCGCCGACCCGACATTTCCGCCGACCTGGAACAACGACTGGGCAAGGCCATGGCGACCACCCGAGGCCATGCGTGCGACCCGCGACGCCTCGGGATGAAACACCGCAGAGCCGCACCCGACCATCCCGGCGGCGAGCAGCAGCAGCGGAAAGCTCGACGCATGCGCCAGCATCAGCAGGCCGCTCAGCGTCGCACCCATTCCGACCGGCAACGAGTAGGGCTGCGGCCGGCGGTCGGCGATCGACCCGACGATCGGCTGCAGCAGCGACGAGGTGACCTGCATGGTCAGCGTAATGAGGCCGATCTGCGCAAAGCTGAGCCCGTATGCGCCCTTCAGCATCGGATACAGCGATGGCACCAGCGACTGGATCATGTCGTTCAGGAAATGCGAGAAACTCAGCGCCAGAATGATCGAATAGGTCGTGGCGTCGACAGCGCCGCCGCGGCGCGCGCCAACAGGTTCTTCGGAAGCAGTCGTCGTCATTCGGGCAAAGCTCCTGCGCCGGCCGGCGGGGTTTCCGTTACATTACATCGCGATACTGGGTTTTTGGGGATTAGCTGCGCGCGCCGCGGCGATGGCAGCTATTCGCCGGCTGTGCCGCGGCCATTATCAGGGGAGACCGCATGACGCTCAAGGGGCTACTGCTCGGGTTCGGACTGGCCTTCGGCACGATGCCCGCGCTCCACGCAGCGGACTTCAAATGGGCCAATGACGGCGACGCCCGCTCGCTCGATCCTTATACTTTCAACGAAACGGTGCAGAACTCGCTGCTCGAGAACATCTACGAGCCGCTGGTCGAGCATGACCGGAAGCTCGGCCTGCAACCCGCTCTCGCCGTGAGCTGGGAGACCACCGGGCCGGCGACGTGGCGCTTTCACCTCCGGCCCAATGTCAAATGGCAGGACGGCTCGCCCTTCACCGCCGATGACGTCGTCTTTTCGTTTCAACGCGTCACCGGCAAGAACTCGGCAAAGCACTCGCAGCTCGCGACGATCAAGGCGATTCACAAGATCGACGAGATGACCGTCGATTTCGACACCGACGGCGCCGACCCGATCCTGCCCTCCGAGATGACTGGTTGGGCGATCATGTCGAAGAAGTGGTGCGAGGAGCACAACGCGATTGAAAACGTCGTGCTCGGAAATGGTGAGAACTACGCACTGCGCAATACGATGGGCACCGGCCCGTTCCGCCTCACCGCGCGCGAACCGGACCGTCGCACCGTCATGGAGCGCAATCCGACCTGGTGGGGCACACCGGAGCATAATATCGATCGCGCCGAGTTCGACATCATCGCCAACGCCTCGACTCGCGTCGCCGCGCTGATGTCGGGCGAAATGGACATGATCTACTCGGTGCCGCCGCAGGATATGGACCGTCTGGCGCAGGCGTCGGGCCTCAAGGTGCTACAAGGCCCGGAATTGCGGACGATCTATCTGGCGATGGATCAGACCCGCGACGAGCTGCTGTTCTCGAACATCAAGGGGAAAAACCCGTTCAAGGATGTGCGCGTGCGGCGCGCCTTCGCGCTGGCGATCGACGAGGAGGCGATCGCCAAGCGGGTCATGCGCGGCCAGGCTCGGCCGACCTGGCTGATTTACGGGCCGGGGGTCAACGGCTATGACGCGGCGCTCGATAAGCGGCCACCGGTCGATCTCGCCAAAGCCAAATCTCTGCTTGCCGAGGCCGGCTATCCAGACGGGTTCCAGGTGACGATGGATTGCCCGAACGACCGCTATGTGATGGACGAGCAGATCTGTACGGCGATCGCCTCGATGCTGGCGCGCATCAACGTCAAGATTGACGTCTATGCCCGCACCAAGGTGAAGTTCTTCACCGATGTCGGGTATCCGAACTACAAACTGAGTCTGTCTCTGCAGGGATGGACCCCGGCGACCTACGACGCCCATAACGTGTTCTTCACGCTGCTGGCGACGCGCGATCCGAAGACCGGCCGTGGCCAGGGTAATAATGGCGGCTATTCCAACCCCAAACTTGATGAGCTGACCGAAAAGATCGGCCACGAGCTCGACCGGGAAAAGCGCCAGCAGATGATCGACGAGGCCGCCAGGATCGTGCAGGACGATGTGGCGGCGATCCCGCTGCACCAGCAGGTGATCGTGTGGGCGGCACGCAACAACATCGATGTCGTGCAGCCCGCCGATAACGCGTTCTATCTGCGCTGGGTCAATGTCAAATAGCGGCAGCACCCTCCCCAATCGCCCCGCAGCGAGCTACAGTCGGTGTACCGACAAACGGGAGAACGCCATGGCCGAGTTTATGTATGACCACGTGCATCTGCGCAGCCCCGACCCGGATGCAACGGCCGCCTGGTACGAGCGCATGTTCGGCGCGAGGGTAATCAAATCGGTGATGTCGAACGGTATCGAGCGCACCGACATCAATCTCGGTGGCGTCGATGTGTTCATCGCGCAGGTGCCGTCCGATGCGTCGCTGGCGGACAAGGCCGACGGCAGCTTTGTCGGGCTCGATCACCTCGGACTGCGTGTCAAGAATATCGACGCCGTCTGCGACGAGCTGAAGGGCAAGGGCGCCGAGTTCACCATCGAGCCGAAGACGATCCGCCCGGGCGTTCGCATCGCCTTTGTGCGCGGCCCTCAGAATGTCCTGATCGAAATCCTCGATCGCGATGTGGCCTGACAAACGGGCCTGCGAGGCTGTGCCGTCGCGGGCCACCCGGTCAGGGATCGCCAGTCAGGGATCGCCAGTCAGGGATCGCCAATCAGGGATCGCCAGTCAGGGATCGCCAGTCTGGAAATCCCCGGCTTGCGGCGGCGCAATCGGGGTGAAGAGGGTGCGATCGGGTTTCAGATCGAGGAGCGGCGTGCCGTCGAGGCAGTCGAGGCCCCGGACAAAGACGTTCGGGCCCTCGATGCGGATCAGCCGGGCAATCGAGGTGCCGATCGGATTGGGCCGCGCCGGCGAGCGTAGCGAGAAGGTGCCGCGTGCGGTGCCGTCATTGGCCGGGCTCTGCATCACCAGATCGCGACGGGATTGGTGCAGCCAGTAGAGCACCTCGATCCGTTCGAAATCGGCGACATGATCGAGCGCCTCAACCCAAGGCTCGAACACCTCGATGCGGCAGGTAGGGCCGTCATGCCGTCCCTGACGCGGCGTCTCCATGCGGGAGGTCCACGGCGTGTGGATGCGCCCGATAAACACCAGGCCGGCATCGGCAGCGCGCGGCGCCGCGACTGTACGTTCGGCGGCGCGAACCTCGTTTTCGCGGACCATGCCCTCTCCCTAATGCACCCGCTGGCGATGCCGCAGGCGGCCAAGATCGGCTTCCGACAGCCGTACCGACAGATGCGCCGCCTCGGAATCATCGCGCCGGCCCAGGACCTCGCCGTGCTCGTAGATCCATGCCAGCGTTTGCCCGTCGCTCAGTGGCACATCGAGCCGTACCGCCCGCGCCCCATTGACGAGGCGGCGGTCGATCAGAGCAAGCAGCCCGTCGCACCCTTCGCCAGTCACCGCCGATAACGCCACCGTCTCGGCGTTCCGAGATATCTGATTGAGCAGCGTCTCGCGGTCGGCGGCGGCAAGCAGGTCGATCTTGTTGAGCACTTCAACCATGTTCTCTTCGATTGCTCCGCCGAGACCGAGATCGGCCAGCACCGCCAGCACATCGTCGCGCTGCGCGGTGCTGTCGGGGTGATGCGCATCGCGCACATGCACGATGATGTCGGCCTCCGTCACTTCTTCCAGCGTGGCCCGGAACGCGGCAACCAGGTGCGTCGGCAGATCGGAGATAAAGCCCACCGTGTCGGACAGTATCGCCTTTTTGCCCGAGGGCAGGTCGAGGCGGCGCATCGTTGGGTCAAGCGTTGCGAAAAGCAGGTCCTGCGCCGTCACGTCGGCGCGGGTCAGACGGTTGAACAGCGTTGATTTGCCGGCATTGGTGTAGCCGACCAGCGCCACGACCGGATATGGCACGCGCTTGCGCGCCTCGCGATGCAGCGCGCGGGTGCGTTTCACCTCGTCGAGCTCGCGGCGCAGGCGGGCGATGCGCTCACCGATCAGACGGCGGTCAATTTCGAGCTGGCTTTCCCCGGGCCCGCCGAGAAAGCCGAAACCGCCACGCTGGCGTTCAAGATGGGTCCACGATCGCACCAGCCGCGAGCGCTGATAGGTCAGCGCCGCCAGTTCGACCTGGAGCCTGCCTTCATGCGTGCGGGCGCGCGCCCCGAAGATTTCGAGGATGAGGCCGGTCCGGTCGATGACCTTGGCCTGCCAGCGGCGTTCGAGGTTACGTTGCTGTACCGGGCTCAGCGCGGCGTCGATAATGACCAGCCCGATCTCGTCGTCTTTGACGATGGAGCCGAGCGTGTCGACATTGCCGCTACCGAACAGCGTGGCGGGGACCGGCCGCGTGACGCGCACCGACTCGGCGCGTACGACATCGAGGTCGATCGCCTTTGCGAGGCCTACCGCCTCCTCAAGCCGCGCATCAAGCGATCGGCCGGGAGTTTCAGGACGGCTGGCCCCGGCAGCTCTGGTCGCCGGGTGTATGACAAGCGCCCGGTCGGCGGGCGCAGGCAAATTCGATGCGCTGCGGCTCAGAGTTCGCCGGGCTCCTTCCCGCCTTCAAACAGTTGTATCGGCTGGGCCGGCATCACGGTGGAGATCGCGTGCTTGTAGACGAGCTGCGAATGAGCATCCCGACGCAACAACACACAGAAATTATCGAACCAAGTGATAATCCCTTGTAGCTTGACGCCGTTGACCAGAAAAACTGTAACTGGCGTCTTGTTTTTCCTGACGTGATTTAGAAAAACATCCTGAACATTTTGCGACTTTTCGGTCGACATGGGAAGTCTCCCCCACTTTCTTGGAGCCGCGGCGACCGGCTCAAAATCAACTAGCGTTAAACCCCGATTGCGCCGAGATCGCTTACGAAGATGGGCTGCTGTCCCCGAAGCGCAAGCCCTTGGCGGCGTGAAACAAGGTTTCGTGATCGGTGAAGGATAGCTGCGGCGGGAAGTGCCGGAACTCGTCGGGACCGGCGTCGTCGCCCAATCTTACAGGCACGCAGCCGCTGGCCAGGGCGCATTCCATATCGACGGCGGTGTCGCCAACGAACCAGACGTCCCCGCCCGCCGCGACACCGCTGGGTTTCAACGCGAGATGGACCGGGTCGCTGGCCGGCTTGTCGATCGGCGCGTCTCCGGCGCCGACCACGCTGCCGAACAGCTCGGCCCAACCGAGCTGCGCGACCTCACGTCGCAACAATCCACCGGTCTTGTTGCTCACTACGCCGAGGTAGATGCCATGTTCATGCAATCCGCGCAGCATGATCTCGCGACCAGGGAGCGCGGTCAGCCGCTCGAGATGAATGGCGCGAAACCGCTCAAGGTAGATGTCTCGCGCCTTCTCCCAGCGCTCGCCGAAATGCAGCGGAAACGCCTCGCGCAGGCTCAGCCGCACCTTCTCACGGGTTTCCGCCAGTGTCCATTCGGGCTTTTCCATCGCTCGCATCAGAAAATTGAGCGCCTCGTGAATCGTCCCCCAGCTATCGACGAGCGTGTTGTCCCAGTCGAACAGGATGGCGCGGGGCGTCGGCAGGCTCATGCGGTCGCCGCTGCGTGGCCGAGATAGGCGACGCGCAGTTTCTCGGTCAACGATCCAGGATTGCCGTTTGCCACCGCCGCGTCATCGATACGCACCACCGGCATGACCGCCGCCGTCGTGCTGGTCAGGAAAGCCTCTCGCGCTCGCTTGGCCTCGTCGACCGAGAATGGTCGCTCGCTCAGCCGGTACCCCTCGCGATGGATAAGGTCGAGCACCGCAAGACGGGTGACGCCGCTGAGGATCGCGTTGTCGGTCTTGCGGGTAACCACTTCGCCATCGGCGGTGACGATCCAGGCATTGGTCGAGGTGCCCTCGGTGACGTTACCGTCGTGATCGACAAACCACGCCTCGTAGGCACCGGCCTCGCGCGCTAATTGCTTGCCGAGCACATTGCCGAGCAGCGCGACGCTCTTGATGTCGCAGCGCGCCCAGCGGATTTCCGGGATCGTGATGACCGAGCAGCCTTCGCGCACCAGACGCTGGTTGGGCGGCTTGCTGCCGCGGGAGGTGACGACCAGGGTCGGCCTGGCGGATTTGGGGAAGGCGTGGTCGCGCGGCGCCGCGCCGCGTGTGACCTGCAGGTAGACGATGCCGTTCACGACGCCGTTGCGGCGGATCACCTCACGCAGCACGACCCGAAGCGCGGTATCGCCCATCGGCGGCGCCATCCGCAGCTCGGAGAGTGAGCGATGCAGGCGCACCATATGGCGTTCCTCGTCGACCAGCCGGCCGCCGACCACCGCGATAACCTCGTATACGCCATCGGCGAACTGGAACCCGCGATCCTCGATGTGCACAGCAGCCTGCGCATGCGGCAGGTAATGCCCCGCGACGTAAGCGATCCGCGACATGGGTGTTCCTAGGTTCCGACCTTCAGGGCGCGCTCGTTGCCGAACACCCCAAGGGATTTCAACTTGCGGTGCAGGGCTGACCGCTCCATTCCCACAAAAGCTGCGGTGCGCGAGATGTTGCCGCCAAATCGCGTCACCTGGGCCAACAGATATTCGCGCTCGAACACCTCGCGGGCGTCGCGTAACGGCAGGGTCATGATCTCGCTGCCCTTGTCCCATTTGACGACGCTGGGGGCGATCGCGGTGATCTCATTCGGCAGGACGTCGGCGTGTACGGGGTCTTCGTTATCCCCCGGCGCCATGATCAGCAGCCAATCGACCACGTTGCGCAGCTGCCGCACATTGCCGGGCCACGTATAGGCCTGCAACGCGGCCATCGCATCCTCCCCGAAATCGCGGGCCGCGATGCGCCCCGCTTCGGCGCCGCGCTGCATGAAATGGCGCGCCAGCAGCGGTATGTCCTCGCGCCGCTCGCGCAATGCCGGTACCCGGATCGGTACTACGTTGAGGCGATAGAACAGATCCTCGCGGAAGCGGCCGGCCGAAATCTCGCTCGGCAATTCGCGGTTCGATGAGGCGACCACGCGCACATCGACCTCGACCCGCTGCGAGCCGCCGACCCGTTCGAAGGTCTGTTCCTGCAGAACACGGACGATCTTTCCCTGTGTTTCAATCGGCATATCCGCGACTTCATCGAGGAACAGCGTGCCGCCATGAGCCCGCTCGAAGGTGCCGATCTTGCGCGGTGCGCCATCGCCATTGGGTTCGGAACCGAAAAGCTCGATCTCCAGCCGGTCTGGCCGCATCGTCGCGCAGTTCACCGCGACAAACGGTCCGTCCTGACGCCGCGACCGCGCGTGCAACAGCCGGCCCACCACCTCCTTGCCCGATCCCGGCGCGCCGGTGATCAACACGCGGCTGCCGGTCGGCGCCACCCGCTCGATCTGCTGCCGCAGCTGGTTGATCGCGGGCGACGCTCCGACGAGGTCGAGTTCGCCGCCGGCGCGCAACTTCAGCTCGGCGTTCTCACGGCGTAACTGCGCCGCCTCGATTGCGCGCGCCACCACCAGTAGCAGCCGGTCGCTCTTGAACGGCTTTTCGATGAAATCGTAAGCGCCGATCTTGATCGCCTCGACAGCGGTTTCGATGGTGCCGTGGCCACTGATCATGACCACCGGCACACTGGGCATCTCCTCCTGCATCCATCGCAGGATTTCGATGCCGTCGAGCGGACTGCCCTGCAACCAGATATCGAGGACGACAAGGGTGGGCTGACGCGTCTGGATCGCCGCCAGGACCTCGTTACTGTCGCCGGCATCACGCGTCGCGTAACCCTCGTCGCGCAACACGCCACCAATCAGCATCCGGATGTCGGCTTCGTCGTCGACGATCAGAATGTCATGCGCCATGACTGACCGTACTCAATTCCTCGGAAACCTCTTGCGCTGCTTCAGATAATACCGCGCGACCGGCAACCGGGCGCGGCTCGTGAGCAAAGACAAGTTGAACACAGGCGCCGCCGTCTGCCCCATCGGACAGAACCAGCTCGCCCTGATGATCTTCCATGATCTTCTTGACGATAGCGAGCCCCAACCCCGTCCCCTTGGTTCGCGTCGTGACATAAGGCTCGGTCAGACGCTCGCGGCCCTGCGTCGGCAAACCCTTGCCATTGTCCTCGATCGAGACCGTGACATGGTCGCCGGTTGCGACTGTCACAACGATACGGCCGGGCGGCACCGCACCGTTCTCGACGATCCGACCTTCGATCGACTCGACGGCGTTTTTCAGGATGTTGATCAGCGCCTGGCCGACCAGCCGTGAATCGCAACGCAACTGTGTCGGACGGGCGGCGAACCGCGTCTCGAAGGTAATTTTCGGATGCGCCGTACGCTCGAGGAAGACCGATTGCTCGACGATGGTCGTCAGATCCACCGGTTTCAGAACGGGTTGCGGCATGCGGGCAAACGACGAGAACTCATCAACCATACGGCCGATATCCTCGACGTGTCGGATGATCGTGTCGGTGCAGATCTTGAATGTCTCGGGGTCCTTCTGAATTTCCTTAAGGTATCGCCGCCTGAGCCGCTCAGCCGAAAGCTGGATTGGGGTCAGCGGGTTTTTGATCTCGTGCGCGATGCGGCGCGCGACATCAGCCCAGGCTGCCTTGCGCTGGGCTGACAACAGTTCTGTGATGTCGTCGAAGGTAACAACAAAACCGGTGACGTCGCCATCCTCATGCTCGGCGGCGATCCGCACCAGCAGGGTGCGCGTGCTGTTAACGCCAGCGATCTGCACCTGCCCCTGCGCCAGGCGATCCGGGCGCAGCCAGGCCGCCTCAAGCAGGTCCGACATCTCCGGCACCACATCCATCAGATCCTCGCCCATCGACCGGTCGAGATCGACGCCGAGCAATGACGATGCCGTGCGGTTCGGGAGGTGGATGCAGCCATCGCGATCGAGGCCGATGACCCCGGCCGATACGCCGGTCAGCACGGTTTCGGTAAAGCGCCTTCGTTCGTCCAATTGCCGGTTGGCCTCGATCAGTTCGGCCTGCTGGCTCTGGATCTGGTTGGTCATGCGGTTGAAGGCGCGACTGAGCGAGACGAGTTCGTCATCCTTGTCGCCTTCCGGCACCCGGGTCGACAAATCGCCGGCGCTCACCCGATCGGCGGCGCCGACCAGCAGACTTATCGGGTCGGCAAGCTGGGCGGCGAAATGCACGCCGATGGAGATCGCCGCCGCGAGGAACAGCATCGCGACCAGGATGTAAATCACCGCGAAGGTGATCTGGAACCCGGAGCGCTGGCCTTCCAGCCGCTCGTACTGCGCGGCCGCGAGATGTGTCTCATCGCGGTGCGCAAGCACTCGGGGTTCGATAAAGCGACCGACGTAAAGATAGAGGTCGCTGAACTCGTCGAGGCGGACGAGGGCGCGCACCCGCTCCTCCTTGTCATCGGTCATAATGACAACCTCGCCCTGGCGGGCGCGGCGCAGCGCATCCTGGCTGACATCCTCGAAGCCGAGGGCGAAGACCAGCCCGGTGCGCGCCACCATCGTGCCATTGCGGTCAAGTACCGCCGCCTCGGTCAAATTGCGCATCGCCGCCTGCGCGGTCAGCACGGGTGCCAGATATTGCGGGTTAAGCTGCAAGGTGGAGGCGTAGCGATCGAGATCGGTGGCCATCGCCAGTGCATCGGCGCGGATCGCCTGCTGATGCTCTTTAACGTAAGCATCGGCCACCGCCACCGATTCCGAGATCGCGGTGCGCACCTTCTCGCTGAACCACGCCTCGATGCCGAAGCTGAAAAACAGGTAGGAGAAGATCGCGACGATGATGGTGGGCAGCACCGCGATCAGGCTGAAAAGCCCCACCAGCCGCACCTGGATACGCGAACCCGCCAGCCCGCGCCTCCGTTGAACCCAGACCTGAACGACGCGCTTGCCAACTGTGGCCGCCAACGCGAGCAATAACACCAGGTCGAGGTTGAGCAGAGTCAGTACGACGCCGGGGCGCGGCCCGAACGGGGGCGCGCCGGTCAAGGCGAGATAGGTCGCGATACCGGATGCCAACGCGGCGGCCGCGAGCGCGATCGCGATCTTCCGCCACAGGCCAGTGCCACCACCGGCCCAGGGGCGCAGAGTTCGCGCCAGCCTCATTTTATAGATCCTACCCAACGGCCGTTGGACGAGTCCCGCCGGCATTCATCCCCGAATTGCGAACCGTTCCGATGTTTTGCCGTGGCGCTGGCCCGGCTGGAAGCGGCGCGGGGGTTATTTTAGGCCGCGAACCACCGGGATGTCCAATTCACGGATTTTCTTTCGCAGGGTATTGCGATTAAGGCCAAGCAAATGCGCCGCCTTGATCTGATTGCCGCGGGTCGCGCCGAGAGTCGCCAGGATCAGCGGCCGCTCGATCTCGCGCAGCACACGATCGTAAAGACCGGCGGCCGGCATCGCACCCTTATGGGCCGCGAAGTAGTCGACGATGTGCCGCTCGACCGCGGCAGACAGACCCTCGCCATTGACGGTCTCCGCCGGCACGATCGACGCCACCGGCGCCTCCGCGAGTTCGGCCTCGATCAGATCGACACCGATAACCTCTTGCGAATACAGCGCGGCCAGCCGCCGCACGAGGTTTTCCAGTTCACGCACATTGCCCGGCCAGCGATAGCGCTTCAGACGCTCCATCGCGGGTTCGTCGAGGCCTTTCAGCGGCAAGCCCTCGCGCGTCGCCAGAGAGGCGAAATGGCGCACCAGGGCGGGCACGTCCGAGCTGCGCTCGCGCAACGGCGGCAGGCGGATCGGCGCAACATTGAGCCGGTAGAACAAATCTTCGCGGAACAGGCCCTGTCGAATCAGCTGCGGCAGATCGCGATGGGTCGCGGCGATGATCCGTACGTCGGCGCGAATCGGCACCCGGCCGCCAACCGCCGTGTACTCGCCCTCCTGCAACACGCGCAGCAGCCGGGTCTGCGCCTCCGGCGGCATGTCGCCGATCTCATCGAGAAACAGGGTGCCACCCTTGGCCTGCTCGAAGCGGCCGATGCCGCGCGCCGTCGCGCCGGTAAAGGCGCCTTTCTCGTGACCGAACAGCTCGCTTTCGATCAGTTCGCGCGGGATCGCCGCCATGTTGATCGCGACGAAATTGCCCGAACGCCGCTTGCCGAAATCATGCAGCGCCCGCGCCACCAACTCCTTGCCGGTGCCGCTCTCGCCGGTAATCATCACGCTGAGGTCGGTGCCCATCAGGCGGGCAATCGCCCGGTAGATTTCCTGCATCGCGGGCGAGCGCCCAATCAGCGGCAGCTGGTCTTCGAGCTCGTCTTCAGGCGCGGATTGGGCCGCCGCGGCAGGGGGCGCGCTCAGCGCCCGCTCGACCACGCTCACCAGTTCGCGCAGGTCGAACGGCTTTGGCAGATATTCGAACGCACCGCGCTCCGTCGCCTTCACCGCCGTCATCAGCGTGCTTTGCGCGCTCATCACGATGACGCGCAAATCCGGGCGGATCCGCTTGATACGCGGGATCAGGTCGAGCCCGTTCTCATCCGGCATCACGACATCGGTGATCACCAGATCGCCGTCGCCATCCGCCACCCAGCGCCACAGCGTCGCCGCGTTGCCGGTCATCCTGACGTCATGTCCGAGCCGGGCGAGCGCCTGGTTCAACACCATGCGGATCGCGCGGTCGTCGTCTGCTACTAAAATCGTCGCGCTCATCGGCCCGATACCGTTTTAGGCGCCCCCGGAGGCCGAGAGAACAGGCAGGAACACCCGGAACACAGTACGCCGGGGCTGGCTGTCGAACTCGATCACGCCGCCGTGGTCGCCGATCACCTTTGCGACGAGTGCAAGACCAAGGCCAGTTCCATTTCGCTTAGTCGTTACAAAGGGATCGAACAGGTGCGGCTTCATATCATCGGGGATGCCACCGCCATTATCGGTAATGGACACCATGAAGGGCAGATGCCGTCGCCCGGTGTGTCCGGGAACCGCGAGCCTCAGCCCGTGCCGGTATGCGGTCGTGAGCACAATCTCCCCGCCTTGCGGCGGCGTCGCCTCGGCAGCGTTCTTCACCAGATTGAGAAAAACCTGCAGCAGCAGGTCGCGATCGCCCGGGACTGGCGGCAGCGAGGGATCGTATTCCTCGGCGACCCGCACGTGCCGCGCAAATCCGGTCTGTGCGATTTTGCGGACGCGGTCGAGCACCTCATGGATGTTGACCTCGCTGTGCTGGATCGGGGTGTGGTCGGAAAAGGCCTCCATGCGGTCCAATAAGGCGACGATGCGGTCGGTTTCGTCGCAGATCAGCTGGGTGAGTTCGCGGCCGGCCGCGTCGGCGTCCTGCTCCAGGAGCTGCGCGGCGCCACGGATGCCAGACAGCGGGTTCTTGACCTCATGCGCCAGCATCGCCGCCATCGCGGTGATCGACCGCGCCGCATTGCGGTGCGTCAGCTGGCGATCCATCTTGTCGGCCATCGACCGCTCGTGCAGCGTCAGCACCAGGAGGTCAGCCCCCTCCCCGACCAATGTTCCCTCTATTGTCACGGTGCGGACGCCAAACCGCGGGTGTTCCAACACCACGTCGTATTCGGCGATGGAGCCGCCGCTGCGCCACACTGCGTCGGTCAGGGTAAATATCTGACTCTGCGGTCCGACAAAATCGGCAAGCGCGTGGCCGGTCAACGCGCTTGCTCCCGCCCCGATGAACTGCTCTGCTGCCGGATTGACGGAGCGCACGATGCCGTCCCGGTCGAGCGCGACGACCGCGTTCGGTAAAGCAGCCAGCAAGAGGGCGGCATCCGGCACTGTGGTGGCAGTTCGCGGTGCCGGAACAATCATCGCCTCCGCGCGCGGCCGGCGCCGGCGTAGCGAGGTCGCGTTCATGCCGCTTCGCGCTCGATCAGCGGCTCGAAGAAAGCCCGCAAGAGCGCCTTTGCCTTGCCCGTATCGTCGGTCTGGTTGACCGCCGCACGAAACTCGGCAGATCCCGGCAACCCCTTCGAGTACCAGCCGAAATGCTTGCGCGCTATACGCAGGCCCGGGTTTGTGCCGTAATGGCTGAGCATATCGTCATAATGGTGCAGCACGGTGTGGTACTGCGCCGCGAGCGGCGGGTCGGGCTGGTGCCGGCGATACCGCAGCCAATCGCTGACCTGCGCCAGAAACCACGGTCGGCCGTAGCAGCCGCGACCGACCATCACCCCATCGGCGCCCGATTCCGTGAGCGCGCGATCGGCATCGTCGAGGGTAGTGATGTCGCCATTGACGATGACGGGAATGCTGACTGCCGCCTTGACCTCGCGGACAAAGCGCCAATCGGCGCTGCCGGCGTAGAACTGACAGCGGGTTCGCCCATGCACGGTAATCATGCGGATGCCGCAGGCCTCGGCGATGCGTGCGAGGCTCGGCGCGTTGCGATTTCCGTCGTCCCACCCCGTGCGCATCTTCAGTGTCACCTGCAGATTTACGGCCCTGACAGTCGCCTCGAGGATGCGCGCGGCGTGCTGCTCATCGCGCATCAGCGCCGAGCCGGCGTGGCCGTTGACGACCTTTTTGACCGGGCAGCCAAAGTTGATGTCGATCAGCCCGGCGCCGCGATCAGCGTTGAGCCGGGCGGCCTCGGCCATGACCTGCGGCTCGCAGCCGGCGAGCTGAACCGCCATCGGTTGCTCCTCCGGGCAGGTCTGCGCCATCGTTAGCGATTGCCGTGTGTCGCGGATCGCCGCCTGACTGGCGATCATCTCCGAAACCACAAGTGAGGCGCCGTGCTGCTTGACCAGCCGGCGGAACGGCAGATCGCTCACGCCGGACATCGGCGCCAGGATGACCGGGTCGTTCAGGTTGATGGAACCGATTTGAATGCCCAAGGATTACTCAGTTCACAGATCTGACTAAATTTTAGGCTGATATCTTAACCTAACCTGTGTTGCGCCGCAACATGACGAGCCTGCAATCCTTATGACGGTATGGGCACGCTGGCGGCTTGACGCGGCGCCCGTTAGGCTGAAGCGATGTCGGGTGTTTATGCAGTCATTGTGGCGGCGGGTCGCGGCGCGCGATTTGGCGGAACATTGCCCAAGCAATACCTCGCGCTGGGCCCGGGGCGTATCTTGCGGCATTCCGCCGGCTCGCTCGCGGCGCATCCGCGGATTGCCGGCGTCCAGGTCGTAATCCGCGATGAGGACCGGACGATCTATGACGAGACGGTGGCGGGTCTCGCGTTATTGCCGCCGGTTTCCGGTGGTGCCGAGCGCCAGGATTCTGTCCGCAACGGCCTCGAGGCGCTGACGCGGTACGAACCCGATCACGTGCTGATCCACGACGGCGCGCGGCCATTTCCCGACGCGGCACTGGTCAGCAGAGTGCTGGACGCCCTCGACGCCGCCGACGCCGCCATTCCTGCGCTGCCGCTTGGCGATACCATCAAGCGGGTCGTTGATCATCGCATCGTCGAGACCGTCGATCGAAGTAATCTGTTTCGGGCGCAAACGCCCCAGGGGTTTCGCTTTCCGGCAATTCTGGCGGCGCACCGGGAAATGGCTGGCCGCATCCTGACCGACGACGCGGCCGTCGCCGAAGCGGCGGGATTGTCGGTCGCTATCGTTGCGGGACACGAGGAGAATCTGAAGGTGACGACCGTCAGCGATCTGGCCGCCGCCGAGCGACTGCTGGCCTTGCGGCTGGGTGACGTGCGGGTCGGCCAGGGCTTTGACGTACATGGTTTCGCGCCGGGTGATCACGTGATGTGCTGCGGGGTCCGCGTACCGCATACCGCCGCCCTGCTTGGCCACTCCGACGCCGATGTCGGATTGCATGCGCTGACCGATGCCATGCTGGGCGCGATCGGCGCTGGCGATATCGGGCAGCATTTCCCGCCGGGTGATCCGCGCTGGCGCGGCGCGTCGTCCGATCAATTACTCGCCTACGCCGCGACGCTGCTGCGCAATCGCGGTGGGGAGATCGCGGCGGTGGATGTGACAATCATCTGCGAGCGCCCCAAGATCGGACCGCATCGCGTGGCGATGGTCGATCGAGTGGCTGAAATCCTCGCCATCGCGCCGGACCGGGTCAGCGTCAAGGCGACAACTACCGAGCGGCTCGGCTTTACCGGCCGTGGCGAAGGCATCGCTGCCCAGGCCGTTGCCACGGTTCGTCTGCCACTCGGCTAGCCGAGGGCTCGTTATCGCGCGCGCTACCGGCGCCGCGGCAATACGTGGTCGGAGCCGTGATCTCGACGGATTGCTTCGCTTTGCTTGCAACGGCGGGTTAGTTTGGTCGAAAGGCACCTTCCCGAGGAGGGCTCGATGTTCGACGCGAAGACCCTGGCCCTTGCCGAAACCGTCTTGCGGGAGTGCCGCTCGCGCGGCTGGCATGTCGCCACCGCCGAGTCCTGCACCGGTGGGCTGGTCGCAGCGGCGCTGACGGCAATCGCCGGCTCGTCCGATGTGGTCGATCGCGGCTTCGTCACTTATTCCAACGAAGCCAAGATGCAGCTGCTGGGGGTTCCTGAGACGACGATCGCGGCTCATGGGGCCGTCAGCTCGCAAACCGCGGGAGCCATGGCGACCGGCGCGGTCGAGCGGGCCGGGGTCGAACTCGCGGTCTCGATCACGGGTGTCGCCGGCCCCGGCGGCGGGACGCCGGAAAAGCCGGTCGGTCTGGTCTATTTCGGGATTGCGACACATGCCGGGGTCCGCACGCAGCGCCAGATCTTTCCCGGCGATCGCACCGGTATCCGCGAGGCCGCGTTGATCTTCGCGCTGCAATCGCTGATCGCCGAAGCGCGCGGGATCTGACGACCGGCGCGCTCTGCGGCGCTTTGCGTCGCGACAAAATGGCGGCCGCTGGGCGGCTCAGAATCGCGAGATCAGCGCGATGCCCGCGACCATGAGACCCGCACCCACGATCCGCCCGAAGCTAAGTGTGTGAACCGGCAGACGAAACAGCCCGTAATGGTCAACTGCCAACGACATCAGAATGTTGGCGGTTATCGTCAGGCCGCTCAGGGCGCCAGCACCAACCTTGTCGACGAACAGCAGCCCGACGATGACAGAGAACGCGCCGACAATGCCGCCCAGTGGTGCCCACCAGGGTATCGCTGCGAGCCCCTCCGCTGTCGGCAGCGGTCGAGGTAAACAGAGGAATGTGACGCTGAGCAGCATCACGATGGGCAGAAACGAGACAAGACTGGCCAGCCAGGGATTGGAGAGCGCGTTGCGCAACACGCCATTCATGGGCGGTCCCCATGCCTGCAGCGCGCCACAAACAAGGATCAGGGGATAAAGCACCACGAGACTCAAATTCTGTTTTTCCATGAGTGCAGGCCTTTCAGGTGATCGGGATTACCGTGGACTAGCTCCGCGGCCACACCCCACGTAACGCCTCGGCGGTCACCACTTCCGGCCATTCTTGTTGGGGCCAAGTTGGGTGCCGAGGAGCCCTTTGCTCGGCCAGGCAGCGATGGCGTCCTTGTCGCTACCGTCCGCCTGCCGCTCAGGGGCGGTAAATTCACCCGCAACCGCCACGTTGATCTCTTCCTCTCCAACCCCGCCATCTTTAGCTTCAACCTGAACGGTGAGCCGAAACGCGCTGGTTGGGGCGACCGCTGTGCCCTGCCAGAGCACCGCGTCGCCCGGGACCGGGAACAGCGGCTGCCACGATGCGTCCGCGATGCGGTATTGCGCATGGCTAATGCCGGCGCTGCTCCACGCCCGGGCGCGGACCTTGAACGGTTTACCGGGTCGCAGGAGCTGATCGCACCGCTGCGGCCTGGTGACCAGCCGAACGTCGGCCGGTGAGGTGATCAGCACGAGCGGCCAGGGCTGCGCCAAGGCCTTGAACCGCCAACTCACCACTCCATCATCGACCGCGGCCACCGAGAAACCCACCGGGCCTTCCTCGATCTGTCCCGTCGAACGGGTCGCGGCATAGATCGTCCGCCCGTCATTGGCGAGTTCGTTGTAGTGCGTGTGCCCGGTATCGACACAGGCCACGCCGTAGCGGGCAAGAAGCTGCAGCAGCGCGCAGCGGCCTTGCCGCAGATCGGCGGGGTACGTGTGCATGAAGACAATGCTTGTCTGCGCGGCCTCATCCGCCGCCTTCAGCTGCCCTTCCAGCCAGCGCAGCTGCGCGTCGTCGAGCCGGAAATCGGGACCGCCGCCGCCGGCCGAAACAACATCGAGGAAGAGGCAGCGATGGCCATTGACGACCGTCGCCTTTGGAAGGGGCGCAGCTTCGAGAACCTCATGAAACGCCTGGAGGCTGCCGCTCTCAAAATCGTGATCCCCCGGCAGAATATGCAGCGGCATGGTGAGCGGCCGAACCGCCTCACGCACGATCTGATATTGCTCCGCCGTGCCATTATCGGCGTTGTCGCCAGGGAGGACGGCGAAGTCGATGCCACCTGCGAGATGCCGATTGGCATCCCCGACGAGAGCGAGCAGGTCCGCGTGGTTTTGCTCTTCGGCGCGCGTCATATGCAAATCGCCAAAGTGAACCCAGCTCAGCATCCGCTGTCTCCTCGCCGCGCCATGACGCAGGGCGCCTGGCGTACGCGCTGGAGAGCGCCGCCATGCCACTGCGTCTGCCTCAGATGCAGGACACGGGGCAACTGTCATGCCACGCACTAACTTGTTGGTGTTTAACGATTTTATTGCAAGACGGACAACTCAATGCGTCCGGGAATCGGACGGCGGCGTCCTGTTTCCGGACGATAGAGGCGCCGAAGCGCCGCGCTGCGCCTACCCGGTTACCTGCGGGTTACGCGCGCTCGCCGGTACCGGGGGTGGTGCCGGGGGTGCCGTAAAGTTGTCTGGCACGTGCTTCGAAGGCACTGACCATGCGGCGGACGGCCTCGGCGAAAAACACCTCGATAACCTTCTGCAGCATCCGCGATTTGAATTCGAAATCGACAAAAAAATCGATACGGCAGCCGCCGGGAACGGCTTCGAAGACCCAGTAATTATTCAGGTACCGGAATGGCCCGTCGGCATAGCTCGTGTCGATGCGGCTATGCGGCTGCAGCCGCACGCGCGAGGTGAAACGCTCGCGGAACATCTTATAGCCGATGACCAGATCGGCGACGATCAGATCGGGGTGACGCTCGCGAATGCGAGCGCCGACGCACCATGGCAGGAATTCGGGATAGCGCTCGATATCGGCGACAAGCGCGTAAAGCTGCTCCGCCGTATAGGGGAGCACCCGCTGTTCGGTGTGGGTAGGCACTCTAGATCACGAGCGGTGAGCGTGCGGCGGCCTCACGTGGCCTGGCTCTGGGCGATACGGGCCGCGCGCAGTCGCGCGAAATCATCGCCGGCATGATAGGAGGAACGGGTTAACGGCGACGCCGACACCATCAGAAATCCCTTGCCGAGCGCCTGCCGCCGATATCCCTCGAACTCCTCCGGAGTGACGTACCGCGCCAGCGCATGATGCTTGGGGGTCGGCTGCAGGTATTGCCCGATCGTCAGAAAATCGACCTGCGCGGCCCGCAGATCATCCATCACCTGGAGAATTTCGGCGCGGTCTTCACCCAATCCCACCATAATCCCGGATTTTGTAAAACCGGTCGGATCAAGCCGCTTCGCCTGATCGAGCAGCCGCAGCGAATGAAAATAGCGTGCTCCCGGCCGCACCTCGGCATACAGCCGCGGCACCGTTTCAAGGTTGTGGTTAAGCACATCGGGCCGCGCCGCCACGACCGTTTCGATTGCCCCCTCCTTGCGCAGGAAATCCGGGACGAGAACCTCGATGGTAGTCTCCGGCGACGCGGCGCGGATCGCCGCGATTGTCCGCGCGAAATGCGCGGCGCCGCCATCCTCCAGATCATCGCGATCGACCGAGGTGACGACGATGTGCCTCAGGCCGAGCTTGCCGACCGCCTCGCCGACCCGCTCCGGCTCATGCGGATCAAGCTGGTCAGGCCGTCCGGTCGCCACGTTGCAGAAGGTGCAGGCACGGGTGCACACCGCGCCGAGGATCATCATGGTCGCGTGCCGGTCCTTCCAGCACTCGCCGATATTGGGGCACGCCGCTTCCTCGCAGACCGTATTAAGCCGGAGATCGCGCATCAGCCGGCGCGTGTTGTGGTACTCCGGCGCTACTGGCGCCTTGACCCTGATCCAAGCAGGCTTGCGCGGGCTCGGGCTATCTGGCCGCGCTGCCTTTTCGGGATGCCGCAACACCGCGTCGGCGGGAGAAAATGTTGTCATAGCCGGAAGAGCGATGCCGCTGTTTCGATGAAATGCTATCGGCCGCGATTGCGTCGCACTTCAGCAAAAACGGCCTGAGCTAGAAGTGGAAGGCGTGCGGAGCCTCGTCAAGCATCTACCGCGTTGGACGTCTGCCATCGACGCTTCGCGTCAGCGGCGGGCCGGTTCGCGACTGAGGCCTTTGGCCTGGAGGTTAGCGAGGTAGTCGCGCCAGCGCTTATCGTGCTCAACGCCGAGCTGATACAGGTAATCCCACGAGTAGATGCCGGTGTCGTGCAAATCGTCGAAGCGGATGCGCACGGCATAATTGCCGACCGGCTCCAGCGCCAGAATGCCGACATGAGCGCGTCCGGGAATCAGGGTCTTTTCCCCCGGTCCATGCCCCTGCACCTCTGCCGATGGGCTTTCGACCCGGAGATATTCGGCCGGGAGGCTAAAACTCCTGCCATCGTCGAACGCGACATCGAGGCGCTTTTCGGACTGCTTGAGGCGCAGCTCGGTCGGCCAGGGGATGTCGGTCTTCATGGTGGCGGCAGACGGGGTTGGGGCTTCTCGTCATCGCGCAGCGGCCGCGCCTCGTCGACCAGCATGATCGGGATGCCGTCGCGGATTGGATAGGCGAGCCCCGCCTCGCCGCTGATCAGCTCCTGTGCCTGCCTGTCGTACCGCAGCGGCCCCTTGGTCAAGGGGCAGACCAGAATTTCGAGAAGCTTGGGGTCGATATCGACCGGCCCATCCATCACTCTCTCCGCAACTCTAATGGCGGGTGCCGCCGGTATCCTCAGTCGTCGTCGGCTCGATCGCGGCCATCTCGACCAGCGCAGTCAACAGCTCGGCACGCGCATCGAGATCGGCGGCTTCGAGCAATGCCTGCTTCTCGCTGGGCGCAAACGGACACGCCATCGCGATCGATGTCACCAGATACTCGCTCGGCGCCTTCTCGATCGCGTCCCAATCGACGGAGATCGAGCGTTGTTCAAAGAACTGCCGCAAACCAGCGACAAGGCGAGCTCGCTCGAAATGCAGCCGGGGCGGCGCCTCGCGATCGTTTGGAAAGGCCGACCAGTCCGGGACCACCCTGCGATAGCCGCGCAATAATGGCAGCTCATCCGAGACGCGAAACCGCGACACACCGGTCAGCGTGATTAGATAGCGCCCATCATCGGTCTCAGAAAACGAGGTCAGCCGGCCGGCGCAGCCAACCGGGTATACAGGCGGGTTCATGCCGCCGACATTCGGATTACTTGGTTGAATCATGCCGATCAAGCGGTCGCTGCCCAACGCGTCGCTCGTCATCGCCAGATAGCGTGGCTCGAAAATATTGAGCGGCAGGCGGCCGCGCGGGAGCAGCAAAACGCCGGTCAGCGGAAAAATCGGCAAGGTGCCGGGGAGCGGCCGTTCTTCCCGCGGATCCGGCGTGTCACTCATGCCTGCCGCCTCATCGTTACGAGAACATCAGCGCCGACAGGCGCCGCCGCGCACCGAGGGTCAGCGGATCAGTCGGTCCCATCACCTCGAAGAATTTCACCAATTGGCGCCGGGCGCCCTGCTCGTCCCATTCGCGGTCGCGCTTGTACAAGGCCAGCAACTCGTCGATCGCTGCTTCGCGCTCACCCGCGCCAAACAGCGCCGTCGCCAGCTCAAAGCGGGCTTCATGATCGTTCGGGTCGCGCTCCAGCCGGGCGCGGAGCTCGCCGGTGGCACCCATCGCCTTTTCCGCCTGCTCGGCCAGGTCGAGTGCCGTGCGGGCGCCGGCAATCTCCGCATGTGTCGCGAGTTCCTTGGGCACCTGAGCGAGCAGTTGCCGCGCCTGATCGAGCTCGCCCCGCGCGGCGTGGGCTCGCGCAAGGCCACCGATCGCCTCCGGCATATCCGGCTCGCGCTGCAAAACCTGCGCGTACAGGGCCGCAGCGGTCGCGTGATCGCCGCCCTGCACCGCTTCCTTGGCCATCGTCATAGCCTGTTCGATAGGCGAAGGGCCGCCGCGCCCGCCGCCGAGCCGCTGCACGAACTGCTTGATCTGACTTTCCGGCACCGCGCCGACAAAACCGTCGACCGGGCGGCCATCCTTGAAGGCATAGACCGCCGGGATTGACTGGATGCGCATCTGCTGCGCGATCTCAGGATTGTCGTCGATGTTGAGCTTGACCATGCGCACCGCGCCGTTCGATCCGCGCACGACACGCTCGAGAATAGGCCCGAGCTGCTTGCAGGGACCGCACCACGGTGCCCAGAAATCGACGATGACCGGTTGATCGAACGACGCCTCGACGACCTCGGACATGAATTCGGCCGTGGTAACGTCCTTGACAGCCGCAGCGCCGGCCGTTCCGTTGCCCGCCATACCGCCGATCCCCGTACCGCCGATTAAAGGTTCGCTCGGCATCCTGTTCGCTCTCCCCGCAATCTCCCGTGAAAGATGGCCGCGCGACACCGCGATGACAAGCGCGGGGTGACGCGCGCGACGCTAGGGGGCGACCGCAAGCGCATCGAAATCGACAATGCGCGGGCGATGGCCGCACACCGCGATGAAGCGCATCAGATCGGCCGGCGCGATCGCCGTCGTGAGCGTGTTGCGAAGCGGGTGATAGTTCAGCGGATTGCAGGTCAGCATGCCTTGGTCGAGAACCACCGCGACGCGCCCATCCGGGTCATTGGCGAGGGCAAAGGGCGTGACGCTGCCCGGCCTAACGCCGAGCACCTCATAAAGAAGATCAGGGCTGCCAAAGGAAAATCGCGGCGCACCCAGCCCATCCGCCAGCCGCTTGAGATCGATGCGGCGCTTCTCCAGCGCGACGACCAGCCACAGCCCCCCTTTTCTGTCCTTCAGAAACAGGCTCTTGCAGTGCCCGCCCGGCAATTCGCCGCGCAACGCCGCAGCCTGCGCGACCGTGAACACGGCGGCGTGCTCATAGGTACGATAGGCAATGCCCAACGTGTCGAGCCGGGCAAACAACTGATCGGGGCTGAGCGGCGTGGCCATGGCCAAACGATGCGACCGCGCCCCAACCACGCGCAAGAGCTTGCAACCCCCCTCCCCCCCTATGATATGCATCGCCGCACACGGAGCGCGGGCGTAGCTCAGGGGTAGAGCACAACCTTGCCAAGGTTGGGGTCGAGGGTTCGAATCCCTTCGCCCGCTCCA
>JAFAYW010000264.1 GCA_019240125.1 Alphaproteobacteria bacterium
CCGCAGCTCCATGTTGAAGTTGAGCCCGCCGCGGATGATGTGCAGGTGATTGTCGATAAGCCCCGGCAATACGCGCCGGCCGCGCAGATCCACGGTGCGGGTCCGCGCCCCGGCCAAACGAAGAACCTCGTGATCATGACCGACCGCCATAAATTTGCCGTCGGCGATCGCGACGGCAGTCGCGGTGGGATTGCCCCGATCGAGCGTCGTGAACAGCCCGCGATGGAGGACCAGATCGGCTTCGCTCGCTTGCTCGGTCATAAGGGAGCCTCCGAAACGTGGGTTGGCGAGCTCGGCGTCGAATGACGGCCCGGAAGCGCGCCGAAGAGGTGCGCGGTACATGCCGACTGGCGCCAGGCCGAAGGCAGGTCGCAACCGGCAAGAAGGCTCTGCCCGATGGGAATGATCTGCTCGCCGATCAGAATGCCGAGCAGCCCGATCAGCGCGACGAGGGGCGGCGCCGGTGACCTGACGCCAAGGAAACTGTAGATCACCCCGACCAAAACCCCGGCGCCGAGCGACAGCAGATATATCTTCATCGGCAACCTCCGTCGTAAAGGCTCAGTGTCCCTCGCTGCCGCCGAACATCGTCTTGGCGTAGATGAGGCCGAGCCCGTAAGCGCCGCCGAATCGCTTCGCGATCCCGGTCGTGAGTTCATAGGTGTCGGCGCGCGCCCAATCGCGTTGCAGCTCGAGGAGATACTGCAGGGCGGTCATCGGGCGGGCCCCCGCCTGCACCATGCGATCCATGGCCCGTTCGTGCGCCTCGGCCGAGACGTCGCCGCACGCATCCGCGAGGACATATACCTCGTACCCCTGATCGATCGCCGAGAGCGCCGGCCCGACGATGCAGACGCTGGTCCACAAGCCGCACAGGACGATCCGGCTCTTGCCGATCTCGTTGACCTGGGCGATGACGGCGGCATCCTCCCAGGTATTCATCGAGGTGCGGTCGAGCAGCTTCTGACCCGGAAAGGCTTCGGTGATCTCGCCGAACATCGGGCCCGAAAAGCTCTTTTCGGCGACCGTGGTGAGAATCGTCGAGACCCCGAACCCGGCCGCGGCATGCGCAACGAGCGCTGCGTTGTTCCGGAGCATCACGGCATCGATCGATTTGGTGGCGAAGGACATCTGCGACTGGAAGTCGATCATGATGAGGGTATGATCTTTGTTCACCAGCAGCATCTTGCCAGGGACTGGTTTCGCGGAAGGCATTTGCTTCTCCTTTGCAGAAAGACCGGTGATCCGTGTGCATCATTACTTGATTTGGCATGTACATTAAGACATTTACTATTCCTGTCGAGTAAAAAGGAATCACCGCTATAATCGCGGTCTTACGGCGACTTAGGTTCGCACTTGGCGAAAGGCGAGAAGATCCGCATTTAATAACTTCGGGGTGGGTCGGGCACATTCCGTGCGGAAGCCCCCGATAGGTCTTGAGCGTGTCGTCCCTCAGCAGCTTGACCGAGAGAGCGCCGGCATTGGCGTAAGGGACGGTGAGCGTCCCGCTTGGACGAGGCGAAGGGTGAGAAGAGTCGGAACCTGGCCAACCCCGACGCGCGGCGCTCATGCGTCACCTGACGCCGCGTGCGCCTCAACAAACCAAAGCAATTGGTCGATACCCCGCGAGATTTCCGTGAACACGTCGGCAGTCGTTTGATCCCCGACATCGGCTGCCGCGCCGATCGCGTGGCGCACGGAGCCGCCAAATAGCGCCAGCGCGGTCGATAACGCCTCTACGTGCGCGCTGCTGTCCGTAATGTTCAGCGGATATATCGGCAGGCTTGAACGCTCGGCGGTGATCCGCGCCGTGCCTTCTGCCTGACCTCCGAGCGAGGCAATGCGCTCCGCGATCAGATCGCTGAAGCCGCCGATGTCGCCGGCGATCCGATCAAACAGCGCATGCATCGCAACGAAGTTGGCCCCCTTCACGGTCCAGTGTGCCTGCTTCGCCTGACTGGCAAGATCGATCGCGTCCGAAAGACGAGGCTGCAGGAGCCCGATTGCGGAGTTGCGGGTATTCGCCGAGAGATCAATTTTCGAGCTGTTGCTCGACATCCGGTCCTCCGCGCTCGGTAGCCAGGGGACCCTAGCCCGGCGCGCGGTAAGGCCCGGAGTTAAGTCTTGTGAATTGTCGCTGCGCGCCGGCCAAGGAGCTTGGCCCGGATCGACCCCTTGCAGTCCCCGCGCGCGGGCGTGAAGCTTACCAACCGAGCGAGCACCGCTCGGTGCTCCTTGCTGGGGTATCTGGGTGTCCATTCCATCCCCCATCGCCGGCGCCGACGGCCTTGCCTTTGGGCCCTTTCGCCTGTTTCCCGCGCAACGCCGCCTAATGGAGGCAGGAGAGGCGATCCCGCTCGGTAGCCGCGCGCTCGACATCCTGATCGCCTTGGTGAGACATGCCGGGGAGACGGTCAGCAAAGACGAGCTCATGGCGCTCGTCTGGCCGGACACGGTGGTCGAGGACAATACGCTGCGGGTCCATATGACCGCTCTTCGGCGTGCGCTCGGCGCCGGCGGCGCCGGCCGCCGTTTCGTCGCGAACATTCCCGGCCGGGGATACCGGTTTATCGCACCGGTAACGGCGGCGGAGGAGCCTGCACCGTCCGCGGAGATCCGCGGCTTGCACAACCTCCCCTCCCAATTGACAAAGCTAATCGGGCGTGATGATGCCGTTGCGGAACTTGTCAATCGATTGCCGCGCCAGCGCTTCCTCACGATCACGGGCGCCGGCGGGATTGGCAAAACCGGGGTAGCCCTGGCGGTTGCCAATCGGCTGATCGGCAGATATCAGCACGGCGTATGGCTCATTGACCTAGGGCCTCTCGCCGATGCGCGGCTGGTGCCCGGCACCATCGCATCCGCTCTCAGCTTGTCGGTGCGTGCGGAGGACCCGATCGCCGGCCTGGTCGAAGCCCTCGCTGAGCGGCAGATAGTACTGGTGCTGGATTGCTGCGAGCACCTCGTCGCGGGCGTGGCCGAAATGGCCGAAGCCCTGTCCCGGGCTGTTCCGGGCGCGCACCTACTTGTAACCAGCCGGGAGCCTTTGCGAGCCGAAGGCGAGTGGATCTACCGGCTTCCGCCGCTTCAAGTTCCCCCTATCGCGCCAATTCCCGGCGTGGCGGACGCCCTTGGCTTCGCCGCCATTCAGTTGTTCGTCGAGCGCGCCGCGGCGAGCTCGGGATCTTTTGAACTGAAAGACGCGGACGTGTCTTCCGTCGCCGACATTTGCCGTCGCCTGGATGGCATTCCTCTCGCCATAGAGCTTGCGGCGGCGCGCGTTGATTTTCTCGGCATACGTGGGCTCATCTCACTGCTCGACGATCGGTTTCGCCTGCTGATGCAGGGCCGCCGCACCGCGCTGCCGCGCCATCAATCGCTGCGCGCGACCCTGGACTGGAGCTACAGCCTGTTGGCCGAGACTGACCGGGTGATCCTCCGCCAACTCTCGACATTCCGGGGGTACTTCACGCTCGACGCCGCCGGCGCGGTGGTTGCTCATCCCACGATCGCGACGTCCGCCATCTTGAACGGAGTCATCGGCTTAGCCGAAAAGTCGCTCATTGTCGCGGATGCCACGACCGAGACCATCCGGTTTCGCTTGCTCGACACCACCCGCGCCTACGCGCTCGAAAAGCTCACGGAGAGCGGAGAATTCAGCGAGGCTGCGCGCCGTCACGCCACTTACTTTTATGCGCTGCTTGACCAAGCTGAACCGCAATTCGCGGTTCAACCGAAGATCGAATGGCTCGGCACGTACGGCGGTCAAATCGATAATGTGCGGGCGGCGATCGATTGGGCCTTTTCGCCAAGCGGCGACGCTGCCCTCGGCGTGTCGCTGACCGTCGCGGCCGTTCCGCTCTGGATGAACCTTTCGCTGATAGGAGAATGTCGCGACCGCGTGAATCAAGCACTCTCCGCCCCGGAAACGGTTCGGGACGAGCGGCGCAGCATGCAACTCTACGCCGGACTGGGCGGAGCGCTCCTCTATACCGTCGGCCCGGGCGCCGAGGTTAATGAAGCCTGGACGAAGGCGCTCACGATCGCCGAGAGCCTTCGCGAGAACGATTGCCGGTTTCGCGCCCTCTGGGGATTGTGGGTCAGCCGCATCAATAACAGCGATCATCGGATCGCGCTCGATCTCGGGCGAAAGTTCCTCGCCGAAGCGACCAGGGTGCATAGCCTCATTGACTCGATCATCGGCGATCGGATGGTTGGCTTCTCTTCGCACTTCCTGGGCGACCAGTCCGGTGCCCGCCGGCACCTTGAGCGCATGGCCAGCCGATACGTTCCCGAGCTTCATCGATCGCATATCCTTCGCTACCAATACGACCAATGGGCGACGGCCCTCGGAACCCTCGGGGTCATCTTATGGCTCCAAGGTTTTCCGGAGCAGGCCATGGACGCCGTCGAAAAAGGCGTCAACGAGGCTGTTGCCGTCGACCACGCTGTGTCGTTGTGCAGCGTCTTGGCCCAGGGTGCGTGCCCGGTGGCCGTCTTCACCGGTAACATCGAGGCCGGGGAGCGCTTTGTCGTGATGCTTCTGGACAGTGCGGCAAAGCACGGGCTCGAGGTCTGGCACGCGATCGGGCGCTGCTTTGAGGACATGCTGCAGATACGGCATGGAGACGCCGCCTCCGGGTTGCACAGCCTGGGTGAGAAATTGCGGCAGCTTCCCGAGGCGAGGTTTGCGCTCCGTTACCCGTCTTTCCTTGCCGAGTTTGCTGCGGCAGTCCCTGCGCAGGAGCGGGCCCAAGGTCTGCAGGCAATCGACCGAGCCATCGACCGGTGCGAGCGCCACGACGATCGGTGGTATTTTCCCGAGCTTCTGCGCATCAAATCGAGGCTGTTGTTATTGGAGGAGAACGTGAGCCATGCGCCGGCGGAACGATACCTGATCGACTCGCTCGATTGGGCGCGGCGCCAAGGAAGCCGGTCTTGGGAGCTGCGCACTGCCATAAGCCTTGCCGAATTGCGCCGTGACGAGGGCCATGCCAAAGAGGCTGAAAATATATTGCGGCCGGTTTACGAGCGGTTCACCGAAGGCTTCTACACCGCCGATCTTCAACAAGCGCAAACGCTGCTAGATCAACTCGGTTGAACCTCCCCTGCTGTCCCCTTCCCGAGCATGACGGCGACCATGCTGCGGTTTTAGTTAGGCGTCTAAGTCGACATGAATTCATGAATTCCACACTTCATGAGAGGCCCGATCATGCTGGCCTCGAACGCGGCGCTCGCCTTCCGGCTTCGCCGCCCGGCGCAGCCCCCAGACGGTCCGGTCCAGATTGAGCTCCCCGGCCCGGGCTTTGGTGACCATGCCGTGGAAATAGCCGCCGGGCGACGCCGTGAAATGCGCCGGGTCCTTGGTCGAGACGATGGCGAGCGCCACGGCCGCGAGTTCACGGCCCATGGCAAGGCAGGCCTCACCCCACAAGCTCTTGCTGACCCCCAGATCGTGCCGCAGCCAGTCGGCGGCATCGATTAGCTCCGGCCAGGTCGGGCTGGCTCGCCGCAGATAGGGTTTGAGCTTGGGTGCAAGCCGCACCAGCTCCTCCGGGGCGATCCCGTGCACCATCCCCTTCTCTGGCGCGCGCCGTGCCTCAGACGGAGCCGGATCGGGCAAACCCCCCTCCCCTCCCCTGCTACGTTCTTTGGCTGCGATTACCGTATCCTTTTTAGGATTAGGGGTTGGTTTGTAGTTGTTATAGTGGAGCCGGTTTTCCGCCCCCATGGGGTCGGATTCCACTGATCCTAAGAGCTCCTCCAGCCGCTCGCGCGCAACACGCTGCCGGCGTTCCAGGCTCAGGACGCCGACCTGCATCTCATCCGAACGCTCGACGGCCTTCAGCGCACGCCCGAGGGCGGCGCAATCACGGCCGAGCGTGATCCACTCCTCGCCGGCGAAGCCGTATTCGGCGACCGTTTCGAGGATCTGGGCGATGCCCTTTTTGGCGATCGTCGCCCGCCGCCGCAGCCGGCCCATGGCGGCGCGTTCCGCCCTGCCCTCCCCTGCCAGCCGCTTAAATTCGCCGTAGCGCGCGGCAAGCGGCGCCAGATCGAAACCGTAGGCCTCGATGATGCGCTTGTGACCGTCACGACGGCCGTAGCGCTTGCCATTAGGGCTGTCCTGCATGGCGATGACGCCGAGCTCGATCAGCGAGCGGTTGATCGCTTTCGCTTGGGTCGGCGAGAGCCCGAGCGCCTCCTGCTGCATGCGGGCCGAGGGCCAGACAATCGGCCGGCTGCCCTTTTGCCAATCCTGCGGCTGGGTGAAGCAGAACAGCCAGTCGACCGCATGCACCAGGCGCGGCGAAATGCCAAGCTGCGGCGCCGCTTCCTTGAAAGCCGCCAGCAGCTGCCCCGGCAGGCTGACGCCTTCCGGCAGGCCGCCGAAATGCTCCGCCGCGCGGTCAACCCGTAGCAGCCCCGGCGTCAGTCGCCGGAACCCGGTCGGCCGGTGGGCAGACCTTCCCTGTGGCGCCTCTTGGGCGCAATTCTCTTGTGCCATGTCGCGTCCTCCTTTGCGGGTTGATCGCGACGGGCAAGCCTCCGGCGTTTACGGAAACGGCAATTTCCGTTGACAGCGGCGGTGACTAGTGTCTATGGTCGGAGCTGCGATACTTCTTCGACCAAGGCCTCTAGGCCCGTCACGAGATTTGAAAGCCCGCCCGGCAAGGCGGGCTTTCGCATTTCTTGATCGTTACTGCTGGGCGGTCTGCCTCCCCTGTTCGATGAGTTGCAACAGCGCCTGGCTGCGGCTGCGCAAGCCCTCCCGCTCCTTGAACTCGTCAAGAAAAGCGACGGTCTCGCGCGGCAGCGCGGCGATGAACTGATGCTGGCCTTCAGCCGCGAGCCGGCGGCGGTAGGCGCGATCTTTTGGGCTGATCGGGTTGATGATGCTTCGCACGCACGCCCCTCCTCCTGACTCGCTAGCGAGAAGGACTATAACTAAATCTGGGGGTCGTCTACCGGTGCAAAGACTAGAGTGGCCGCTTGTGCCCTGATTCTATTGCTTTTCCGCGGCCCGTTTCGCGCGCGGAAAGTTGCAGCTCACCTGTTTTAGCTGAGAGCCCGAGTCGTCGAATCGGCGCCCGGTCAATTTCATTAATTCATCAGCTTATGAATTCGTGAATTCGACAATTCATGAATTCATGCGGATCGGCGACCGCGCTTATCCTTGAGTTCCTCGTCGGTGACCTCGATTCCGAGGCTGCGGACCGCCCGCAGAACAAGCGCCCGCAGGCTCGTGCGCTCCCGCGCGGCCATGATGCCGAGCTGCTCCCTGATGGCCTCCGGGATCAGCACCTGCAGCGGCACCTCCCGGCTGTTGCGAACGGCCGGCCGCGTCGCCTCCGCAGGATCGGGCGGCGGTGCGGGTCGCGGGGCGGTTCGTGCCGTCGCCGGCGGAACGGCGCTCAGCAGCGCCCCAAGCTGCTTGCTGCGGCTCATCAAGCACTCGCCCGGCGTTGCTCATGAATTTCAGACTTCATACTTTCATGCATTTCTAAATTCATGAGTTCATGAACGATGGCCGCAATGTCGTGGGCGGCGGCCCCGTCGGGATCCACAGTGCTGGGGCTGAGGCCGTCGATGCCGGTTTCCGGATAGGCGACGCGGTGCGGCATCTCGGCCCTGAGCAGCGGATAGCCGGCGCTTTCCAGCTGCGTGCGCACATGCCGAGCGATGACGGTGCCGCGCAAGGTCATCGTCACGATCATCGCCGCCTGCAGCGGCCGCCCGCGCCGCTCGGGCGTCGCGTTGATTTCCTGCACGAGGTTGTAGGTATCGACCGCGCCATCCACATCGTCGGCGGCCGGCTTGAGCGGGATCAGTGCGAGATCGGCCGCGACAAGGGCGCTAATCGTGGTGCGGTTGCGGAACCCGGCCGTATCGACAATGACCGGCCAGTGGCGGCCGCGCAGTTCGTCGATGACATCGGCGACGCGTTCCTCCGGCTCGGCCAGCACTGGTACGCCTCCGAGCGGGCCCTCGGGGTTGTAGCGTTTGATCAACCGGCCCTCGGGATCGGCATCGATCAGCGCCGGCTTGTGGCCGATTGCGAACCAATGCCCCGCGAGCGAGCGGCTGAGGCTCGATTTGCCGACGCCGCCCTTCGATTGAACAAGCGCAATGACGCTGAACCAGGCCGGGCCTGTCATGGATTTCCCCCAATCGCATCCCCCGATGCGATCTCCTGCATACATGAATTCATGAATTTAGCAACGGGGACGCTGAACATCACGTTTTCAGCGACTTAGTCTAGTTTAATATCATGAATTCATGAATTCTCTGTTCCATGTGAAGCGAATCACCGGCCCGCCTCAGGCGGGCAGGGGAGGGGGCCGCGGCGGCAGAGCCGGCGCGGCTCGAACAGCCAAACGACCCGGACCCTTAAGGGTGCGAGCCGTTGCCGCTGGCCGTCCGGCAACCGGCCCCGGCTACGGCCGCCGGAGCCGGTAGGCACGCGAGGGTCAGGCGCTGCGCAGGATCATAGGCAGCCAACCGCTGGTCTTCAGCCGTTTCTCGGCTTCTTTGACCAACTCGCCCTTTTTGAGCCGGGCGATATTCTCGGCGGCCTCTTTGGAATGCCCCTCGGCCACGGCCTCGAGCGTCTGCTCTTTCGAGACGCGCCCAAAATACCCCACTGCCGTCGGCTGCCAATAGGCCGCCATGTCGAGTTTGACGGCGGCGGCAAGCTGGTTCGCATGATCGAGCGGCACCGGATCGTGCTTCTTCTGCACGGCATCGACGCTGTGCGCGGCGCACAGCGCAAGCAGCGCGAGTGTCGTGCGCTGATCCTGCTCGGTAAGCCACGCCCACAGCTTTGCAGGGTCTTTCGGCAACCGCTTGCGCATTGCCAAAGTCGCTGCCGCCAGTTCCTTGGCCGCCTTGCAGGCCTCGATGTCCTCGGCGCTATGGTCGAGACAGGTCGCGGTCGGGCTGATGCGCAAAATGCTGTCGCTGCGGGCGGCGCCATAGAAAAGGCCGAGCGCCAGCACATGAACCACGGCGAGCAGCGCCACCTTGGGCTGGGCGGCGAGGCGGGTCTGCAAGGCGGCGGTGCGGTGCGCCGTCAGATCCTCGATCAGCGCCGCCGGGAGGGCAGGGGAGGGGGCCTTGTCCTTGCCGGCGGATGCGGTCTTGCGCTTCGCCTTGTTGGCCTTACGCACTGCCTTCTTATCCTCCGGCCTGATCAGCCCGCGCCGGATATCAAGCGCCCCTTCGTGGCCGATGCCGATCACGGCACCGGCGTTGGCCTTGGCGTCGTCCGGCCAGCTTTCCTCGCCCTCCGACAGATCGACAACGCGCTCCTGAATGCGCCAGAGGCGGTCTTGCAAGGCCTGATCCTGCGGCTCTTCGCCATGCTCCTCCATGATGGCCTCGCCTTCGGCGGTCAGCGCCTCGATCTCGCGCTGCTGGTCGGGGGTCGGCGGCGACCGCTCCGGCACCGCCCTGCCGTACTCGCGCAAGGTCTCCCAAGAAAGGTCCGGCATGATCTCGACCCATTTCCAGCCCTCGCCGCGCACAGTCTGGCCGGCATGGTCGAGCTTTTCCGCCGCGAGGCGCTGCGCCAGAGCGGGGTCGGTGAACCAGCCGGAATTCTCGTCGTCGAACAGGTCGCGCAACACTGCCCCGCCCGCCGCCTCATAGGCGGCCATCCCGACGAATTGCGCGAGCGGGCTCTCGGCCGCGAGATGCTGCTCGGTCAGCGCGTGGCGGATATGGCTGGGGCGCTGCCGCACCCACTCCGGCAGGTCCTTCCAGACCTTTTCCTGCTGCTTGTGATTGTCGGTGACGGTGAAGGCCATCAGGCAATCGAGGCTAATCTCGCCCCGGCGGTAGCAGGCGATCAGTTTCGGGCTGACGAGGGCGAGCTTGAGCCGCTGCATGACGGTCTTGGCCGTGGTACCGAAGCGGGCGGCGATTTCCTCCGGCCCTTTGCCCTGATCGGCCAGCTTTTTGAACGCGTCGAACTGGTCGGCGGGGTGCATCGGCAATCGCAACTCGTTTTCGGCGAGGCTGATCTCGCTCGCATCGGCATCGTCACGGGTCTCGCACGGCACCGGAAAATCGAAGGCGATCCGCTCTTGTTTCGCGAGCAGCTGCAAGGCGGCGAGGCGGCGGCCGCCCGCCACGACCTCGAACAGCCCGTCGCTCTCGGCCGGGCGCACCGACAGGTTCTGCAACAGGCCGTGCGCGGCGATGCTGGCCGCGAGACCGTCGATGCCTTCCTTGGCTCCGGTCTTGCGCACGTTGAAGGGGGAGGGGACTAAATGGTTGAGTGGGATGGTCTGCATCGTCATGGCACTCTCCTTAAATTCGGGGTTGGGGTTGGGGGTTGGTCGGCTTGGTTCGAGGTCATTCAGGGTCGCTCGGCAAAAAGCGACGGCTCGCGGTAGCGGCCCGCCGCCGTGCGGTCGGTCAGCGGGCGGCAGTCCTCGCGAAGGACAAAAAGGGTCGGCTGTTCGGCTTGCCGCGCCGCCGAAAGCTGCGCGCGGCGCTGCTGCAACAACTCGCGCCACAGGTAGCGTTTGCCGTCGATCTCGATGAAGCGCGGGGCCTTCATGGTTGCGCCCCGGCGGCGGAGGTCGCGGGCGGCGGCTGCAACGCCTGCAGAAAATCGGCGGCGCGCTGCGCATGGGCGGCCGCGGTGAAGATCGCGCGCTTGTCGTTCTTCAGCACTTCCAGCCAGGTCGCGATATAGCTGGCGTGATCGGCGCGCGGCTCCGGCGTGATCACGAGGTCGGCGCAGAGGAACGCCGCGCCCAGTTCGGCGACCAATTCCTCGGCGGCGTAACCGGCATCGCCCCAGCGCTTGCGGCCAAAATCGCGCGCGAGGCGCGACGGATGCCGGGTCCAGTGGGTCAACTCATGCAGGACCGTGCTGTAATAGGCTTCGGGTTCGGCGAAGCTCTCGAAGGGCGGCAGCTGCACCCGGTCGGCATCGACCGCATAGAAAGCCTGATTGCCTCCATGGCGGATGTCGGCCCCGGTCGCGGCGGTGAAATGTTCGGCGCGTTCGATGCGCACAAAGGACGGCAGGGGCGGGGAGGGCCGCGCGTAAAAGCGCGCCGGCAAGCCGTCGATCTGCTCGCAATTAAAGACAGTGTAGCCTTTCAGGAACGGGATTTCGCGCTCGACATCAATGCCGTTCTCGTCCCTGTCGGTCTTGCGGTAGCGGTCGGCAAATACGACGAGCGCGCCATGCTCGCCCTTGCGCACCTGCGCGCCGAGTTCCTGCGCTTGGCGGTAGGTCAGCCACACCGGGCAGCCATAGCCGTTGGCGACCGCCTCGCCCCACAGCATCAGCACATTGATGCCCTGATAGGGCTTGCCGTTGCCGCGCAGGGGCCGGGTGATGCGGCCTTCGGTATGCGCCGCGTTCCACGGTTTAAGCCATGGGCGGACGCCCTTTTCGAGGTCGGCGACGATGCGGTCGGTGATGCGGCTATAGAGGTCGGCGCGCAGTGGGTTCATGGCGGTCTCCCTCACGCGACGACGCGACCCTGCCCCCGCGCTTCGATGGCATAGGCGGCAAGGGTTTTGGCGGGGCGGAACTGCCGGTCGCGTTCGATGCGCAAGCCGCCGGGTCCGCTGAGGGCGGTGATTTCGGACAGCCGCACGGCGCCAAGTTCGGGAAAGCCGAGGCCAAGGTCGCAAAGCCCGAAGGCGATATCCGGCTCGTCGGGGTCGAGTTCGGTCAAAAGCCAGACGGCCGCGCCCCACGGGCAGAACAGTTTGACAACCGGTCGGAAATCCTCCGGCTCTTCGTCGCGCGCGGTCCGCGCGGCATTCCAGCGGCTGTTGTTCAGCATTTGCCGCTCTTGCTCTTTCGTTATCAGCTTCATTGCCGATCTCCTCTGGGCTGGGGGCAGCTGCTGCTGCACCTCTGCCCGTCGGCGAGACCGGGGGTAGCAAGGGCAAGGGCGGCGGGCGGGGAGGGGGATCACCCGCCCCTTTTTGGGCGGCCCGTTAGGGCCGATCTGGCAGCCGCGCAGCGGCGAAGATCGGGGATACCCCGCCCGCCGGTGCGCCACGGCGCACGCACCCTTGCCAGCGCGAGGGGCGGCGCCCCTTAGCCTTCCCCGCCGGCAGGCGGGCGAAAACCCGCGTGAGGGATCGTTACCGGATGGCCGGGACGCCGAGCGGCCCGGCGGGCCTGCTGCTCAAGAAAAACAGGTCAGGGCCGTAGAGCCCGGCCCCACAGGGGCACGCCCGATGAGGGCAGGGAAGGAACCAGACTGGACGGGCCAGCCAAGTCGTTGGCCGGCGCGCCGCGCCGCGCCACCTAACTAATAATGAATTCATGAATTCATAGGTCAGGCTGTGCCAGCCTGACGGCCCCCGGCGGGGTGTTGATGGCAACGATGATGGGGGAGGGGCTTGACAACAGGTAACGTTTGTGTTACCTTGCGTCGTGCTCGAAATCCGCTACTACCTGACCTCGGACGGACAGAGCCCGTTCGAAAAGTGGTTCGCGGGGCTTGATCTGACGGCTCGGGCGAAGGTCACGACGGCGATCGTCCGGCTCGAACAGGGCAATCTCTCCAACGTCAAAGGGGTAGGGGAGGGGGTGCTCGAATACCGGATCAATTTCGGGCCAGGCTACCGAGTCTATTTCGGTCGCGACGGCGAGGTGCTGGTGGTCCTGCTGACCGGCGGCACCAAGAGGCGCCAGCAGCGCGATATCGAAGCGGCGGTCGAAATGTGGGTGGATTACAAGAGCCGCAAGCGCCCGCGGCGATGATGGAGGCAGCATGCCACTGACGCGAAGCTTTAAGGAACTCGTGCAACGGCACGTCGCCGAGGATCCGGTCTATGCCGAGGCGCTGCTGCGCGAGGGGATCGACACGATGCTCGCCGGCGACGTCGACACCGGCAAGGCGATCCTGCGCGATTACATCAAGGCCACGATCGGCTTCGAGAAGCTTGGCGAGGCGACCGGCACGCAGCCAAAGAGCCTGATCCGCATGTTCGGCCCGCGCGGTAATCCGCAGGCGCGCAATCTGTTCAGCGTCATTGGCTATCTGCAGAAACGGGCCGGCGTCGAGCTGCACGTCATGGCGGGCCCGGGGTGAGATGGCTCGTGACCACTCGCCAGAATATCGAGCTCGGACCATGGGCAATGAGCCGCGCACTAAAGGCATGCGCGTGCCCACCGCATCTAGCTCAGAGCGTCGCGCGCTTTGCGGAACACTGCAATGTCGACGATTTTCGGTAAAACTACGCTGCATCGCGTAAACGGCCTCTTGTCGAGTATCAGGACCAGCACCTGGTGCGTCGTGTCGAAAGCCTCAACAAAACATTCCCGCGTGTCGCCATTGCGATCGACCAAGGCGATCTGCCGCGGATAAATCATCCTCCGACCACGCGGAACAGCGGACGCGAGCATATGGCCCTCCGAAATCTCGGGGCCGAAGCTCAACGCGTCGTAAATTTCATTGAAGGTTTGCGAAGCAACGATGCGTCGTATTTCGGCAGTGAAACCACCTGGTGGCCCCCGCTTTACAGGTTCGAGCACAATAAGACAGCAGGCGCGCGGACTCGTCCCGACGTATCGCCGGAATGTCGCGTAGTTAGATGCCCCAAACTGCTTGGCCAGCCCCATCGGCACTTTGAGGCCGAACTCCTGGTCGTGCGCGTGCTGTAAAAACGTCTCGCACTGAAACATTACCTCGGATGCGAAGACGTTGGCTTCGCGCTCAAAGAGATCCGTCGTGTCGGGGTCAAGCGTTTGCAGGCAATCATGGATCAGCGCGTAGAGCCTGCTCTGGTGGGGGAGGGAGCCGTGACCGGCCTCATGGAGTTTGACGAATGGTATCCGCGGCCGCGGAAGAGTCTTGTCGATGAGAACAAGGCGATCGGCGGCGTCAAACAAGCCGACAACCTTGCTGAGAGCAGATTTGAGTGCGGCGACACCGGCGACCGTGGCCTTGCGCAGAAATTTCCGCAACAGGCCGTCGTCAATCAGCTCATCGTCGACCACCTTGAGTTTGGCCGCGGCCAGCAAATCTTCGACAGGCGTTGGAAACCGGCCATAAGCGGCAGCCTCGCGCAAAAGCCGGTCGGCATGTCGCTGAACGTTCGTGAGTTGGCGGGAGGTGAGGGTGCTGTCGTCACCCTTCACTTGCGTCTCCGCTGTGAACGGATGAACGCCAGATATTTGAGCAACTGACTCTCCTCGTCGGGAGTGAGGTCATCAATGGCAAAGGTCGCAACGCGACCATGACGCCCTTTGCGTGCCGAATCGGCCGTCTTCCCGAGATACCCGGCACGCTCCATGAGGTTCTCGTAGGATGCGCCATATGCTCCTGCGAGAGCGTGTAAAATATGCGGCGATGGCTTCGCGATCTTGTTATTTTCGAGTTGGCTGAGGTAAGCATTCGATACCTCGCGCTCCGTTGCTTCCTCCACGTCGCGCAAACTCATTCTCTTTGCTGAGCGTAGGGTCGCCAAATATTCACCGAGGGATTGAGCAGGAGCCTTTTCGTCTGTGACGGCCATGGATCCTCCTCTCGAATCGACGCTCAAAGATGAGCGCCGGCGCTGAGTCCGTCAAGCACCGCTAGGCACTTGCTTGACAATTTTAGCGGTGCGCACCATGTAACGCTTGGGTTGATCGAACTTCGCTCGCGAACAGGTGAAGGCATGGTGGCAAGGATTTCGGTTTTCGTCGTCGGCAACGGCGACATGGCGCTCATCGAACTCGAGAGTGGGCGCAAAATCCTCATCGATACCAATATCCGCAGCGCAGCGGACGATCCTGACGACGACACGCCTGACGTCGCCGCAGAACTGCGCAATCGCCTGACTCGCGATCCTCAAGGCCGGCTGTACGTCGACGCCCTGCTTGTGAGTCACCCGGACCAGGACCATTGCCGAGGACTGCGGCGCCACTTTCACCTCGGCCCGCCCGGCGAGTGGTCGAAGACGGCCGACAAAATCTTCATTCGCGAGCTCTGGTCGTCGCCGATGGTGTTCAGGCGTGCCTCCAGCCAACACGTGCTGTGCGATGACGCCAAGGCGTTTAATACCGAAGCACGGCGCCGTGTCGCCCGGTTTCGCGAGATCGGTGGGTCAGTAGGGGAGGGCGATCGTATCCTGATCCTCGGCGAAGACGAGAACGGAAAAACCGACGACCTAACGGCCATCCTCATCAAAACCGACGACACGTTCTCTCGGGTGAACGGCGAGTACGACTATTCCATGACCACCCGGTTGCTCGCGCCGCGCCCGAAAAGCGACGACGACGATGAGGAAGAGCGGCGGTCAAAAAATCATTCGAGCACGATCTTACGGTTCTCGCTGCTAGGCGGCGGCAAGGCCGATGCCGGGCGGTTCTTGACCGGCGGCGATGCCGAAGTCGCGATCTGGGAGCGCCTGTGGAATGACCATGAGGTAAACGCCGATTGGCTGAGCTATGACATCCTCCTCGTACCCCATCACTGCTCATGGCACTCGCTGTCGTACGATAGCTGGAGCGAACTCGGCGAGGACGCCGAGGTTAGTCCAGAAGCGAGAAAAGCTTTGTCGCAGACCCGCAAGGGCGCGGTGATCGTCGCCAGCAGCAATCCGATCAAGGACGACGACAACGATCCGCCCTGCATCCGCGCGAAGCGCGAATACGAGGACATCGCCAAAGACGCCTCCGGCTCCTTCAAGTGCGTCGGCGAATACCCGACGGAAAAAAACCCGGAAACCATGGAGTTCGAAATCGGCGCGGATGGCCCGCGGCTAAAAAGCAAATCGATGAAGGCAACCGCCATCATCGGCGCTGGATCGGTCGGCAGCCAGCCGCTGGGGCACGGCTGAGCAGCGGTGGCGACCACGCCGAGCGCGCCGGCCCTGAGCGACGAAATCGCGCGAACGCGCCGGGTCATCAGCGCCCATCCCAATGTGGTCGAGGTCTCGCCAGTATGCCGCGATCCCAAAACCAACGCCTGGTCGATCGAGATCGCGCTGCAGCTGGGGCTGCCAAACGCATGGATGGCTGAGGGTCACAGCCCAAACGGCGTGCGGGCGATCGAGACGGTGACGATGTGGTTTCCGGCCACGTATCCGCTGCGCGCGCCGGTTATCCGGCTCCGGCAGGATTTCGATCGCTCTTTGGCGCATGTACAGCCTGACACGCCCGACACCCGGCCCCGCCCGTGTCTTTTCGACGGCAACCTCGCCGAGCTCGTACAGCAGCGGGGCATCGCCGTCATCCTTAATCAGTTGGTTCTATGGCTGGAGCGCGCGGCGCTGCAGCAGTTGATCGATCCCGAGCAGGGCTGGGAGGCAGTACGGCGCGACGAGCTGGATGATCTCATCATCGCCGACGGCGATGCCCTGCGCGCTCTTGTCACCCGCAAGGGTGGTCATGCCGCTTTCGTATTCGAATACGCCGCGCTGATCGACGGCGGACGCATGTTGCATGGCGAGGTTCGTACCGATCGGGTAACCTTCAACCCCAAAACGGTCGGCGATCTGTTCACGCGCTTACGGCCCGAGCCGAAAGACAGGTGGAAGATCGGGCGTTCGATCGCGATAGTGGCGTGGCCCGGTCAGGACAACACCGGCAAACCGGTCATCGCCGACCGTTACCGGCCGGAGACGGTGACAGATATCGCCAGCTTGAAGGCGCGCGCAGCCGACTTCGGCTGCGCGCCGGGTGTGAATTCTGCACTCAGCTGGCTCGAAACCTGTGTCCGCACATGGCGTCTCGACGGCACGACGCCGATCGCGATCATTCTCTGCGCCCGTCGCCCCTTTCACCTGATCGGCAGCGACAGCTCGATCGAGCTTTGTCCTTACGTCATCAATATTGGCGCGCCGACATTGTTGCCGGCGGGAGATCAAACGTCCGTACGGCCAGCCGGTCACCGCCAGACCGTGGCGCCAACACTGCTGCGCCGGCTTTCCGACGACCCCGAGACCACCCAGGAGGAAATCAAGTGGGTCCAGCTCGGCTGCGGCAGCCTCGGATCGAAGATCGCGCTGCACCTAGCGCGAGCGGGGAGAGCGCCGGCGATCGTAATTGATCGAGCCTACCTGAGCCCGCATCACGCCGCCCGTCATGCGCTCGTGCCCAGGAAAGGCGGGATGCAGGTCTCGTGGATTGGTGACAAGGCGGCAGCGCTCGCGGAGGCGATTGCGGGATTGGGCCAAACTGCCAATGCGGTCGCCGACGACGTGGTCTTGATAACGCGCGACAAAATCAAGGCCAAGAAGCACTTGCCGAAGCGAAGCTGGGCGATCGTGAATTCGACGGCTTCTCTGGCGGCACGCGAGGCGATGGGATCCATAGCGCGCGACATTCAAATCCCGCGGGTTATCGAGACGATCCTCTACTCGGCAGGAACGATTGGCGTCGTCACGGTCGAGGGTCCGAACCACAACCCGAATACGCTCGACCTGGTGGCGGAAACCTACACCATCGTCCGCGAGCAAGATGCGCTGCGTGCCGTCATGTTCGCCGAAGGTGCAGGATTGACCCGACAGTCGATAGGAGAGGGGTGCGGGTCGCTTACGATGCCAATGTCCGACGCCCGGCTCTCGATGTTCGCCGCGCCGATGGCAGAGGCCATCACAGCCATGCAAAAGGCCGCGCTGCCGGATAAGGAAGGCCGCATTCTGCTCGGCGCCATCGCGGAAGACAGCGTGAGCCTCACCTGGTCGAGCTACGGGGTGGCACC
Source organism: Alphaproteobacteria bacterium (assembly GCA_019240125.1). Lineage (GTDB taxonomy): Bacteria > Pseudomonadota > Alphaproteobacteria > ATCC43930 > CGMCC-115725 > DATARH01. Next base: position 17,679 of record JAFAYW010000264.1, read on the forward strand.
GTCGACGGCGGTGCGCGTGGCAGGGCAGGGCGGCTGGCAGGTCCGCATTTCGGGCCGTGCGGAACACAAGATCAAGGAGGAGGTCGCGCGCTGGCCGACTGTTGAGACCGGAGGGATATTGATGGGGCGCATGTCGGACGCGGCACGTACATTTTACGTCACCGATGTATTGCCAGCACCCGACGACAGTAAGCGGAGCGCGGTCGGATTTCAGTTGGGGGTGAAGGGCGCTCGCAAACGAATTTCGGACTACGCGGAGTCGTGCGGCTACAGTCTCTTTTGCCTGGGCACCTGGCATAGCCATCTCTACCCATCGGGACCGTCGGCGACCGATCACGCGACAGCGGTGACCGTAGGCCTGGCCCGTTTTGCGCCCTCGGTGCTTCTCATTCACACACCCGGCGGCTATGCGGTGGTGCTGGCGGAAGCGAGCCGCTCGACGATGTCCGGTCCGGAAGCCGGTCGATCAAGAACCGGAGAACGGTAGATGTACGAGGTCGATTTCCTACCCGTCGGCGTCGGCAACGGAGATGCCATCTGTGTCCGGTACGGGACCCCGGAGCAGGGCTATTACTTGCATGTGATCGATGGCGGTTACGCTGCCTCCGCCGACACGATCATCCGTCATATCGAGACGCAGTTCGGCCGGGACTGGTTCATCAACCACATGGTCGCGTCGCATGCCGACAACGACCACTGTGCCGGCCTCGTAGGGGTGATGGAGCGCTTCCACGTCGAGCATCTTTGGATGAATCGACCGTGGCTCTATGTCGAAGAGGTGCTGGATAGCTTCCACGGCAATTACGGCCGGGAAGGGGTTAGCCGCGATATTCGCGCGAAGCACGACTATCTCGTGCGCCTGGAAGATCTCGCCTTGGGACGCAGCATCCCGATCCATGAGGTATTTCAGGGAGCTGTGATCGGCTCCTTCGTCGTTCTAGCACCTTCTCGTGCCCGGTATATCCGGCTGATCCCCGATCTCGACAAAACCCCAACGTCATACGCCAAGGATTCGACCGGCCTTGCCGGCTTCTTTGCCAAAGCCATTGAGGCGGTGAAGGAGTGGGCTGATGAGCGATGGGATCTGGAAACTCTGTCGAATAATCCCGAACCGACGACGGCGTCGAATGAAACATGCGTGGTCCAGCTAGGCCAGATCGATGGCCGGAAGATCTTACTTACCGCGGATGCCGGCCCGTCAGCCCTCGCCGAAGCTGCCGATTATGCGGAGATGCTCGGGTTGCTGTCATACCCCGACTTTGTACAGGTGCCGCACCACGGCAGCCGCCGCAACGTGACCCCCTACGTGCTGGACCGTTGGCTCGGCGGCCGCATGAAAACCGAGGGGGCGGCGATCGGGACCGCCTTCTGCTCGGTCGGGGAGAACCAGCCGGAGTACCCTCGCGGGCAGGTCAAGACCGCCTTCATCCGGCGCGGTTATCCGGTTCATGTGACAAGGGCAAACACGAAAACGCATTTCTTCGGCTGCGCGGGGCGGGGCTGGCCCGCTTCCGAACCTGAGCCATTCGATTATCGGGTGGAGACCTGACAATGCCAGCCTGGCTAAAGTTCTTCGATGCCTACACCATCCGCGCCCGGGTGTTTCCCGCGATCATCGCGGCGATCCCCGCGCTCGCGATGCTTGTCCTTCTGGTGTCGTGGACCGGTCTGGCGCTGTCGAGCGGCATCGCCACCGTCGGCCTGGTCGTCATCCTATACATGTTCTCCGACTTTGCCAGAAGCCGAGGGAGGAAGATTGAGCCTCTTATCTACGAGCTTCAGGGAGGGAAGCCGTCCGTCACGATGATGCGTCGTGCCGATACGACATTTGATAACGACTCGAAGGATCGCTACCGCGCGTTCCTGGCTGGCAAATTGGGCGGCGCAGCACCGACTACCGCAGAGGAAGAGCAAAACCAAGTGGTCGCCGATGCCTTTTATGAACAGGCGGGCGCCTGGTTGCGCGAAAACACCCGGGATACAAAGAAGTTTTCTATTCTGTTTAACGAGAATGTCATTTACGGCTACCGTCGAAATCTTCTTGGCCTTAAGTGGGTTGCGTTGGGTCTCAACCTCGCGGTGGTCCTCATTTGCACGGGGCTGCTGTGGCGCAACGGACCGATTAATATCGAGGATGCCTTTACCGGACGCGTCGTTGTAGTGCTGGTCGTTGCTGCAATCCACGCTTTCTACATCGTGACGGTCGTCAATCAAGATAGCGTCATCACCGCCGCGCGCACTTACGCACGGCAGCTCATCCTGTCGACGGAAACTTTCATCGCGGGAACGCGTCCCCCAGGGCGACAAGAAAGACGAGACGTTGACCTCTCTGAGCCGAATGCCACTGGGAGGAGGGATTGACCAATGCGCCGGCCGCTAGCGCGATCGCCGACCGTGGTGCGGCACGATCAGGAGCCGATGATCGAGATCAGCATGCGTGATGATTAGCCGGTCGACCGCGAGCTGGAAGGGGTGCTCAGGCCGAAAGAACCGGGCTGAAACGTCCAGGATTTGCCCGACCCGAAGCCGCAATTCGCGCAGCCTCGCCCAGAGATAATCGAGCCGCAAGACGACAACGATCACCGCGGCGAACCACAACAGCGCCTCGACGATTTTGACAATCATGGTGTTGCGATCCATGGCAGGCAGCATAAACGGATCTTGCCGCGGCGTCATGGCAATGTGTCGTTGTTCAACCATCGAGCAAGGAGAAGATTTTGAGCCGCCGATGATTTGGCGATCTTGACTGTATCCAATCTCGATCAGATTCCTCTTGTCGCCCGGTACTGTGCCCCCACGACCCACGCATCGAAAGTGTCGTCGTCAAGCGCCGGCGACCGGTCGTTTGGCAACGGGGGATCAAACTCGATATTCGCATCGCGCCAGCGAACCCGAGCAAGGTGCTGGCCTTGGAACATCAAATCAGCACCCTCGCGATTGTGGTAGATGAACGCATAGCCAAATTGCAGCGGGTCGGCGCGCAGAGATTTTCCCCGCAGCCGGTTGTGATCGTAGAGCCTGATGAACGTCAAGAATTGCTCTAGTGAATGATTCGGTTGTCGCTGCCTGACGCCAGGACCGCCACCATTGCCTGCCAAAAATTCGACGCCTGCAGCTTCCAGGGCATTCATTATTGCCTCCACGGTCGCGCTCCTCGGCGTTGGTTGACCACCTTCAAACTGCCGAACCGTGACGATTCCCACTCCAGCGGCAGCGGCGAGCTGCTGCTGCGACCAATCGATGAGACCACGGGCGGCACGGCACTGAGCTGGGGTCATTCAGGCCTGCTTACCGTAAACTGTCGATAAACAATAGAACAATCTATTTTATTGAGGGTGCGGTAAGCCCACAATAGGGCTGCCGGCGCTCGCTTTGTGCGTTAGATAGTGTAACATAAAGGACGTTATGTTACACTATCCGCCATGAGCGACCTGGTCCCGATAAAGCCGCGGCCAACCGCCGCTGCGATCTCTGGCGGCATCGTCATTCCGACGGCGATCGCCGGCGCAGGCGAAAAGGCCGTTCGCCGCTTCCTCGAATTCTTCGCCGCGACGATCCGCAACCGTAACACGCGCGACGCCTATTACCGGGCGTGCTGCTCGTTCTTTGCTTGGCTTGAGGGCAACGAAATCCGCGATCTGACCGATATCGAGCCGTTACACGTCTCCTTATATATAGAGGCGCTTCAGGCCACGGCCGCGAAGCCCACCGTCAAGCAGCACTTGGCGGCCATCCGGATGCTCTTCGATTGGCTGGTGGTGGGCCAGGTGCTGGCTACCAACCCGGCGCATGCGGTGCGCGGCCCAAAGCATGTCGTTCGGCGCGGCAAGACACCAGTGCTGACCTCGGAGGAAGCGCGGATACTCCTCGACAGCATCGACATCACGACGCTGGTCGGCCTGCGCGATCGGGCACTAATCGCTGTGATGACCTACGCCTTCGCCCGCATCGGGGCCGTCGTCGCCATGCGGGTCGAGGACTACTATCCCTCTGGCAAGCGTTGGTGGGTGCGCCTGCACGAAAAAGGCGGCAAGCGCCACGAGATGCCGGCGCACCACAAGCTTGAAGCTTATCTCGACGAATATCTCGCCGGCGCCGGGATTCGTGAGGACGGCAGAGGCCCCCTCTTCCGTTCGGCCGTCGGCAAGACAGGCGTTTTAAACGCCAGGCCAATGAACCGCGTTGACGCCTATCGCATGATCCGCCGGCGCGCGCTCGAGGCTGGCTTCCAGGTCAAGCTCGGCTGCCACGCGTTCCGGGCTACCGGCATCACGGCTTATCTTGAGGCCGGCGGCACGCTCGAAAATGCGCAAGCTATGGCCGCGCACGAAAGCCCGCGCACCACCAAGCTTTACGATCGAACAAGCGATGAGATTACACTCGACGAGGTCGAGCGCATCAGGATCTGACTGATGAGGTAGCGCTGATCCCCATGTCGCCCCGAGTCTAGTTGAACACCGGTCCGTTAACCATCACCGTCCCTTCACGGCCTTGAAGATAAAGCAGCGCCGCCTTGAGTGAACCACTGTCCCACTCCGAGGCCGTAATGAGCCCTGCACAGGTCACCCGCAGTGCGGCCTTTTTGCAGACTGCGGGATATTTTGGTCTATCGCATAAAGATGCGCGTATCGCCCATGACAGACGTCATCTTACGAGCTATGTCGCACGTTTTAAACACGCTTTGCTTTTGACACCAAAACTTGTTGTTGCTGATCACATGGTGATCAACGCACCAAATTTCAGACGTGCGTACCATTCGGATGTCCGATTTCGGGAAGTGATCCAACCGGACTTTGTTGAAGTGGCCTTTTTTGAATGTCACAAGACAGGGGAGCCGATGTCCCTCACGGATTTGCGCGAGTTCTACCACTTCGGCTCGAGCCACGGGCGACAAGGCAAACAACACTTCGACGGCATGCAGTTGTTTCACCCTAAGCTTCCGCGTATGTTTCAAAGCGAAGCTTGGGACTCAGAATTGCTGGAGATCGAAAACGTTCTTCAACGACGCGTTCCGCCGCGCGGGCGGGACAATCGTTTCACCACACGCGCGTCCGCCGCTCTCGAAGGAGGTAAATTTCGGTCGTGGCTCGAAGAGAAGAAAATATTTTCCATCTATCGCACTGCTTTCGACCACCTGATCGATCACTCGCCAACGTTGGGCATCATTCACTTCGATCCGCATCACCGTTTCCCCGGAGACCGAAATATTTTCGATTATATAGCGGATTTGCCTACGGTTAATTTGTCGGCGGCCGAATTGGCTCGTCTTTTCGGTACTGAGGTGGCTCGCGCTCATCGCGCCATGTTGGTAGGCGCTGAAACACAGTTGCTGGGTACACAAGCCATCCTCCCGGCGGACCTTGCGGATTATCGCACATTAGTTCTGAAGAGTGCTGCCGCTGATCTGATTGACAACATCGAGCGCGAGGAAAGATCGATAAAGCTTGACTTAGCGGCCATTGATACGGAGCTTTGGGCTTCGTTAACCTCTCGCGAGATCCTTGATCTGCGCCGCTCCGATCCGGGGTATCAATATTTCGAGGCGCTTGAATTAGATGTACCGTTCGCTGAGCTAGCGCGCGCCGTGGACAGCTATACCCGTCTCATAAACAAACGACTGAGCGCCAAAAGCACCGCTCCCGTACGGCGTGTGCAAGGGTTCGTCAATCTCGTCCGTGGCCTGGCCTACGGCGAGGCTGGTCAGGCGATTGGATGGGGCACCGTGGTCACCGTCATAGCAGGCGGTGTCAGCCACATTGCCCATGGATTCAATGTGGCGCCCCTGGTCAAAGCCGCGGCAGACGTAGTTGCAGACCGTTATGCTCGTCCACGATCAACGCAGCCAGTTGTGAAAGCTGCAACCGAATCCAACATCATCGAGTATGCCACCAATTCTCTTCCGGAGAGACTATTGCAGTATCGTTAGAATTAACCTAGCTCGCGAGACGTGTGAGGCGGCCTTGCTGATCTGTTGTTTTCAGATCGTGAAATTGCCCCCTCAATCCTTGTGCACATGATATCTGCCAGGTTCATAAATAACATAGACAACCCAAGCGAGGAGACGCCCGCTGATATACCGACGATGTAACTGGCGGTGGCCCAACCGGCGGCGACACCCGCACCCGCGGCGGCGAGAACTATTCCTTCGTTTGCGTATCTCGATGATCGTCTGAAATCTGCCGGCATGAGCGCTCCATAGAGCGCCCCGTTTCCGATATCAGCGCCTAATTGTCCGAACATTTCCAACATACACCGCAACTAATGCAAATGCTAATGAATTCAATAAATTAACCATCCGGAATGGAAAGGTCCGCATTATCAACTGTGCTTGTCGCTCATCCAGAATTGTTGTTATGGGCATTGGTAGCGGCATGGGTTGTGGCTGTTGTTGCTTTCGGGGCCAATTAAAGTGGCAGACAACGGCCCTCGATTGTTGGCAAGTCATAGAGCCCGAGCGCGTTGTGCCATGCGGGGGGGAGCCGGGCTCCAAACCTGGACTTTGAATCTTTAAATCAACACGTTGTCCGCTCACCCGCTTGAGTGAGCCAGGTCGGTGCGTACGAAGCACGCGATAGGACGGTTGAAATCGATCTAGGGATCGACGCGGGCCCCGTCGGGCCGGTCATATATACTGGGTTGCGGAGGGCACTGAAGGGCGGGGGCCGGAATGGGGCTCTTTCTTGGCCGGGCGGTGCGAGCGCTTATGGGCGCGGTCGTATGGGCTGCCGTCGCGGTCGCGATGTATGCCCTACTCCGTGCCGTTGGATCGGTTGGCGGTCCGTTCGATGCTATGCACGAATTCGCCTCCCTGTTTGCCGCCCTCTTCAAGGCCGGCGGCATCCTCATCGGTGGGGGCGGGATGCAGGGGCTCCGGCTCCTGATCCCTTCCCTCCCCGCGCAAGGAGGGCTGGCGTTGCTTATCGCCGCGGTGGTTCGAGTAGTCGAAATCCTCGCGCTAGCCATGGTCTTCGCGGCTCTGACGCGATTCCTTGCCCTCGTTTTTCAGGAGCTGAGGTTCAGCCGACCGTAGCGCCCTCCCCTGTCGCCGGCGCGTTGCCGATTCTGGAAAAACCCCGCTTTTCGCCAGACCCGCGATTAGGCCAAGATGTTCGCCTTCGACGCGAGATCGGCGGAGGTCATTCGTGCGGGCGGCGCTGGGCGAGCTACTGTCGGAGGTCCGCGAGGCAGATTCTTCCTTCTCGGTTCCGCTGGGGACGGCCCGATGGATGGGCCTTCCTGAAGCGACAACCAAATTCCGGTACCAGGAAGAAGCACGATCAGACCAAAGCTGGATCGGCGAGGCATTCGACGCGACGGCAACTCCTCTCGGTTACGCCGACGATCGTCATGTGTGCCTGGTCAGCGGCACGCGCGGCGGTAAGGGCGCCGGCGTCATCATTCCAAATCTGTGTCTGTGGCCAGGCTCCTGCATCGTCATCGACCCAAAAGGCGAAAACGGCACCGTCACGGCCCGCCGGCGCGGTAATGGCTCAGCGTTCGCCCAAGGCCTCGGGCAGAAGGTGTGCATCCTCGATCCATTCGGCGAGGTAAGCCTCGAAACGACCCTCAAAGCCCGCTTCAACCCCCTCGATGTCATCGATGTGGATGGCGATCTCGCGGTTGCCGATGCTGGCCGGATCGCGGCAGCGATCGTCGTCCGCGAGAATAAGACGGACCCCTATTGGGAAGAAGCGGCCCGCAACCTGATCAAAGGCTTCATCCTCCATGTCCTTTCGGAACCCTACTTCGAAGGCTTGCGTAACCTCGTAACCGTTCGCCGCCTGCTGACGCAGGGTGATTGGCTCCTTGCCGACACGCTGCGCCGCGCGGGCGAAGAGAAGATCCCTTCCGCTTTCGGACTGTTATGGGAGCGCATGCGCAGGAACTCGGCCTTCAACGGCGTGGTCGCTGGTGTTGGCGAGCAGATGATGTCGATGGCCGAGCGGACGCGCTCCGGAGTTTTGGCGACGGCCAGAACCAACACCGAATTCCTCGACGATCGGCCGATGCAGCGCCTGCTCGAGGTGTCGGATTTCGATTTGGCGGAGATCAAAACCAGCCCGGGCGGCCTGACCATCTACCTCACCCTGCCGCAGCGCTACATGGATACGCACTATCGCTGGCTGCGGCTGATGATCAGCCTCGCGGTCGGCGAGATGGAGCGGATCAAGGGGCGCCCGCGCACAGGATATCCAACGCTTTTTGTGCTCGACGAATTCGCCGGCCTCAAGCGCATGGAGACGATCGAGCACGCCGTCGCCCAGGCCGCCGGCTTTGGCGTCAAATTCTTCTTCGTCGCCCAGAATTTGGCGCAACTCAAAGTCGTCTACGAAGAAGGATGGGAGAGCTTCGTCAGCAACGCCGGCCTGAAGATGTTCTTCCAGATCGACGACGATTTCACGCGTGCCTATGTGAGCCGGCTAATCGGCGAATACGAAGTGAAACGAGAAACTCGTTCGACATCGCGCTCGCAATCGAGCTCGCTCTCCACGACCGAAGGCAAATCGTCGTCGGTCAATACCGGCACGTCATCGGGATCTACGGACGGAAGATCACGGGGCGACTCTCTCACCTATGCGGGCTGGTTCCGCATTTTCTCCAAGAGCGACACCCGTCAGGCCGGAAGAAGTTGGTCACGCTCAGAGACCAGCTCGCGCGGAAGCTCGGAAGGGACTTCCTTCTCTCGAGGCGAAACGCACGGGGATTCGACGACCACCGGCTGGGGAGAAGCCGTTCACAAAAGGGCGCTGCTCAACCCCGATGAGATCGGGCGGTTCCTCTCGCGCATCGACGACCATGGGCACCCGGCCTATCCGGGCATCGTCCTCGCCATCTTGCCAGGGCACGACCCGCTGTTGGCGCGACGCGTAAATTATTTTGAGGCGCCGCTATTCGCCGGCTGCTTCGACCCGCACCCAAACTATCCGCCGCCGATGACCCTGGCCGAGCGTGCCGAGGCGCGCCGATGGGCGGCCGCTGTGGCGTTACCGCCACCAACACGCCGCAACGCACCTTGGGCGGAGATGTGGCGCAGAGCGCAATCGGTTACGGGCGCCGTCGTCCGCATGGCGGCTACAGCCTTTTCGGGCTTGTATAAGGCGGTTCGGACAGTCATTGCGCTAACGATCGCCGGATTGGCGATCGCGGTACTGATCAAGCTCTTAGCCGCGCCCGAAGGGCCAAAAACGGTCAATGATGACCGGGCGAAGGCTGAGGCAGCGGCGACCGCGACAAGAGCGCCGGTGTCTCCCGCCGCGCCGGCAACAATAGCGCCGGCTCCGCCGGCCCCCATCGACCCACCTGCCCGCTCTGCCGCGCTTCCCCAAGGATCCATTTTTCCGCTGGGCGCCAAGGCCTGGGTCGCGCCGGCATCGAACGGCGATGATCCTTCGGTCGGCTTGTTTCAGAACGGGACGATGGTCGACATACTCGATCGGGTCCAAGGGCCCTATGGATGGGACTGGTTCAAGGTAAGGGGTCCCACCAACGACGGCCAGGTCGTCGAAGCCTTTGTGCGCGCTGATCTCATTGCCGGAACGGGCATCAAGCCGCAGCCCGGCTTCCGATGTGCGCGGGACAATGGAAGCGAGGAATACGGCCGCACGCCTGTCTATACGAAGGAGGTGATGCGCATGATGACCGGATTGCGCGACACCTATCCCGACCTCGTGATGGCGCGCCTACCGCCCAAAAGCTTCTACACGGTCGGTCCTTCCATGCGCGCGGCCAATGGTTGGGAATGGCACACCGTCCAATTTGCCGACGGCCGCCAAGGCGTGGTGCGGGCGGACCAGCTTCGTCCGGGTCCCGCATCGCAAGAGAATGGCAACTGGATTTGTCAGAGCAATTAAAGCCGGCGCTTGCGAGCAAGGCTCGGAGCGGCCCGGCCTCTAGCGCTCTGGTTGTTGACGCTCGCGTTCCTGAGTTTGCTCGCGCTGCTGCTCGGCGGCTTCTCGGTCTCGAACGGTCTGGGCTATCTTGCGGGCCTCCTCCAGCTCGGCTTGTTTTTGTTCGGGGCTCGTTTGTGGGGATTGCTGGGTATTCGCCATGGCCATCTCCATCCGTAGTTGCCGATATCCTTCATAGGCTCTGGCTCCGCTTGCGATCTCCCGCGCTTCCTGCAGCTCGGCTGGGTCCTGCGCGCGCTCGGATGAGGGCGAAGGGTCGCCCTCTCCTTCCCGGCTCGCTCCGGCTTTGTCGTTCGCGGCGGTTTTGATCTCGTGGTTTTGCCTGATCCATTTATTGGCGGACTCTTGCTGCGGAACCATGCCACCATGGTGGGTCCAGGTCCGCAGCGGGCCGGTCTGTGTCGCGCGTTGTTCCGGCTCCGGATCTGCTGCCTCCGGAGGATGCTGCTGCACCTCGATCGGTCGAGGTGCCTGGTTTAGCCCGCCGTAGTTCCTTTGCTGGCGCAACGCTCGTTCCCGCCATGGCAAGCTCAACGGCCGTCACTATGATCGATTTTGCAATCGGCACTACGGCAATCTCGCCGGCAAACCATAAACGGCCGCCTTACAGGGCCACGAACGGGTGCCGCGGAACAGCCCGCCCTGCTCCCTGCGGCTCATCGCGACAACCCACCTCGATCGCGTTCCCGCCAGTGGATTCGTTCTTGCTCATCCCGCCGGCGTACCTCGGCAGCAATCTCCCGCGCTTCACGCAATTGGCGGCCTTCGCCGCTGAAAGCTCCGTCCCCCGCCGAGGATTCCGCCCCTCGGTGATCGCGTCTCGCGATCGCATCCGCCAGGCGCGCACGCCGTTCGGCAAAACTAGACGACGGCGGCGGCGGCTCATCGCTCACATGGAATTGCGACGCGGACCTGGTGTCATCGATGCGAGCCATCTGCCGCGCGAGCTGCCCGAGATCGCGCGCGGTCTCGGTTGCGACAAATAGCGAGACATTCTCTCGATGCCGCGTCAACGCAACGTAGCTCGACGCACTTCGCCAATGCCGGCTGTGATAGAGATAGGTCGCATCAAGGGTGCGGCCCTGTCCGCGATAGATCGTGCCGGCATAGCCGTGGCGGAACTGATCAAATTCGCCACCGGCGTAATCCTTGCCGGCAACAAAGGAGAGGATCCGCTCCGGGGAGCCTGGCTTGGTATCGAGCGCGACCGTCACTCGGGAACCTTCGATTGCGCGGATCGTGCCAACATTGCCGTTTGCGAGCCCGGCCTCCCGATAATCCCTGCGCCGCGCGCTACCGGTGAACTGAATCCGGTCATTCACGGCAAAGGCCGCCTCCCCTTCTGCCGTGGTCAGCTTGTTATCCTCCCCGAGCGCCCCCTGCCCTTTCCGGACACCGCGTAAGGCCGCGTTGAGTTCTTTCACATCGGCGTTGGTGTAGGCGAAGACAAAGCGCGTCTTGGCCGGATTACCCGCTGTATCGGCGCCCCACTGGCCGACGAGGTCGTCAAAGGAGTCTGTTTCCCGTCCGCTCCAGCGGATCGCTCCCTGACCGGCAAAGATTGCAAGCGCCGGCAGAAACTCGCCGTTATGCATGAGGTTGAAGGCCCGCTTTTGCTCCGCATCCGAGACCCGGACGACCTCGTGCAACTCGGCGCCGCCGTGCTTTTCCTTGAGCGCGCCAAACAGGCCTCCGCGCTCGATGCTGGCAAGCTGCTTGTCATCGCCGGCGAGGATCAGCTTGGCTCCCGACGAGCGGGCGTGCGCCGTCAGGCAAGCAAAGTGCCTGGTCGAAAGCATTCCGGCTTCATCGACGATCAGCACCGTGCGGGCGTCCCAGCGGCTGCTGCCATGCTCGAGGCGCGCCAGTTCCGATGCGATCGTCGTCGTCTGACGATAGCCGGCGCCCCGCATGTCCTGCACCACGGCATTGGTCCAGGCCATACCGATCACGCGATAGCCATCCGCCTCGTACCCATCCCGGATCACGGAGAGCGCCGTGCTTTTCCCGGTCGCCGACTCGCCGGCGATGACGGCAAGACCGTTCGGACCAATCCCATGGCGAAAGGCGGCGCGCTGTTCTTCTTTAAGCCCGGGATGACGTGCGAGCTGTGCTTCGGCCCGCCTCGGGTTCACGCCATAGCCGGTCCGCTCAGCAAGTACGGCCGTGTCGGCCGTCACTCCGGCTTCGTCCGCAAGCACGGTGCGGGTTGTGTAGCGCGATACCGGCGCGTCCACGGCCTCCTTTAGACCGACGACTTCCGGCAAGGCGAGAATCTGAGCCGTGAGCGCCGCCCGCTCCCTCGGATCGATGATAACTTTCGCCAGCACGCGGTTGAGATCGCCGCGGCTGAAGGTCGATCGCCTCTCCGTCAACTCCTCAAGGATTTTTGGCGGATTGTGCGAGCGGATCGCCGCTCGCAATTCCCGTTCCTGGCCCCGGCGCTCCCGCTCGGCCGCGAGATCGATGATCTCGGCCGCCACCGTCGCGCGATCGCCATCGATGCGCTCGCGCTCGGCGTTGCGGGCCTGCGCCGAGCGGTTGCGGTCACCGAGATCGGTGGTCTCTCCATTGCGTTCCATGCCCGAGGCGACGGGCCCAAGGTGCACGGTCGCCTCCCGGTCAACACCCTGATCGGCGAAACTGCGGCAGTCGATGCGGATGTCGAACCCGGCCTTTTCAAGAGCGCGATTACCGACTTGCTCCCAAGTCTGTCGGATCGTCTCGATCTCGCCGGGCCCGGTCTTGTAGTCGTCGAGCACACGCGTCTTGGCGCCGAATCCCTTCGGGCCTAGCCACCGCGTGGTCATCAACAGGTGCGCATGAAAATTGCGCTCATCGCTGTGCCGGTCGGGCGCGTGGATCGCGAAGTCGACGGCCACGCCATAGCGACGTACAAGGCTCTCGGCGAATTGCCGCACCGCGTCCAACCGCTGTGCATCGGTGAGCTCGTGGGGGAGCGCCAGGATGATGTCTCGGCCGGTTGCCGCGGTGTTGCGCCGGGTCGATTTATCCTCCGCGCGTTCGGCGGCGTTCCACAACTCGGCGCGATTCGTGGCCCATTCTGGCGCGCCCTCGGGGGCGATTATCTCGGTATGCAACACCCCGTATTTGCGCGTGAAGTCCCATACCACGCCCAGACGGTCATCCCCGAGACTTTCGCCCGCGCGATAGGCAGCGGCCGCGACAACGCTACGCCCCTTGCTCCTGGAGACGATCTTAACGTGCAGCGAATAGATCGGCACGCGCCGTCTCGCGGGCGGTAGAGGAACAACAGGGAAGGAAGATCGGCATACCAGAGTGCAGGGAACCCCCCCTGCCGTCACTGCATTGCCGGAGGTAATGCATAAGTGCGCCCTTCGCTAACGCGGCGGGATGGTAGCACAGCACCCAAAATTTACGCCAAGAGATTGCAGCGACCCGGATCGTGTGAGACGATGTCTGCACTGCTGTGATTCGGAATGGACCGATGCCACGCCGCTCGAATGCCGACAGGCTCGATCTCCTCCGCCGCAAGCGCGACCAGCTCGATGCCCAGTTGCGGGCGCTTGAAGCGCGCAAAAAGCACGCCGAACGCAAGGCCGATACCCGGCGCAAGGTCATCGCCGGCGCGCTCGCACTCGAACATCTTACGGCCAACCGCGACAGCGAGTTCGGCCGCATCCTGTTCCGCCTCCTCGACGAATATGTCGTGCGGCCGCACGACCGCGCCCTGTTCGATTTTCTTGCCTCGCCGGAACTCGTGGAGCCCGAACAGGCGGACGCGGCTCATCCGGGCGCGCAGTTTACGCGCGCCGGGCGCGAGGCCGGGTCTACGGCTTCATCTCACCCGCCCTGACGAACGGCTGGTCCCTTATCCGCATTTCCTTCCACCGATTCCCAACGCTTGCGCCGCCGCGGCCGATCAGGGGCTCTGCCCCCGAACCCCCGGGATATTTGAACAAGGGTATCGGGCCTATTAAAGTCCGAGTCACGGTACAGGCTGGGAAGCCGATGACCGTCAAGGGTATGGCGGCCGGTGGGGCGACTCGCCGGTCGCAACTTGCCATCGGTTTTATCCCGTCCCGATATTCTCGCCGTCGTCAGTCTCTTGCCGCAAGCTCCCGTTCGACCGCGGCACGTAATGGCGGCAGATCGACCTGCAGCTCATTGATGCGTGAGAAAAACCCCGCCGGCACATGACCGGCGGGGCTGGCCGCGGGCTATGAGGTCACTTCTGCCTCGTCCTCCTTCGGCTGCGTGCAGACGATGCGTCCGGTGATGCTGATCTGATCGTCGATGACGACGTCAAACCCGCCGCCGCCTTTCGGGTGAGGCCAGACCGCTCCGACGCGGCGCCAGAAGGCTTTCTTGTTGCTTCCCGGCTTCGGCGGGATGACGACGTAGGCGATGTGGGTCGGGTTGCTCATGTGCTTTCTCCTTCGGTTGATGAAGCCACCGGGATGGTGGCTTCGATGGCGACCCTCCAAAACTGTTCGCGTCGCAGTCAAAAGTTGCGCTAGCGCAAGCGTCGCAGGAATTTTGCCTGTTCTTTTTTGCCCTTCAAAAAAGCAGCAAAATTCCGAGAAGCCACCTTTGGACTGCATGAGACGGGAACGGTTTTTATTGGTCGCTTGTTGATCGAAGCCACGGTCCGGCTTGAGCGAAGGATTAGCAATACTGTGGCCGGCCAGTAATCGCCAGATCGTAATCGGTCCGGGAACCAATGCTGTCCGTCGATCGCCGCGTGAGCGTCGCACGAGGTGACCATGGTCATCGGCTGTGCCGGCGACTTGCACCAGCGACGGCTCTCGTAAAAGCGCTTGCCGCCCCCCGACAGGACTGTCCGCGAGGAGGCTGCGGATGCCGATGGTCTCGCCGCTTTGTGCGTCCGCAGCAGGACGTCCGCACAGCAGCTGACCGAGCCCCCTCCCCTGCCCAACCCCGATTCCATTCGCAACTCGGCCAAGCACCGCAATTGGGATCGGACCGGGCATGTGCGGCGCACCCGTCCTGGCGCCTCGCTTACCGAGATCGCGCCAGTGATGAGCGTGTAGTACCGATCATCGGTCCCTGCCCGATCAGGACGTAGCTACGCGACCGGGTCGTTGATCCGGTTCGCAAAGGCCCAGCGCCGCAGCCAAAATTATCGAAGCCCGGTTTTGCCGCAGGCCAAAGCAATAAAATCGTGTGCGGCGGTGAGCAGCTCCGACCGCCCGACAGCTCACGCCACGACCGGGGTACGACCTGATTTGGGCTCGCATGAAAGCTACTCAGGGAGCGGGATGGCTTCCATCTCGCCGGGGACAGGCGCGAAGCGGCCCTGCCGCCAATCGTCCTTCGCCTGCTCGATGCGTTCGCACGAGCTTGAGACGAAGTTCCACCACAAATGCCTCGGCCCATCCAGCGGGGCGCCCCCCATTACCAGCAGCCGGCTCGCGCGGTCCGTCGTCAGGATGACGATCGCTCCAGGCTGCAAAACCGCCATTTGGGCCGCTTCGACGCAGGTGCCGTCGACGGCGATCCGGCCCTCCACGACATAAAGCGCGCGCTCCTCATGTTCGGCGGATAGTTCGAGACGGGCGCCCGCGTCGAGCACCGCGTCGGCGTAGAACATCTCCGAGAACACGGTCACCGGCGCGCGCCGGCCGAACAACGTGCCGACGATCAGACGAATTCGTATCCCCCGATCCTCGATCACGGGCAGTGCTGCGGCGTCGTAATGGGCGAAAGCGGGGGCGGCT
Source organism: Alphaproteobacteria bacterium (assembly GCA_019240125.1). Classification (GTDB taxonomy): domain Bacteria; phylum Pseudomonadota; class Alphaproteobacteria; order ATCC43930; family CGMCC-115725; genus DATARH01. Next base: position 33,310 of record JAFAYW010000264.1, read on the forward strand.
TCCTCATTTGCCTGCGGCAGCGCGACCCAGGTCTGGATGCCAAACAAACTTGCGCCGCCCTTTCTCGATTCCAGCGGCGTCCGCTCGGAATGCACGATGCCCGAGCCGGCAGTCATCCAGTTCACCGCACCGGGGCGAATGACCTGCACCGTACCGAGACTATCCTTATGCAGGATCTCGCCGTCGAACAGATAAGTGACGGTCGCGAGGCCGATATGAGGATGCGGGCGCACATCGAGGCCCCTGCCCGGCTTGAGGACGGTCGGGCCCATTTGGTCGAAAAAGACGAAGGACCCTACCGAGCAGCGTTCTCCGGCCGGCAGCACCCGCCGCACCTGAAAATCGTTGCCAAGATCGCGCGTGCGCGGCGTAAGAACGATCTCAATACCTCCCATTGGCTTCACCTCTGCTCGGGCAACGACACGTTCATGCGATCCAAGTGAAGAACCCGGTTCCGGCCATGAGACCCATGCCCGGAGACGCGACCGTCGGTATCCCGAGTCGGCGAGAGTTTACGTCATCCGCCGTCACCACCCGAATTTGAGCTCGACGCCGACATAGTCGCTGTCATGCCCGCCGGCGCGGCGTATAGCGTCGCCGACCGCAAAATGCACGGCCTCGACCGCGCCCGACAGGTGGCCGTTGAAGGCGTAATCCGCGCGAAGCTGCCCATAGGCGCCCGTCCAGCGCCCTGGTGTGCCCGCCGTACCGGGGACGGCAATATTCGGTTGGGTGTAAATCGCGTCAGAAACGGTCTCGCGCCACTGCAGGCCCGTCGCAGCCATTACCTTCAGCTCCGCGATCGGCTCTACGGTCACCGACGGCTTGACATGGATCAGGTTGACATAGCCCGTGTAGCCCGCGAGCGTGAGGTAGTAGCCATTGGGGAAGAGCGGGTTGAAGGTGCCGTCCTTGTTGCCGTCCGCATGCTGGTTGCCGGAAGCGGCATCCACTTGCAGTCCGAGGCGGGGGCGCCATTCGAACCCGGAAAAGGTGTAGCCGGTGAGGGTTCCCACCGCCCAGGCGCGCACTGCCTTCGCTCCAACCTCGCCCCCTTGCCCCATAGCCTCGAGGTCCCAGTCAAAGCCGGCCAAGGCGCCCGCATAGCGCAGGTCAAGGATATCCCGCCGTTCCTCTCCTGCAGCGAAGAGGTAGTGGGCATCATCAAGTTGATAGCGGGAATAATAGGCGGATAGCGAGCCCGGACCCACCTCCTTTCGTTCGACCCGAAAACCGCCATACTGGAAGCGGCCGTTCGAGTAATCATCGAAGGGCTCCGTATTCCGATATTGTACCGGCCGGCTCCAGAAGGTGATGACCCGCCAGGGCGAAGCTTCCCAGTCGAGCCATGCCGCGTCAAAAGCTTGGCGCACATTGGGGCCGTCACGAACCGAGACGAAGCGCTGCAGATCAAAGCCGATCTCCTGCCGCCCGACGCGGAATTTCAGGTCCCCGCCGGCAAAGGGTGTCGTGTAAGCGACGAAACCCTGCTCGAGATCCAATTGGTCGGCGTCAACCGGACTCGGCGTGATGTTCCCGAACGCCCGGTCATCTTCGAGCTGCACGAACACCTGCCAGTTCCGGTCGAGGTGCAGGTCGCTGTCGATTTCGAGCCGCTGGATCACATAGTCCTCGGCCTTGCGGCCGATGCCAAAGGAAGGCGCCGCGTTCGATTCAAAGCGCTCGCGCAGGTTCAGGCCGAGCGAAAGGTAGCTGCCCGGGACCGCTGTCCACAACGGGATGTATTTCAGGTCGTCGAACGGCTCCGTGCGCAGGGTGGGATCGGCAAGCACCGACCAGTCCTCCTGCCACCGGTTAAAGAGGATGGCCGGGCGCGCGGGCGGCGGGTCTGCGTCCGCGACCTGCGCCGAGGCGGGCCGCGGGGACGAGAGACAGAGCACCGCCACCATGACCGCCGCAGCGCGGGAGCTCATCCCGGCGGGGATCCGGCCGCCTTGCCGGGCGCGACCAGCGCATGGATTTCTGCGACATAACCGCCGGGAAACTCGACCATCGCCGCCACGCGGCCGCCGGAGGTGTAAGGCTGCACGAGAATGGCCGCTCCGGCTGCGCTCGCCTTCTTCAGCGTATCGGCAACATCGGCCACCTCATACCCGGTCGTCTCCCGGCCATAGGGGAACGGCAGATGGCCGTCGCTGACCAGGACGACCATTTTGCCGAAACCGGACTCAATTCGGATACGCCGGAAGCTCGTGTCGGGACGCCCGATCTCGACGCCGGGCGCGTCGCTGTCATCCGACACGACCTTGCCCCCCGAGAAGGCCAGAAAGCCGCGCACGTAAGCCGCGACGCGATCGGGCGAGACGTAAATCCGGTTCTCCGGAACGGTCTGGAAGGGCGCATAGGACGGCTTCGTGAAATGCACGTAGAGCTGCATGTTCACGCCGCCCGGCCACTGGATCACGGCGTCGCGGCCGATCGGGTCGGGGAATGGCGCGACCAGCACATCGGCACCGTCGGCCCGCGCCGCGTCCACCGCCGCATCCATGTCCGTCACCAGATAGCCCGTCCGCTCCGCGCCGAACGGGTACGGGATCGGCGTCTTGAAGCCGAACAGGGAGACGGTACCCACCGGCGTCTGCAACAGTTGCGAGGTCGTGCTGCTCGGCGTCGGGGTCACGGTCGCCACCACCTGCTTGGTGCTTTGTCCACCAAAGGTCGCTAGGAAACTCGCGGCGAAACGGTCAACATCGGCGGACGCGACGTAGACATGCGACGTGTCGTACTGGGGCCCGACGGCAAAACCGGGGGAAGCGGGCGCGGTCTGCGCATAGACCGGGCCGACCAGGCTCGCGATCAGGATGGCGCTGACCGTCATCGCGCTCCAATTCCGTACCATCGCAGGCCTTCCGCGAAACGGGCGTAACCTTTCATGCCAGGGCGCGGACCAAGTCCCTTGTCCTATGAGCATGTTCCGCCAGCGCCGCTCCGATCCGATGACATTGCCCATTTCACACCGCCCAACACGAGCAGCCGAGCGCGCCCCAAAAGGATCTGAGATCGGCGATCGGCAGTTTACTTGACCAGGCTGTGGCGTGGCCGTGGCCATGAACCGAGCAGGCGTGCGCGCATCCGCAGGCCGTAGCGAGCCGTTGCTGCGCGGGGGCGGCGGGATCGCCCCACGCCGCATATCCCCCAAAGCGCCGCACCGGCGACCAGTCGGGCATGGCGGGCGGCGGCCCGGCTTCGTCGAGCGAGGCGAAGTCGCCGGCTGCATAGACCACCTTGCCGCCGACGATGGTCAACACCGCGCTGGCGTCGGCTATCTCATCCTCGGCGCAGGCAAAGTAGTCGCGGTCCGGGACGACGAGGTCGGCAAGCTGACCGACTTCGATGCGCCCCTTCTTGCCTTCCTCGTTCGAGAACCAGGTGACGTTCTCGGTCCACATGCGCAGCGCCGTCTCGCGGTCGAGGCAGTTGCGCCGCGGATAGAGATGCATGCCCCCGACCGTCTTGCCGGTTACGAGCCAGGCGAGCGAGACCCAGGGGTTGTAGGAGGCGACGCGCGTCGCGTCGGTGCCGGCAGAAATCTTTACGCCGCTGTCCATGATCCGGGCGATGGGCGGCGTCGCCTCGGCCGCGCCGAGGCCATAGCGCTCGACAAAGTATTCGCCCTGATAGGCCATGCGGTGCTGCACCGCTATGCCGCCGCTGAGCGCGGCGATGCGGTCGATCGAGTGATCCGAGATCGTCTCGGCATGGTCGAAGAACCAGTTGAGCCCCGCGAGGGGGATGTCCTGGTTGACGCGCTCGAAGACGTCGAGCGCGCGGCTGATCGTCTCGTCGTAGGTCGCATGCAGGCGCCAGGGCCAGCGGTTCTCGGCGAGGATGCGGATGACGGCCTCGAGCTCGCTCTCCATCTCGGGCGGCATGTCCGGGCGCGGCTGGCGGAAATCCTCGAAATCCGCGGCCGAAAAGACCAGCATTTCGCCAGCGCCGTTATGCCGGAAATAGTCGGTGCCCTGCTTGTATTTTGAGGTGCGCGTCCAATTGAGGAAGTCGTCCTTCTCGCCTTTCGGCTTCTGCGTGAAAAGGTTGTAGGCGAGGCGAACCGTTAAGAGATCCTCCGCCGCAAGCTTTTCGATGACGGCGTAATCTTCCGGGTAGTTCTGGAACCCGCCGCCGGCGTCGATGGCGCCGGTCACGCCAAGCCGGTTCAGCTCGCGCATGAAGTGCCGTGTTGAATTGAGCTGATAATCGAAGGGGAGCTTCGGGCCTTTGGCGAGTGTCGCGTACAGAATGCCCGCATTCGGCTTGGCGAGCAGCAGTCCCGTTGGATTGCCCGTGGCGTCTCGGATGATCTCGCCGGCCGGGGGATTCGGGGTGTTCTTCGTATATCCAACCGCGCGCAGCGCGGCCGCGTTGAGGATCGCGCGATCGTAGAGGTGGAGAATGAATACCGGCGTATCGGGAGCGACCGCGTTGAGTTCGTCGATCGTCGGCAGGCGCTTTTCCGCGAATTGATGCTCGGTGAAACCGCCGACGACCCGCACCCATTGCGGAGGCGGGGTGATCGCGACCTGCGCTTTCAGCATCGCCATGGCGTCGGCAAGCGACCACACACCGTCCCACCGCAGCTCCATGTTGAAGTTGAGCCCGCCGCGGATGATGTGCAGGTGATTGTCGATAAGCCCCGGCAATACGCGCCGGCCGCGCAGATCCACGGTGCGGGTCCGCGCCCCGGCCAAACGAAGAACCTCGTGATCATG
>JAFAYW010000331.1 GCA_019240125.1 Alphaproteobacteria bacterium
CAGGGCGACACCGTCGCGATCCGCAACGCCAACGACGGCATCTCGCTGGCGCAGACCGCGGAAAGCGCGATGGGCAACGTCGCCAACATCCTGCAGCGCCTCTCGGAGCTCGCGGTGGAATCCGCCAACGGCACGATCACCGATACCGATCGCAGCAACCTGAACGTCGAAGTCACGCAGCTCACCGCCCAGATCGGTGACATCGCGTCGAAGACGAACTTCAACGGCCAGAACCTGCTCGACGGTTCGGTCTCGGGCGGCTTCCAGCTGCAGGTCGGCACCGCCGCCGCCGACACGGTGACGATGTCGATCGACAAGATGGACACGACCACGCTCGGCATCAATTCGATTGACCTGTCGACCCAGGCGGGTGCCACCTCGGGGCTGACCTCGATCAACTCGGCGATCACCAGCGTTGCTTCCAGCCGCGCCAAGATGGGCGCCTATGAAAGCCGCCTCCAGAGCACGGTCGAAAATCTCACTTCGACTGTGACCAATCTCAATACGTCAGCAAGCGGCATCGAGGACGCGGACTTCTCAACGGAGACCACGAACCTCGCAAAGGCTCAGATCCTTTCGCAGGCTGCAACCGCGATGCTCGCCCAGGCGAACCAGAGCCAGCAGAGCGTGCTCAAGCTGATCCAGTAAGGAACTTCACTCCTTTCTGGTCGCAGGACCTCCGGCGTTCGTTCCCGCGGCGCCGGAGGTTTTGCTATGAGCACGAAGACCATGAAGCCGCTTTGGTCCCTCATGGCACCATGCGCGCTCACGCTGCCCAAATTTGACCTATTGCTCCGCTCAATAGGCCACGTAGGGTCCCGTCGCCCCGCCGGCAGTTCGCCCTTCTATCGCCGTGTAGACCGACCGTCCGAAGAAGAAGGGCAAGCCAAAATCGAAGCTGCTTTGATAGGGCGTAAGATCGCTGAAGGCATCGGGATTGGCGCCCACGCCGGGAAGCACGGCGTCGTTGGTGGCGAACAGCGTCTGGGCATTTTGAAGCGTGAAAGCGGCATCGGCGGAGGTATCGTTCTGACCCGTTGTCCTGGGGTCGAGGGCCAGCGGCGAGGTCGGGCAATAGAAGCCGGTTGCGTCCGCGCTGCTGCACTCCGGTATTGAATTATCGACGAAGTAATAGGCGTTGCTGCCGCTGTCGATAAAGCTATCGCGCAGCGTGCGGCCGCCATAGACAGCCGAAAGGAAGCCAGCGCCAGCGGCGCTCGAAGAGGTCGTGGTGGTCAGCACCGTTGCCGAGCCAAGCTTATTGTTCGTCTGCGTGCCAATGCCGAAATAAAGCGTCCCCGTCATGCTTGCTTCGCCGCCAGAAGGGGCGGTCGGAAGCGTGAGGATGGTGCCGTTATTGTCGACACTCATAGCGGCGACGGGATTGGGGAGCTGCTGGAAGGGCGCTGACGTTGCAGCGGCGCGTGCGATGATCGCATCGCAGCCGGCGGCCGGACAATCATAATAGATCGCTGCCGAATAGCCGCCCGCGATCGTGCAGTAGCTGCCGCAATCTGTCGCGGTGACGCCGATCCCAAGGATGCCGTTGGCACCGAGGTCGGTGATCGTGTGGAGGTTTGCACCGCCGCCGGAGGAGCACTCCGATGGAACGGTGGCGAATTGTCCGCTGCCGCCAACGAGCTGAAGCGGCATGTCGTCGACCGTCTCGCCGCCGATCTGGAAATCGGCCCGCCGTACTGAGCCGAACACATAGCCATCGACGAACGTATAGCATTCGCCGACCGGGTTGGAGTTCGTATCGGTCTCCTGCGGCAGGGCGGCTTGCATCTGGCTGTTTAGCGCGGAATTGAGGATGCGCAGGCCGACCGATCCTGTATCGAGTTGGACATGGTCGATCGTCTGGCAGGTCGTGGTGCCGGGTATACACAGCGTGACGGAGACATAAGCGATATTGTCGGCGAGGTAGCCATCTCCCGCTTGGGAGAGAGCGGCCGGACCGTTATCGACCGTCACTGTGGTGAAGTTCGTCAGCGCGGGCGTCGTCACCGTCGCTGCACTGGAGCTGCTTCCTGTGCTGCTGTCTCCGCCGCCTCCGCCGCAGGCGGCAAGCCCCAGCAGCAACATGAACGCCACCACCAAGCGAATGCCAGACATCATTGTTGAAGCTCATCAAGGGTGAAATCGGCAGGTGCCAGCTGCGGAAGATAGGCGGCGCCAAAGAACGCTCCGGGATGGCCCGCGCTGCGCACGACCAGGTCGGGATCATGCACGGCTACTGGCATGCGCATGTGCCGCGGCCCCCGCGCGGCCGAGACCGTCTGAACGCGATCGAAGGAGGATCCGAGGAGCTGGCGGAGGTCGGGCCGGGCCGGCCCGCGCCAGGTGACTGCGAACACCGTTCCATCAGAACGGGCAAACTCTCGCACCGAGCCGCCGTTCGGCGTGGTCAACGCGTGGACGACATGCGTTCCGACTGAATTCGATTCCATTCGAGCAGAGAGATGAGCACGATCGCGCTGAACGCTTTCATAGGCTTCGCCCAAGCTCGCCTCGCCCGCGCTGGCGGCGACAAGCACAAGGGTCGTGAATTGCAGAAGGACGGCCCCTCTGCAGCGATATCGAGGGCGCACCAGCATTTTGATCACCTTCCCAATGCCCTGCCGGCAACAGGATCCAGCTCTTGGCAAAGCTCTTTGCACTCATATTTCGGCAGATGTCAGCAGAAGCGGCCTCCAAACAGCCTCTTGCGCTCAACACTATGGCGAGTGGAAGGTTGAATGCTTCGGCGGACCGCCACCCAGTCTGGCGCCAGCGGCACGCCTGAGCTGCAAATGCATCAATACGCCTGCCTCGCCCCATCGCGGTGCATCACTAATATACTAAATTTGCGTGCAAAGCGCTCTAAAACGGCGCCGCTTCCGCATTTTTTAGAGGCTCGCCCAACCACTCCACGCGCTGTCAACAACATCTCTTTGCGGGTGGGGTGTCACCGCGCATGATGATGCCGGCGCATAGCGCCCGGCGCATAGCGATCAATGCGAAAATCTGTTCGCACCGCCTAGCCCCGGCGTTACGGGGAGCCGCGGGGCGAGGCACATTGCGGCCTTGGGATGGCTGCGAGAGGCTGATCGCCGGGAGAGGTGGCTCGGTTTGTCTGAACGGTCTCGCGGGCTCGTTAAGTGGATCGCCAGCAGGTGATCATGCCGCTGCGAGAAGCGGCTGGTTGAAGTATATCGCGTCCGGTGTTCGGCAGCCAAGGCTCGAGTGCGGGCGAACGGCGTT
>JAFAYW010000354.1 GCA_019240125.1 Alphaproteobacteria bacterium
TAGCAGGCGTTGAGCGTGCCATCCTCGTACCAGCGGATCGACACATCGCCCTCGAACGAGGCGTTGCGCACCTTGGTGTAGGGCTTGATCCAATCGACGCGCTTGCCGTGCTCGCCCCAGAACCCATCCGGGTCGGCCAGCGAGCGCTCATACATGCGGAAGTATTCGGCCTCGTCGATCTTGCCGATCTGCTGGTGTTCCGAGATCGCGATCACACTGCGATCGGCCATGGCCCATTTCCTCCCATGCACGGCGTTCGGTGTTGCGGGAGATATGGCAAAGCCGTACCAATCCTGCAAACCTTTGGTATCTATCCGCACGGGATCAATTATAGGCCGCGAACCCCGCAACAGCGCTCCCTCCCCTGCTTGCGGGGGAGGGTGGGGTGGGGGTAATCGGGCGTCGCCAGCTGAGCTGACTTGGCGGGGTTCGCAAGGTCCTGTCGGCTGCTTACCCCCACCCTAACCCTCCCCCGCAAGCAATGGAGGGGACGACCGAGCGGTCAGGCGGCCTGCGGCACCGGGATCGGCGCTTCGCCCTTCAGCATTAGGCGATAGAGAAAGCGGCGCTCGTTCATGTCGTAATCGGGGTTGGCCTTGTGCAGGACGCTGCGATTGTCCCACAGCACCATGTCGCCGTATGTCCACTGGTGGCGATATTCGTATTTCTTCTGGGTCGCGTGCGTCATCAATTCCGCGATCAGGTCGAGCGCTTCATCATCGGGCAGGCCGACGATGCTTTCGATGCGTACCGGGTTGAGGAACAGCGCCTTGCGGCCGTTTTCCGGATGCACCCGGACCAGCGGATGCACCCCCGGCGGCGGCAATGCCTTGAGGCTTTCGGGGCTCAGCGGGCGCAGTTCGCGCGGGCTGTATCTGCTGTTGTAGACGTGCACGGCCTTCAGCCCGTCGATCCTGCGTTTCATCGCCTCAGACAGTTCGTCATAGGCCAGGTGCATGTTGGCGTATTGCGTATCGCCGCCATAACTCGGCAACGACACCGGGTAGAGAATGGTCGCCTTGGGCGGGGCCGGGTGATTGGAATGGTCGGTGTGGAAGCTTTCGCCCGAGATAAAGCGCTTGCCCGGGACGGTCTGCTCGTTGGAGACATAGTACATCTCCGGGAAACCGGGGATGTGCATCTCCTTTTTGTCGTGCGGCTGCAACTCGCCGAACACCTGCACCGCGTTGCGGAAATCGGCCGGCTCGTATTTCTGGTCGCGCACGATAAGGACATGGTGCTGTGCGAAGGCCCGGTTGAGCGCGGCGCGTGTTTCGGTGTCAACCGACTTGCTCAGATCAAGCCCCCGCACCTCGGCGCCGGTATGCGGGGTCATCGGCGTGATCGTGTACGCCATGGCGTTCCTCCTTCGCAGCATTATTCATCCGAGTCTATGACCAGCGGCGAGGCGGGTCAAATTTCGACCGGACATATGCCGCCTCGGAGCCGCCGAGATTTGTCGATCACGCCAACGCTCAGGTTATCTCCTTTGAGGAGATCGTATAGGCGAAGTGATCCGGATCGAGCGGGTCGTTGGTTCCTTCGACGGTCTCGGCGTAGGGGTACATCAGGAAGCCGAGCGGCGCTTCCTGCTGGCCTTGTAGTTTGACGTCGCGGGCGTAGTTGAACCCGACCCAGTTCATCTCCCAACTGCCGAACAGCCGTTTACGCAGGGCCTGCACCTTGTCGCTGTCGAGCGGCACCTGTTCCTCGAGCACGACCTTTCGAACATCGGCCGGGTCAACCGGAAACCAGCCTTTCCCGGCGATAAACACTTCGGCCCGGCAATGCTGCGCCTTGGTGATATCGCCGGATTTTCCCAGCGACTTCGTTACCTTCGAATCCGCGACGCGTACCCCGAAGAAATCGCGGGCCGGCAGGCCGGCGGCTCGCGCCAAGCCGACAAACAGCGAATTGATGTCGGCGCATTTGCCGCCCAGATCGCCGGATTCGAGCATGAAGGCGATGTTGCCGAGACCACAGCCGCGAGTCTCGGCACGGCGGAACGTGTTATCGACGATCCAATCGTATATCGCCTGTGCCTTGTCGAACGGCTCGGTTCGCGTGCCGATAATCTCCGTTGCCTTTTTCAGCACGATGCCATCCACCGGTGAACTGGCGGTTGGTCGCAGATACTCGGCGAGTTCATCGTGCGATGCATCGGGGTAGAAGCCGCTGCGGTCGCGCGTCTGGACGCGCGCGGTCACCTCGATTTCGCGCGCCACCGCCGGGTCGAGCCAGGTGGCGGCGACCACCGGCGCGCGCGACGGGCCCTCCCACTGCAGGGACACCGGCGCCGGTGAGCGCCAGGCGAGATCGACGACTCTTTGGTAATCCAAGGCATCCTGCGGCACCGGCAACCAGAGCCGTGCCGGCATATGCTGGGTGTCGAGCCTGACACGATAGGTGATCTCGAACTCGCGCCATACGGTTGGTGCCGCAATGGCGGGAGCCCGGAGCGCCAACAGAGCACCGCCGGCCGCAGCGGCCTTCAGCATTTCGCGCCGATACATAGCGGAAGCTTCTCCTTTAGCCGGGAATGCGCTGCTCGTCGCGCGGGGCTTTCGCAGGCGGCCGGCGTCGGAGGGTCGCGGTGAGGGATGCGCACGGCGCCCCTCGGTCAGGTTGTGCGCGGGACGATAGTGGCTGCGGCGCGGGTTGTCACCCGCCTCGCTCCTCGCGACTCTTATCTGGAAGGTCGAGCGCACCCGCGACGCACCGGTGAACGGCAAAAAGATGTGACTAGCAGATCGAGCGCTGGGCAAATGCAAGCCGTGTTTTCGCATTGGAGTTGTAGAAATACGGGCGCCGCGCCTATTAAAAGGATTGTTGTTGAGCGTTTCACGTCCTAGGCTTGGAGAACAATCTCGGACACCCAGAAATTCAATGGGGGAGGCCGATGAATGCCTGAGGCTGTCGAGCGCCAGGGCGCCGGTGACCGGCCGGTGCCGAAGTTGGGATTGGGGCTGGCCTATTGTTGCTCGATGGCGGCGGGCTTGCTGCCGTACTGGCTTCTTATCCACTCGCCCTCGTTCTTCCTATTCGGGCTCTGCCTTGAGGTGGTTTTTTTTACGATCGGAACGTGGACGAGGAAGCGCTACGCCGGCGATCCACCGATTTGGAACGAAATCGCTTTAGCCATACTCGGCCGTGTCGCAGCCGGCGGCGTCATCGCCATGTTCGGTATCATCCTCTACGCCGTTGTGGCCGCGATCCGCTCATGGTTTGCACCGCCGGTCAGCGCGGGCCTTGACCCGTGGGTGCTGTATATCTCGCTCGGACTGGTGGCGTTTCTGATCCTGGTCATGTCCGGTGTCGATGGCAGGGATGTCGCTGCGGCGCTGTATCCCGAGCGGGCCGGCCAGCGATCATCCTGGTTCGCGGCCGCGACGGAAGGCCGTGCGAGGCTGGTCCTGTCGCGCCGGTTTGGAACCGGCCTGGCCCTCCTGCTCGCGGTGCTGCTGATGCCGCTGATCCCGGCGCTTCTGCCGCTCTATGCCTTTGCCCTGTTCGTTCTCAGTATCGCGTTTGTGATCATCGGCGCCGACTGGCTGGACGCGAAGACCGTTGATGCCTTGCAGCAGTCGCCCCACGCCGCCGTGGAAGCAGCCAAAGCGCTGCTGGAAGCGGCGGGGTACCAGGTACGAACGCACCCGAGAACAGGCGACATCGAGGTCGATTCCGTTGCATCCGTGCTGGATTTTCTGGCGTTGCGACAGGATCGGGCGCTGGCCGGTCGCGTGGTGGTGGTCACCCCCGGAGAGATCGGTGATCCGCGTCAGGAAGCGGCGTTGCTGGAACCGGCGGTCTGGGTACTGGAGGACAACCTCAGCGAAAATGATGTGAAGCTGTCCATCGAACCCGTCCTGCTGATGATCGGCGGTGAAACGGCATTGTCGATGACATGGTCGAGCGGCGGCAAGGCGGTGCGGATTATCGCCATGCCGACGCTCGACGCTCTGACCGCGATGATCGGTTCGAACGATGCCGGGCCGCTGAAGCAGACGGCCGAACGCCTGTTCGGTGCGCCGCCGCCGCAGCAATCCTCCCCGCCCTCGCTTGCGGTCCAGCACTCATGATCGGGCCACCGCCATCAACGCCACCGCTGACCGAAGCGGTTATTTCTCAGGTGCTCGACTATCTGAAATCGGCACCGCCTGCGAGCGGCCTCGACAGTGCGCTTGCCGCGGCGCGCTGGGTTACCGATCTCACCAAACGAAATCGCGGATCAACCGACTTTTTGGACGCGATGCAGGATATGAGCCTGCCGCAAGCGATAACGGTCAGGCTGAGCCCATTCTTCAACGCCGTTGGCCTCAAACTGGAAACTGCCGATCTCCCGGATCCCTACGATCTCACGACGGTACGGCGTTACACGGCGGTGAGAAACAGTAGCATCGATATGGCTATACTGCATCTGCCACAATGGTTTCTCCAGACCACCAATTCCATCGGATCGCTGAAGCAGGCAATCGAGACAATCAGCGGTTACCATGGCCGCGTTATCTCGGATGGACTGCATGCGACCGCGGGTGGTTATCGCCGCGCATTCAAGTCAATGTCAACACGCGAGGCCAATACCTGGAACTTTGTGGCTTGGAACGAGATCGAAGAAATCTTTGAACGCAGAAATTCGGTTCAAACCGTATTCGATCTGCCATCGACGATCCAGCTAAACGGTAAAGTCGATCCCGCGGCCGATATCCAGATCAAACTGTCTGATAAGGACGAAGAAACGATCGTGCAGATCTTCGCCAGAGCGGCGGCCAACAACAGCACTTGGTTTGATGGCGTGGTAGCCGAATCCAGCTATCTATCACTCGAACTGAGAGGACAGCTGCAGGAGACCGTTCGCACCGGTGATAACAAGACGAAGGCGCAGAAGCTCCTGAACCAGTTGAAAAATTGGAAGCGCTTTGGCATCTCGGATCCGCATCCCGAAGATACATATCTCGGCCGGATGCTGCTCCGCCGATTGCCTTTTCTCGGCGGCGAGGACAGAGAAGCAATCGCGCGCATTGTACTGAAGTATCAACTCGTTACCGGTGAAGACGATCTTCAGAAGGCGCGCACATGGTGCCATCAGGAAAGTTGATTTGCCATGGAGCTTGACGGCAAGGACCAGGAAGAACTCGTTCAACGTCTGGCGGGTTGGTCGGAGGCCGGTGCGGTGACCGGCGAGAAGTACTTTAAATTCCTGATCAACCAGGCCGCGTTCGATCCCGATCTACGGTTCGCCGGAGCCGCCGGATACATCGGTGACGCCTATTATAATGCGCTTCACCTGGTGCTTTGGGCCCTCAACATCGGAACCAACCCAAAGGACAAAAACGCGGCGCTCGGCAGCATCCTTTATCCGCTTATCCGCGGGCCAATCGGACTTGAAGGCCGTGTCTTCATCGCTGGTCTGATCGTCAAATACCGACTTCTGCGCTCCGACGCGGTGCGCGCCGAGCTTCAGGCCCGCTACCAGATACCCGCGGTGCCGGCACCAGCCGGGACGAGCCAGACCGGCCCGCAGGTCGATTGGGCGGACGATACAGAACAGCTCGAGTTGCAGGGTTGGTTCACCCCGGAACCGCAGCTTTATCCGATGTCGATGATCATGACGGCGGCGGCGCGAGCGCGCTCGATCTGCCGCGTCGAGGTCGGGGCCATCAACATGATGGGCACCGGTATTCTAATCGCGCCCGATCTCGTGCTGACCAACTATCACGTGATGGGCGCGAGCCTCGCCGCCGACCCGGCGGCTCTCAAAACCAACAGCGCAAGCACGGTGCTGCGTTTCGGCGCCTTTGCTGAGACGCTCAATGCGGATGTGGGCCAGGAGGTGCGGCTGCACGCCGAAGACGCGATTGTCGCCAGCTGCCCTCGCCGCGATTTCGCGTTGTTACGCACCGGCGGATCAATCGCCGACGCCGAAAACGTCGCGCCCTTCTGGGAACTCGGAGCCGATCCAGCCAAGCGCGACCCGTTATATGTGCTGCAGCATCCGGAAGGCGGCCCGATGTCGCTGGCCCTCAGCAGCAAGGGTGTCACATGGATCGATCCCGAACAGATCAACATCCAATACACGACACGCACCGCGTCGGGCTCGAGCGGCTCGCCCTGCTTCAACGCAAAATGGCAGCTGGTGGCGTTGCATCATGCCGGCGCCGGTTCAAAAGGCGAAGGCATTCTGATGCGTTCGATCTTCACCCAGATCGCCGGTTTTCTCCACCAGTAAGCGGAGCGAGAGCATGTCGAGGCGAATTCACGAACTTTCGATGCAGGCCGCGGGCGGTGCCGCCGTGGCACCGGGTGTCAGCAAACCGGACGACTACTTTGACAAGGCGGTCAAATACGTTCCGGCCGATGTCATAGCCGCGTGGACGGCGATCGTTGCCCTGGTCAACAAGACGGCGGGCATACCGAGCAACCCGGTATTGCTGGTCTGCTTTGCGGTCGTGCTGGCCATAACATTCTGGTGGACCCTGCGGCAGACCGATACGCCGGGCCAACCGAAAGCTGTCAAGCAGGCTGTCGTCGCCGTGATCGCATTCGCCGTCTGGGTCCTGGCCCTCGGCGATCTGAACGGGCCAATCAGTGCGGCCTATGCCGGTTGGGATGCGGCCTACGGCAAGATCGTGCTGATCCTGTTCACCCTCGTTTCCGGCCGGATCTGAGATCGGCGTGATGCCCCGGTCGGTGGCCATATGCTCATCTGTGCCGCGCGTTCAGAATGTACCGTTGAGGCTGAGCCGCGCTGATAGCGGTTCCACCGGCTTGTAATGGATGTCGTAGACCGGCGCCGTCTCGTTGGCGAGCTGGGAGGGATAGTAATAGTCGATCTGATGGGCCTTGGAGTTGAAAAGGTTGAACAGATCGAGACGGACTTGCAGGTGCTCGGTCACCCGGTAACCGACCTGGGCATCGAACATCGCGGTTGGCCGCGAGGTGACGCTGTCATCCTCGATCAGGGGACGCCGGCCGAAAAAGCGGAAGCGCAATTCCGCTGACCACGGATCGAGATCGACCAGCCGGGCACTGCCGGAGGCGATGATCTTTGCCGCGCCGGGAATGTAGTTGCCGGGATGCCCCGGCTCGGTATCGGCGGTGCCGTCATCGGCATTGGTATAGCGCGCCCGGGTGAACGCAACGCTGCCGTCGAGCGCGAGCCAGGCGAGCACGCGGTAATCGGCGTTCAATTCGAACCCGACGCGGCGGCTCGGCCGGCCGGGCGTCGTTCCGGCCTCGTCGCCGTCAAAGGTCGCCTCGCTGTCGAGATCGAGCACGAAGACATCAGCCGACGTCTTCATGCCCGGCACGATTTCGCTGCGCAGACCGACCTCGTACCCCGTCGCCCTGGTGAGCAGCGGCGTCTTCGACTGGCTGACGATCGTGTTGTTGCCCTGCTGCTGGTTCAGTTCCGTCGCCAAAGCATCTACACTGGTCACCGCGCCGCGCAGATCGTTGCTGTGAAAGCCCTGTCCGACGCTGCTGTAGAACTCGGTGTCATACCAGGGGCCGACCACCACGGTGCCCTTGGGGCTGGTGATCTGGCGCACCAGCGAGCCGGAATTGGCCGCGAGCGAACTGCTGTCGGATCCGTAATAGAGATCCTCGCGCAATCCGGTGATGGTGCGCAGCTTGTCGAGCCATTTCGTGCGGTTTTCGACATAAAGCCCGGCGCTGGATTCGATCACATGATCGTCGCGCACGGTAAAGCGGGTCACCTCGGCGGTGGTCTCCGCGAGTCCGACATGGATGTCGTCGTTTCGCGTCTGGAACCCGACTGTATTGGTCATGTCGAGGCCAAAGGGATGGGCCGGTATCGCGTAGCTGACATTCGCGCCATAGATTTTGCGGCGATCGGCTTGCTTGAACTGATCGCCGATCGGGGGCGGGAAGGTCACGAAGTAGTCGAAATCGTTCCACAGATTGAGGCGATAGCCGATCGCATACACATTGGCCTTGAGCGCCCCCGCATCGTCGGTCGCGGCGTATTTCGCAGACAGGCTATAGCGTTCGGAATTGCCGCCATCGCTCGGATCGATCGCGTCCCACGGGCTGATCTGCCCGGACAGCACCGCGCGCTGCGGGATCTGGTTGGTGGCGTGAAACGCGTCGTCCATGTAGGCGCCGGTGAACGAGAAACCATTCTCGGCGGTGCCCTGGCTGTAGCGCAGCACCAGGTTCCCCTTGTTGAAATTGTCGGGGATGGTCCATGGCCCGTCGGTATGGGCGTATTCCGCCGCGACCAGGACATTGCCGGCGCCCCAGGGACGCGACATCGCGGCAAACCCGCGATAGTCGCCCAAGGTCCCAAGGCTGACCGAGGCGAGGTCGTGCGGCAATGTATCGACATAGTTCATCTGCACCGCGCCGGCAGTGTCGAAATCGCCGAGCGCCGCGAAGTACGGCCCTTTCGAATACTGCAGGTCGCCGAGCAGTTCCGGGATGATGAAGTTGAGGTCGGAATAGCCTTGGCCGTGCGCGTGCGTGCGCATGTTGACCGGCATGTCATCGAGGCTGATCGCGATATCGGTGCCGTGGTCGAGATCGAAGCCGCGCAGAAAATACTGATTGGCCTTACCCTCGCCGCTGTGCTGCGTGATGATCAGACCGGGCATCGCCTCCAAAATCTCGCCGACGCGATAGCGCGGCTGCTGCTCGATCTGCTGCGCGGAGATGGTGCCTTCGCTGGCCGTATCGGAATGCCCGAGCGAGGTCGTCGCCGGCGTCTCGGCGGCCGGGGCGGTGACCTCGATCGTGTCCAGCTCCATCGGCAGCGTTCCCGCGGGAGCCGGGGTGGTCTGTGCCGCCGAGGTCGCATGGGCGAAGACCAGCGCGATCGGCGCCACGACCCACGCGGGCAGCAGGCGCAGCCGGGGATCGCGCATGAACACCAGACGTAAAGTATGAATAATCTAGATGATCATCATACGAAACCGAGGGTTTCAGATGCAACGTATTACGATCTCAATCGATGATGAACTGCTCACGGCGCTGGATCGGATTATCGAACAGCGCGGCTACCAGAACCGCTCCGAGGCGATCCGCGACCTGACCCGCGCCGGGATTATCGAGAGTGAGGACGCCGCCGCATCCTCGGCCGAAGGGGTCGCCGCGCTGGTCTATGTCTATGACCATGAGGGCCGGGAACTCGCCAAGCGGCTGACCCGCTCGTTTCACGCGCATCACGATCTCTCCCTGGCGACGCTGCACGTGCACCTCGATCACGAGAGCTGTCTGGAGGTCGCGGTGCTGCGCGGCGCGATGGGCGAGATGCGCAACTTCGCCGAGCACGTCATGGCCGAGCGCGGCGTGCGGCATGGGCGCCTCGTCGCGGTGCCGGTTGCTATCGAGGCGGCGAGCCATGCGCACGGCGACGAACCCGGCCGCCCGCACCTCCACACGCATGTCCGCGAGGTCGGCTAGCGGCGAGGCCGCCGCCGATCCTGCGGTACCTCTGCGTAGTCATGCGCCTTGACGCGGGGGGCGCGCGGCCATTACAAGCCCCGGCCCGCTTCCAGCCGCTATCTTGCGATGTCCCCCGGTCTCGTCAAAGAGGTCCGTGCCACCCTCGTCCTGGCATTGCCGCTCGCCGCCGCCAATGTGGCGCAGATGGCGATGGGCGTGACCGACACCGTCATGGTCGGCGCGCTCGGTGCGGTTCCGCTCGCGGCGGTCGGGCTCGGCGCCGGGTTCTATTTTACGACTGTGGTGGTGTGCCAGGGGGTAGTGCTGGCGGTGTCGCCGCTCGCCGCTTTCGCGATCGGCGCCGGCGACCGGGCCGCCGCCGGGCGGATCGGCGCCAGCGGCCTCGTTCTGGCCGCGATATTGGCGCTGCCGGTCATCGTGCTGATGCGAAGTTCGCCGGCGCTTCTGGCCGCGCTGGGCTATGATCCCGTACTGACCGGCGATATCGGCATCTTTCTGCGCGCGATCGCCTGGGGCGCGCCGGGCTTTATCGGGTTTGCCGCCTTGCGCAGCCTGCTGGCGGCAGTGTCGCGAACCCGCGCCATCATGCTGGTGCTGGGGGTCGGGATCGGCACGAACATCGTGCTGAACTGGGCGTTGATCTTTGGCCATCTCGGATTGCCCGCGCTGGGTCTGGAGGGCTCGGGCTATGCCTCCGCGATCAATCAATGGCTGATGTTTCTCGGGCTCGCGGCGGCGCTTGCGGCGCTGCCGCGTCATGATCCGGCGCATCGGCTGCGCGGCTCCCTCGCGGACATCCTGGCCGACCTGCGGCGCATCCTCGTTCTTGGCGGGCCGATTGCCGGATTGCAGGGGCTGGAGGTCGGCGTGTTCGTGACCTCGGCGGCGCTGATGGGGCTGTTTGGCGCGGAGGCGCTGGCGGCGCACCAGATCGCGATCAACTGCGCCAGCACTACATTTATGGTGCCCCTCGGCATCGCGCAGGCGGCGACCGTGCGTGTCGCCGCCGAACTCGGCGCCGAGCGACCGGACTCGGCGCGCCGCGCGGCGGTTGTCGCGCTGTCGCTCGGCACCGCCTGCATGGCGGTGTCCGGCGTGATGCTGTGGCTTTTCGCGGTGCCGATCATTGGCGCCTATATCGCGCTCGGCGACCCCGGCAATCGCGGCGTTATCGCGCTGGCCCGGCGGTTTTTCGCGGTGGCGGCGCTGTTCCAGATCGTCGATGGCATCCAGGTGGTCGCGGCGGGCGGGCTGCGCGGCTATCGCGACACGACAGTGCCAATGCTGCTCGCCGGGATCGGCTATTGGGGCATCGGGTTTGTCGGCGGCTGGGCGCTTGCCTTCAAGCTCGGTGCCGGCCCGGTCGGGCTATGGTGGGGCTTTGTCCTCGGCCTCGCGACCGTCGCGGCAATGCTGACCGCGCGCCTGCTATATCGCCGGCCGGCGGCGCGGCCGCTGGCTCAGGTGACCTGAGCCAGTTCGCGCGCCCGCACCGAATGGGCGGCGGTGGCGTGGTCTTTCGCCAGTACGGTGTAGACCGCCGGCAGGACAAACAGCGTGAACAGCGTGCCGATCGACATGCCCGACACCACCACGATGCCGATCGAGAAGCGGCTCGCCGCACCGGCGCCGCTCGCCAGTAACAGCGGCACGAGACCGACCACCATCGCCGCGGTCGTCATCAGGATGGGCCGCAGCCGGACGCGAGCGGCGCGCTCGATCGCGGCGCGGCGGTTCAGCCCCTCGTTCTCCTGCAATTGATTGGCGAACTCGACCATCAGGATGCCGTGCTTGCTGATCAGACCGATCAGCGTCACGAGGCCGACCTGCGTGTAGATGTTGATCGTCGTACCCGCCACCGCCATGCCCATGAAATTGCCGTCGATGATAAACAGCGGCAACAAGGCGCCGCAGATCGACATCGGCACGCTGATCATGATGACGAGCGGGTCGCGCAGGCTTTCGAACTGTGCCGCCAGGACCAGGAAGATCATGATCAGCGCGAAGGCGAAGGTCACCACCAGCTGGTTGCCTTCCTGAACGTATTGCCGCGAATCCGACAGGTAGTCGTGGCTGAATCCGGCGGGCAGCTGGGCGGCCTGCTGCTCGAGGAAATCGACCGCGTCGCCCATCGTCACGCCAGGCATCGGCACCGCGCTGAAAGTCGCGGAGTTGAGCTGGTTGTAGCGCGTCAACGCATTGGCGGCGCTCACCGTCTTGACCGTCACCAGGTTTGACAGCGGCACCTGTTCGCCGGCCGCCGAGGTCACGTAATATTGCGTCAACGTGTTCTGGTTCAGCCGCTCGGCGCGCGGCACCTGCGGGATGACCTCATAGGAGCGACCGTTGAGATTGAAGCGGTTGACGTAATTCTCGCCGACCAGCAGCGCCAGCGTATCGCCGATCGACTGCATGGTGATGCCGAGATCGTTCGCCTTGTTGCGATCGACATCGACCTGGATGGTCGGCTGGTTGAAGGCGAGGTCGCTGTCGGTGACGATGAACTTGCCTGATTTGCGCGCCGCCGCTTTGATCTTCTCCATCGCGTCGAAGATCGCCGGGAAATCGCCGGTCGAGCTGATCACCATCTGCACCGGCAGGCCGCCGATCGAGGCCGGCAATGGCGGCAATGAGAAGACAAAGGCGCTCATGCCCTCGACCGAACTGGCCTTCTGCTGCAATACCGGCTTCAGCGCAGTAGCGCTGCGTTTGCGCTCGTCCCACGGCTTGAGGATCACACCGGCGATACCCTGATTGGGACCGTTGCGGCCGTTGAGAACAAAGGTCAAATCGGCCTCTGGGATCCCCGAGAAGATCTTTTCCAGTTCGTCGCCGTATTTGTCGCTGTAGTCGAGATTGGCGTATTGCGGCGACTTGGTGACCGCGAACAGCACACCCTGATCTTCCTCGGGCGCCAGTTCCTTGGCGGTCTTCATGTACATGAAGCCCAGCGCCAGGAACACCGCCAGGGCAAACAGCGCGGTGATCGGGCGATAGTCGAGCGAGCGGTCGAGCCGCCGCCCATAGGCCTCGGAAAGGCGGGTGAAGACGCGATCGATCCGTCGCGCGAACCAGCCTTCCGACGCATCCCGCCGCAACAGCAGCGAGCACATCATCGGCGACAGCGTCACCGCGACGATGCCCGAGATGATGACCGCGCCCGCCAATGTGAAGGCGAATTCGCGGAACAGCGCGCCGGTGACGCCGCCAAGAAAGCCGATTGGCGCATACACCGCTGCCAGCGTCACCGTCATCGAGATGACCGGGCCGGCGATCTCGCGTGCTCCGATCAAAGCGGCCTGCGGTGCGCTCAGCCCCTCCTCGATGTGACGGTAGATGTTTTCCAACACGACGATCGCGTCGTCCACGACCAGACCGATTGCCAGCACCATCGCCAGCAGTGTCAGCAGATTCAAGGTAAAGCCAAGCGCCGCCATGATGATGCCGGCGCCGATCAGCGACAGCGGTATCGTGACGATCGGGATCACTACCGAGCGGAAACTGCCGAGGAACAGGAAGATCACGACGACAACGATCACCACCGCCTGGCCGAGCGACATCTTCACTTCGTCGATCGAGGCCTGGATGAACTTGGTCGAGTCGTAGGCCACCTCCATCTTCACGGAGGGCGGCAGATTGCGCTGGATTTCCGGCATCAGCTTGCGGATGCCGGCGACGAGTTGCAGCGGGTTGCCGGTCGGGGTCACCTGCACGCCGATAAACACGGCATGCTGGTTGTTCATGGAGACGCTCGAGGTCCAGCTCTGCGCGCTCAGATCGACATCGCCGATATCCTCGATGCGCACCAGCGCCCCACCGACCGCTTTCACCACCATGCGGCGGAATTGGTTGACATCGGTCAGGCCGGTACGCGCGTCGATATTGGTGACGGTGAAGAAGCCTTTTGCCTGCCCCGGCGCCGATTGGTAGTTGTTGGAGCGGATCGCGTTCGACACGTCGCTGGCCGATATGCCGCGCGCCGCCATGCGCGCCGGATCCAGCCACAGCCGCATCGCAAATGTCTGGCCGCCGAGAATATCAGCCGAGGCAACGCCATCGACGGTCGACAGGATCGGCTGCACGACGCGGGTCAGATAATCCGAGATCGCCGGGCTCGACAGCTCGGCGCTGGAAAAGCCGATATACATGACTGCGGTCGTCTGTCCGGTCGATTTCAGGATGACCGGATCCTGCGCCTCGGTCGGGATCAGGTATTTGACCTGCTGCACCTTGGCCATGATGTCGGTCAGCGCCTGGCTCGGGTCGTAGTTGAGCCGGATATAGGCGGTGACGGTGCTGGTGCCCTGGATCGAGGTCGAGGTCAGATAGTCGATGCCCTCGGCGGTGGCGACCGCCTGCTCGATCGGGGTCGTGATAAAGCCCGCGATCAGGTCGGGCGCGGCGCCTGGATAGGTCGTGGTGACTGTGATCGTCGTGTTGTATAGCCGCGGGTACTGCCGGATTTGGAGTCCGAGCATGCATTTCAGCCCGATCAACAGGATCAGCAGGCTGACCACCAGCGACAGAACCGGGCGGCGGATAAAGAGATCGGTGAATCTCATGGGGCGTTACTCAGTGCTAGGCATCGCGGTAATGATGCAGGGCCGTTTGACCCGGGATCGAAGCGAGGACGAAAACCCTTATTCGTCCCCCCCGCGCAAGCGGGGGTCCGGGGACCGGTGACGGAGCAGTTGCCCTGGCTTCCCGCTCTCGCGGGAATGAGGTGTTTGTGGCGCGTCATCGCGACCGGGTTTAAATGAGCGTCAGTTCATCGTCGGCTTGGTGGGTGGCTTTGGCGGCGCACTGTCGGTGACCGCCACCGCGGACCCATCCTGCAACTTGACCTGCCCGGCGGCGGCAACCATGGTGCCCGCCGTCACGCCATCGCGGATCGCGACATTGCCGTTCCAGCGCATGCCGGTCTTAACCGGCACGCGATGCGCCGTCAGGATTGGCTTGCCGCTGGCGTCCTTGCCGTCCTCGCGGATCACAAAGACGCTGTCGCCGTATAGCGTGTAATCGACCGCTGTCTCCGGCAATACCACCCGGTCGGGCTCCTCCGGCAGCACCACGGCGGCGTTGACGAACATACCCGGCAATAGCGTCTCATCCGGGTTCGGCAGTGTCGCTTGCACCGTCATCGTCCGCGAGTCGGCGCGCACCTGCGGGTCGATCGTCGAAATCTGCGCCTCAAAGCTGCGGCCGGGAAACGCGTCCAGCGTCACATTGACCTTCTGCCCAACCGAGATGTCCGCGCGTTGCGTGGAGGGCAGCGTGAAGTTGACGTAGAGCTGCCGCAGATCGGTCAGCGACACGATCGGCGCGCCGGGTTGCACATATTGGCCGAGATCGATCTGGCGCACGCCCAGTTGGCCGGAAAACGGCGCCCGAATCAGCTTTTGTGCTATGATCGCCTGGGTCTTGGCGATCTGCGCATTGGCCTGGTCGAACTGCGACTGGGTCTGATCGACGGATTCCACCGTCCCGAACTGGTGCTGCGCCATGAGCTGCGCCCGGCGCAGCGAGACCGCCGCGAGGCGGGACTGCGCCTGGTAATTGGCGAGGTCGCCGCGATCCGGCGCGTCGTTAAGCTGCACCAGCGCGTCGCCGGCATTGACATGCGTGCCAGCGGTGAAGTTGAGCGCCGTTACCCGGCCGCCGACTTCGGGGGTCACGGTCACCTGGTGTACGGCGGCGAGCGAGCCGATGGCGGTGGCGAAATGCGGCACCGCCTCGGTTACGGCCTTGACCGCCGTGATCTGCGCCGGCGGCGGCTTATTGCTCGCGAAGAAGCTCGCGGTCATGTGCTCGCGAAAGGCGTTGTAGCCGTACAAAAGGCCCAGCACCAACACCAGCAACAACCCGACGATAAGGAACCAGCGCACTGTTCTGGGTTGCCGGGCCGCCGGACGCAACGGCGTACCGTCGCGTGCGACGATCGTCCCGCCCTCGGTGTGGATTGTATTGAGATCACCATCCATGACTTGCCCTCGGCTAATCCGCTGCCGATTTGGACGACGCCAGGCCATCCGGAGACGCCGGGCGATCCAAAGAAGATTGGGGATTGCGCGTGGCCGCGGCGATAGCGGTGTCGCTCATGCCGAGCCCGCGCAGGATGAACGTGCTTGCCGTCTCGACGATCTCGTCGAGCGAACCCTGATACGGCACCGAGCTGTCGCCCGGCAGCGCCGCGAACGCGATCATGATCGCGACGTGCTGTGAAAACCAGAACACATTCGCCGCCGCGCCGCCGGATGGGGCGGCCTCGCCGGAGGCGATCGCCGCCGCCAGCGACGCCTCGAACAGCGGCGAGACCCGGCCGCACATCGTTTCGAAGAGTTCGCGCGCGTACTCGCCATCCTCGAGGAAGCTATGCAGGATAAGCCGCAGGCGGGTCAGCAATTCATCGTGCTCGCTGCCGCAACCCTTGACGAAATGGCGCACCATAAAGCGCACCATGCCGACCAGCGTCTCGGTCGAAGGCTGCAGGCTGGCGATCTTTTCCAGCGCCGGGTCGCCTTCGCAACCGAGTCGCAGGATCTCGCGATACAGCGACTGTTTGCTCGGGAAGTGGCGGAACAACAGCGCCTCGGAAATCCCCGCCGCCTCTGCCAACTCGCGCGTTGTCGTGCCGGCAAAGCCGGCGCGCGCGAATAACGGCACCGCCGCCTGTACTATCGCGCGCCGCCGCCCGTCGCTATCTAATCGGGTAACCGCCATAGCGCGGTAAAGTAAGCGCTTACTTACATCGGTGCAAGTGTTCGCTTATGCAGCAATTTCCGTGATGATTCCGCGATGCAGCAGAAAAGCGCAGTCCTGTGCCACGTTCAGCTGCAGGGCGACGTCGCGCGGCAGTCCGGCATAAAGACCACGCAGCACCCGCGTCACGATGCCATGCGCCACGGCGATGACAGGCGCATCGCCCGTATCGCGCAGCCACGCGCCCACGCGACCGGCGAAATCCGAATATGACTCACCATGGGGGCTGTTGAAGTACCACTCATGGCGGCGATAACCCCCAGGGGTGGCGGCCAGGCGCGCGCGCACCTCGGCTCGGTCGAGCCCATCCCACGAGCCGAGTGAGATTTCGCGCAGCCTGTCATCAAATCGGATTGGCCGCCCATCCAATGCCCCGGCGATGATCTCGGCGGTCCGCCGTGCCCTCCCGAGCGGGCTGGCGATAATCTCGGCGGCTGCCGCCTCCGGCGTCGCGCGGAGCATTTGGCCGATTGCCGCGGCCTGAGCCAGCCCCCGTTCGGTCAGCGGCGAATCGCTCCAGCCCTGGTACCGCCCGATGCGGTTCCATTCCGTCTCGCCGTGCCGCACCAGGAAGATCATGACGGCGTCAACGCCAACCGGCGGCTACAGGGCCGCGGGTTCCAGACGATGCGCCTCGACGCGGTTGCGTCCGCCATGTTTGGCCCGATAAAGCGCCTGATCGGCCATTTCCAGGAGTTCCTCGACCTTGCGAACCTCTTCCGCGCCGCCGCCCGTTGCCGCGATGCCGAGGCTGGCCGTGATACGCAGCGGCACCTCATTCCCGGGCAACGGGATTTCGAGAGCCTCGATCTGGGCCCGCAGGCGTTCGGCAACCCGCAGTGCCTGGGCCGGGTCGGTGCTCGGCAGAAGCACGGCAAATTCCTCGCCACCGAGGCGCGCGATGACATCGTTGCCGCGCAGTTCGCCCTGGCAGACCGTGGCGAGCGATTTCAGCACCCGGTCGCCGACCGCATGACCGTGCACGTCATTGACGCGCTTGAAATGATCGGCGTCGATCATGATCGCCGACATCCACTCACCATGGCGGCGGCACCGCATTTCCTCGGCCGCGGCACGCTCGAAGAACGCGTATCGGTTGAGGGTGCCGGTCAGCTGGTCGGTTGTCGTGAGCCGGCGCAACTCGTCGAGGCTCTGTTTGCGCTCGTTAGTGTCGCGGGTGACGACGCAAAACCCGCTGATCTCGCCTTCTTCGAGCTTCATCGCCGAGATCAGCGTGTTGCTCCAGAAGCGCTCGCCGTCGCCGCGGCTGCACCAGCCCTCGCGCAAATACCATCCGTCATGGCGGGCCGCCTCCAGCGCGGGGTTCCAGGATGGCTCTCGCTGGTCATGCAGCACGTCGATGCCGCGTCCGACCACCTCGCTGGCCGGCAGTCCGAAAAGCCGCTCGCCGGTAGCGTTCCAGGTCTCGATCTCACCGGCGCAGCTCAGCGAGTAGATCGCGAAATCCTTGACGCCGTTGAAGATCGCGGCGAGCCACGCTTCGTGCTGCCGCACCAGGCGTTCCTGCGCAACCTGCTTCGACACATCGACAAGCACCGCCATGATGCGATCGGGTTCGATCCGCAGCAGCGTCAGCGCCACGACCAGCGGGTCGGTCCTCTGCCCTCTGCGGACACTGCCATTTGACAACTGGATGCGATGATTTTCGCAGATCGCACCGCGTTCCTCGGTGAAGCTCTCGGCGCGGTGGCGCAAATCCGGTTCGATCCCGGCAAGCGCGTCGAACAGATTTTCGACAACGCCCATCGGCGCCACCGGCATCAGCAGCTGGATGGCGAGCGGGTTCATCATGTCGACGGTGCCGTGCCCGTCAAGCTGCGCCACGCCGACCGGGCAGACATACAGAAACTGAAGCAGCGCCTCGTGCTCGGCCTCGAGCGGTAACGCCGCCGCCGCGGTGTCCATTGGAGCCACTTTTGACTAAACCCGTTCGACGGCGAGAAACTGGCGCCCGGCCTTGGCCGATTTGAGCAGGCGCAACCGCACCTTGGTCGGCCTCATGCGCAACGTGAAGACATAGTCGATGGTTTCATCGAGTTCCTCGCTGTCTTCATAGCGCTGCGCCACCATGAAGTTGTTGGTGCATGGGGCGACGGCCGAGAAGAAATGCTTGCCCACCACCCGATCGGGCGACAGGCCCGAGATCGCCGATTCATGCCGGTTGTACCGAGTGACCACGCCGTCGAGATTCATGCCGATAATGCCGAAGGCAGCGTCCTCGATGGCAGCGGCATCAGCCGCGACGAGTTGCGCCAGAAGCTCGGGTTCGGAGAACTGCATCGTGCGGTACCTGTAATATTAAGCCGCGAGTGTCACAGCGTTCATCAGAGGCAAATTCTGCCCGTCAGCATTGCCGCTGCCTCCACCTGATGCAAACAGGCGCAGGCCATTGCCGATCCCGGCTTGCGTAGAGGGTTCCGGATCGAAAGACCCCAGGCCATCCCGGCCTCCGAAAGATCAGCGCGCGCCCGGGCGGCGCAGCCGGTACAGTATATGCCGGCGCAAAGGGTGGCCTTCCGGAACGCTGGGATGATCGAAATCATCCGTCGTGTCACGCGCCATGCCGAGCCGTTCCATAAGGCCCCAGGAGCGCCGGTTCGCCGCTACCGTAAACGCGACGATCTGATCGAGATGGAGCCTGCCGAACCCGTCATCGAGGGCGGCGCGCGCGCCCTCATAAGCATAGCCCCTGCCCCACAAAGCCGGGGCAATCCGCCAGCCGATCTCGACGGCCGGCGCGAAGGCGGCGGCAAACCGCACCCGCAACAACCCGATCGCTCCGATCAGCGCGGCTGTGCCCGGCAGTTCCACCGCCATCTGGGCAAAGCCGTGCTCGGCCTGATGCGCTCGCATGCGGTCGATCCAGGCGTCGCTCGCGGCGCGGTCGGCAAACGGCATCAGGTAGTCCATGGCCCCCGGCTCGCGGGACATGGCGGCAAAGCCGTCATAGTCGCTGTCGCGCCATTCGCGCAGCAGGAGGCGCGGCGTGCGCAACGCGACGCTCACCTCACTTCTTCAGCGCGGCGGCACCGAGCTGGTTGAGAAACATCTCCTGCAACTTTTCGAACCCCTGCATCCCGGCCGGCATCCAGGTCTTCAGCATGGCCTCCGGCTCAAGCGCGGCGAGCCCGGTTCGCATGCGCTGCTCCACCTCCTTCAGCAGCTGCTCCTGCATCGGCTTTACATCCGGCAACCCGAAAAACTCGCGCAACTCCTCGGGCGTGCAATCCACATCAAAGCTGATCTTCATGCCATTACAGCTCCCCCGCGACAGCGGAATGGTAGCGGTGCAGCGCCGCCAGATGATCCGACATCGTATCGCCGGCGATGCGCTTGTGGTGGCGGCGGTTGAACGTGGTCGTCAGGCAGAGATGCGACGCGCCGGCCGCTTTCCAGAAGCGCGCTTCCCTGGCCCAATCGGCTTCCTCGCCTTCGCCCATCGCGACCCACACCTCAATGCCGATCTGTGCCGGGTCGCGCCCTGCCGCCTCGGTCAGCGACCGCAACTTGGCGAAGACATCGAGTGCGCTCTGGTCGGGCGGGTAGGCATTGGGCATCCAGCCATCGCCCCACTTGGCGACACGTTCGAGGGTGCGCTCGTGGTGCCCGCCATACCACACCGGTACCCGGCCGCTGGTGGGCCGCGGGTTGATCCCGGCATCCTCGATCGTGTGGTAGCGGCCCTTGACGCTGACATGCGGCTCCGCCCAGAGCTTCTGCATGATCTGCACCTGCTCTTCCGAGCGGCGGCCGCGATTATGGAAATTCTCGTTGAGCCCGACAAACTCGACCTCGTTCCACCCGACCCCGATGCCAAGCCGGAACCGGCCGCCGCACAGCACGTCCAGACAGGCCGCCTGCTTCGCGACCAGCGCCGTCTGCCGCTGCGGCAGGATCAGGACACCGGTCGAAAACCCGAGATCGGTGGTGCAGCCGGCGAGATAACCGAACAACACGAACGGATCGTGGAACAGATCGTCGTTGTCATTGCGGTCCCAGCCCGGCCGGCTCGCGGCGTTGACGCCCAGCACATGGTCCGGAGCCTCGATAAAATCATAGCCGATGTTCTCCGCGGCCAGCGCGTACTCGCTCACCACCTGCGGATCGCCGCCGATATCCCCCAGCGGCAACAGCGCGCCCAGTTGCATGCTTCGTCTCCTCGACCGTTCTCACCGCGAGCCTACAACAAGGTTGCGCCGGCAGCGAAGCGGTCGTGCAAGTTGCGCTTTGCTTGACTACCAAACACGCTACGGCTTGCGTCCGGTGACGACGTAGAGCGGGTCGCGTTCGTCCTCGATCCATTCGGCGAGCTGCCGGGTTTCGACCGCGTCGAAACCCGCCTCGGCCAGATAAAGCGACACGAGCCGGGCGTGGCCGGCATCGTCGAGGCTGCGCCAGATCGCGACAGCCTTGGTCCAGAAACAGCGGTTCGAGAAACTGATCGCCACCAATCCGCCCGGCCGCAGCACGCGCTCGATTTCGCGCATCACCGCCACCGGCTGTTGCAGATACTGGATCGAGACGCAGATCGTCACGGCATCGACGCAGGCATCGCCGAGCGGCAGGTCGGGGGTCTGGTTCAGGTTCCGCACAAACCAGCGGCCGAGGCGCGGGTTGGCCGCCAGTTCGGTCGCGTTCATGCCGTGGCCGATCACCTCGGCATAGGCGATCTCCGGCGGCAGGTGGCTGACCCAGCTGCTCATCAGGTCGAGCACCACGCCATCCGGCGGCAACGCCTCGCGATAATACGCCGTCAGCGCCGCGACGGCGCCCTCATCGATATGCAAGACAAGGCGCGGTGGCTCATAGAAGAACTCGTCCTCCTCGCCGTCGATACGGTCGAAGGCGCCGTCGGGAAATTGCAGCCGGTCGCTCATCGACAACAGATGTGGCCGCCCGCGCCGCGGCGCAATCGGCCCGGCGCCATTCCCATGGCGGCTTGCCCGGCGCGGCGGCGGCGTGATACTCCGGGCATGCTACTCGGCGCTGGGACCCGGCGCGGCGACCCGGCAGAAGACGCTGAGTGCCGCGGGCGTCGGGGCTTTCCGCTGGCAAACAGCGCTGGCAATCGAGGACCATGCGATGATCGTCGAACAGATATGGACCAACAATTCCGGTCGCAATTTCAATTATCTGATCGCTTGTGGCGAGACCGGAGAGGCGCTCGCGGTTGACCCGCTCGATTATGAGAAATGCCTCGCGGCGGCCAAGGCCAAGGGCTGGACCATTACTCAGGTCCTCAACACCCACCATCATCGCGACCACACCGGTGGCAACGATCAGGTGATCGGCGCCACCCACGCCAAACTGCTCGCGCATGCCAATGCCGGTGGCCAGATCGAGGGCATCGATCGCGGCCTGAAGGCCGGCGATGTGATCAAGGTCGGACGCAGTGTCGAACTGGAGTGCCTCGACACCCCGGGCCATACGATGTCGCATATCTGCGTGCTGTCGCGCGGTGACACCCGGGCGTTGTTTTGCGGCGACACCTTGTTCAACGCGGGCGCCGGCAACTGTCACAATGGCGGCCACCCGCACGAGCTCTACAACACCTTCGCCGCGCAGCTCGCGAAACTGTCGGATGACACGCTGGTCTATCCCGGTCACGACTACATCGCCAACAATCTGCGCTTCACGCTCGACCGCGAGCCCGATAACTCGCACGCCAAGGCGATGCTGCCCGACATGGAACGGCAGGACACCAACCGGGCAATGGTGACGACGCTGGGGATGGAAAAGGACATCAACACCTTCTTCCGTCTGACCAGCCCGAGCGTCATCAAGCGGCTGCGCGAAGCCTTCCCGGACCTGCCGGAGCAGCCCGACCAGAAGACCGTGTTCCTGAAGCTGCGGGAATTGCGCAATAAGTGGTGACCGGCGCGCTTGCTGTTCGGCGCCAGCGGCGCGGGAGCTCCTGAAATGGCGATGGAAATTCCCTACCGGCGTGACATTTCCTTCGAATACGGCCGGCTGGAGCCGGTGGCGCCGGGGGTGCGCCGCATCGTGGCGCGCAATCCGGGTCCCTTCACCTATAAGGGCACCGGCACCTACGTGATCGGCGAGGGCGAGGTTGCGGTGATCGATCCCGGCCCGGATATCGCCGAGCACATCGACGCCTTGCTCGCGAGCCTCGCCGGTGAGCGGGTGACGCATATTCTCGTGACGCATACCCATAACGACCACTCGCCGGGCGCGCGCCCGCTCAAGGCGGCAACCGGTGCCCCAACCTATGGTTTCGGGCCGCATGCCGGCGGGCGGCGCGGCGAGATCGGGCCGGAGGCGGGCGGCGACTGGGATTTCGCGCCCGATATCGTGGTCGCGGACGGTGACACAATCGAGGGCGGCAAATGGCGCGTCGAGGCCGTACACACGCCCGGCCACACCTCGAATCATCTGTGCTTTGCCTGGCCGGAGGCCGGCATCCTGTTCAGCGGCGACCATGTGATGGGCTGGTCCACCAGCGTGATCGCACCGCCTGATGGCAATATGGCGGATTACATGGCCTCGCTCGACAAACTGCTGACCCGCAGCGATTCGGTGTACTGGCCGACCCATGGTCCATCGATCACCGAGCCGGCCCGGCATGTCCGCGCATTCATCGCGCATCGCCGTGAGCGCGAGGCGGGGATCGTCGAGTGTTTGAAATCGGGGTGTGACACAGTCGATTCCATCGTTCAGCGGCTTTATGTCAATCTCAACCCCACGTTGCTCGGTGCGGCGGGACGTTCGGTCCTGGCGCACCTTGTCGATCTGATCGATCGTGATATTGTTGCAACAGACGTGGCCCCGCCAACCCCACAGGCGCGCTATCTATTGCGTCATATTAGCCGCACCTAACGGCTTTTTTGGCACAGAACCGCGGATATCCTGGATGGATTGGCGGAAACTCTCGCTCCGCCGCGAGGAAGGCCAAAATACCTGCTTCAAGCGACAGATCGGAAGTGCTATGTGGTTGTTATTATCGTCGTGCCGGCAACCCCTGGGAGAGACTCGTGAAGTTAGCTAAGCCGTTACTCGCCGCTGCTGCATTGGTAGCACTGGCCGCGTGCTCAAATCAGCCCCCGCCGCCGCCGCAGGCATCGATGGCACCGCCCCCGCCGATGGCAGCCCCGGCTCCGCCGCCGCCGGAAGAACCGGCGATGGCCCCGGCCCCGGTGCCAATGCATCGTCATTGGGCGCGGCATCACCGCCACCACCGCATGATGCATCACGCACATCACCGCGTGCATCATCACCGCATGTCGAAGAGCTCGGGCGCAGCCCCGATGGCCCCGGCGCCAGCCGCTCCGGCCCCGGGTCGTCCGACCGCTCAGTAAGCAGCGGACACGGTCAAGTACAACGGGCGCGGCCTAATGGCTGCGCCCGTTTCTTTTATGGCCTGCCGCATGAAGTCTCAAAGCTCCGTTGCGAATGGCACGCGCAGGCGCATAGACTAACGCTCAACCGTGCGGCGTTCGATATCGAGCATGGTTTCCAGGTCGATGGTCTCGTGCACGATCGCCTGCTCCTTGCCCGGCTCCGCGCCCAGCAGCGGGTCGGGACGGTCCTTGGCGAGGGCCGCATAGCACTGGCGCAGCGCCTTGTGCGCCGCCATCAGCGGCGTGGTCGGGTCGACAATCAGGCGATAGCCGAGCCGGTATAATTCGGCGCGGGTGAGCTCCGTGGCGGAAAGGCCGCCGGCGCCGGCCATGAACATCAAGGGGCCCGGCAGGCGCTCACCGAGGAAGCGCACATCCTCGGGCTTGCGGCCGGTGACGTAGAGCATGTCCGCGCCGGCGCGCTTATAGGCCTCGCCGCGACGCAGTGCGTCGTCGAGGCCGGTGTTCCGCACGGCATTGGTGCGGCCAATGATCACGAAATCGGGGTCGCGGCGGGCCACCACCGCCGCGGCGATCTTTGCTTCCATCTCCTCGGACGGCACCATGTGCTCGCGCCCGATATGGTGGTGCGCGCGTTTCGGCAGGATCTGGTCTTCGATCTCGATCGCGGTGAATCCAGCCGCTTCGCTCATCTGAACCGTGCGCCGCACGTGCATCGGGTCGCCCCAGCCGGCGGCGCCATCGAGAATCAGCGGCAGGGGGCAGACGGTGCGAATATCGACCGCCGCCTGGGCCATCTCGGTTAGCGACAGATTCGCCTCGGTGCCGGCCTTGATATAGCCCATCGAGCCGCCGCCGAGATACAGCGCGCGAAACCCGGCCTGCTGCGCCAGCAGGGCCGAGATCGGGCTGAACACGAGCGGGGCGTAGACCGGCTCGCCGCCCTCGAGCAGGCGGCGGAATTCGCGGGTCGGGCTGGTCATCGCATTTCCTCCATGCTTTTTGGGTCGGGCGGCCGGCGCACCTCGCCCTGGTCTTCTTCGCCGATCTACAGGTCCTGGGTGCGGCGGGCGAGGGCGGTTTCCCAAAGCTTCGCGCGGTCGGCGTCAAAGATCAGCGTCGGATCGGCTGGCGTCGTGAACCAGTCGCGACGCGCCACCTCGCCTTCGAGCTGACCGGCGCCCCAACCGGCATAGCCGATCGCGAACAGATACTGCGTCGGGCCTTGTCGGTGCCCGATATCGCGCAGCGCCTCCTTATCGGCGGTGACCGCGGCGACGTCGTCGATCTTGATCGTGGCGGCACGGTGATAGTCGCCGCTATGGATCAGAAAGCCGAGCCAGGGTTCGACCGGCCCGCCATAATACAGCTCGATGTCGCCGGTGATGCTGGTGTCCTCAGCGCCGGCCTTATCGGCCTCCTTCAGCACCGTCGCCAAGCGGTTTTTGCGCACCGGGCGATTGATGATAATGCCAAGCGCACCGCTTTCATCGTGCTTCACGACAAGGATGACGGCGTGATGAAACCGCGGGTCCGGCAGTGTCGCCGCGGCAATCAGCAACTCACCCGGCGCCGGTTCGGTTGATGTGGCGTGCGCTGGCGGTTCCGCGGCGAGCGGCGGCGTGTCGGCGATGGACAATGCGGTTGCGCTGCCCATCAGCGTCATGGCGAGTGCGTATGGCACCAGGTGGGGCCACGCCATGCTTGTGTCTTTCGGCTGCCCTCCCGGGCGCGGCGCCCGGGAGGACGGCCCGCTTATTCCGCCGCGGCGCGCGGCGCCTCGATGAATTGCGACAGATAGCTGCCGCGTTTGCGCAGGTTCTCGCGATACATCGCCTCGAACTCGGCGGGCGGGAAGGAGTGCGTCGAGGGACGCGCCATCAGCGCATCGACCCATGCCTTGAGGCGAGGGAATTTCTCGAGCTGCCCGATCGCGTGGATGTGGTCGAGGAACACATAGCGCTGCAGGAAGGGTGCATAGGCCGCATCAACCAGCGAATAGCTGGCGCCGTTGAAGAACGGCCCGCTGCCTTGCTTCTCCAGTGCCTTTTCCAGGCGGTCGAAGGCCTCGGGGATTTTGGCGATCGCCTTCTTGTAGTCCTCCTCCGTCGCGGCATAGGCGCAGCCGGTTACCGATGACGCAAAGGTCGGGACATAATCGGTCCAGGCACGGTTGATCGCGCGTTGTACCGGGTCGGCGGGATGCAGGCGCGGCTCGACAGTCTCGTCGAGGAACTCGTTGATCGCGCTCGACTCGAACAGCGAGACGCTGTCGTCGATGCGGACGACGGGCACCTTTTTGTGCGGCGAGATCGCCAGGAACCAGTCCGGCCGGTTATCCGGCTCGATGTGACGGAACTCGAACGGGGTGTTCTTTTCGCGCAGCAAAATCGCCGAGCGCTGCACCCAGGGGCAGGTCTTGAAGCTGATCAGCGTGTATTTCGCCATCGTGTCCTCCCAAGAAATATGACCTGAGAGACGCCAGCGGGCCGTACACGCGCCGCTTGAGCGCCAACCTCGCGAGCATGGCACGAGAACCCGTCGGGCTGAACCGAAATCACAATGCCGGTCCGTGTTCTACTTTGTCGCCTGGGCTGGCCGCGGTGGTATCGACTTGATGTAGACAGCGATGGCCCGCCGATCGGGTGGCGTGAGTTTGCTGGTCGCGTTGACCACCTCGGTCATCGCCCCACCGACGGCGTCCCCATCCGGGGCGATGCCGGTATCGAGAAAGTCGGCGATGTCGTCGACGCTCCAGGCGCCGATCCCGTGCGGGCGGTGAGCCGTGATGTCGGGCGCGCGCATCCCGGTCTTGACGGCCATCGTTCCGGTAAGAGGCCGATCGGAAACGAGCCCGCCCAGCGCGTCCCGCGGGGTGTGGCACTCGCCGCAATGGGCGACGGCGGTGGCGAGATAGGCGCCCCGGTTCCACTCCGCCGACTGAGCGGGATCGGGCACGTACGAGCCGGGAGTGAAGTAAAGCTCCCGCCACACGGCCAGGAGCGGCCGTGCATTGTAGGGAAACAACGCATCGGGCGACCGATTGGGCTGTGCCGCCGGCGACTGCGTCGCGAGGTAAGCCTTGATGTCGAGGATGTCGCGGTCGGTCATGCGCGTGAATGAGGGATAGGGAAATGCCGGAAAGTAAAAGGATCCGTTCGGGGCCGCCCCTTGCCGCAGCGCTCGCAGAAAATCCGCATCGCTCCACGATCCGATGCCGTCGACAGTGTCGGGTGTAATATTGCCGCTGTAATAGGCGCCAAATGGGGTGACGATAGCCCGGCCACCAGCAAAGGGCGGCGCGCCAGGACGCGTATCCGTGTGGCAGCTTCGGCAATTGGCGGCGGTCGCGAGATAGGCACCACGCTCGATCGCTCCGTTGTCGCGCGAGTTCGCCATCGGCTCGGTGCTGCTGCCGGGGGCAACACACCCAGCGAGCATCATTGCCAGCGCAAGGCTGGTTGCGACCTGGCGCGCAGACGGCCTGATCGGCGGTCCGCCCGCGGAAAGGGCCCCGAAAATGCACCGCATGCGGTGAGTTTATCATCGCGGCAGCCGCGGCCTGATCGCGATTGCGCGAGCAGGCGGAAACGCGCTTGCTAGCCGCGCCGCGCTTCAATATCGCCAGAAGCTGACTGACGATGGCCGGCAGGGAGCTTCCCACATCATGCGCAAGATTTTCCTCTTCCTGATCGCCTCGGTGTTTGCCGGCGGTCTGGCTCAGGCCCAGCAACCCGCCGCGACCACCCCGACGCGGGTCGCCGGCGCCATCGAGAGCCTGACCGGCGATGACCTCACCGTGGCGGGTCGCGACGGCGCGAAAGCGACGGTGCGGCTGAGCTCGGATGCCAAAATCTGGGGTCTGGAGAAGCGGCGCTTGAGCGACATCAAACCCGGCGATTTCGTCGCGTCCGGCGGGGTGCGGGGCACCGACGGCAAGATTCACGCGGTCGAGGTTCGCATTTTCCCCGAAGCTTTGCGCGGCTCGGGCGAGGGGCAGCGGCCCTGGGATGTGAGGCCCGAAGGCGTCATGACCAATGCGACGGTTGGCACCGTCTCCCAGGCGGGCAGCGGCGGCGTGATCCACGTCACCTACAAGGGTGGTGAGTCCGAATACATCGTCGACCCGGATGTGCCTGTCCTGACCTATGTCGCCGCTGACCGCGCTTTGCTCAAGCCGGGTGCGATGGTCATGATGATCGCGCAGAAAGCAGCGGACGGCACGCTGCGCGCCGACCGGGTGACGGCGGAGAAGGACGGCGTCAAACCGCCGATGTGACCATCACCGTTACTGCTGCAATGCGAGGGAACGCAGATCTCGTTCACGCCTCAGCCAAGGCGACGGACTCGATGGCGTTACATCTGCTCGATCTTGAAGTGCTGGGCCCTGAGCTGCGCGATAAGACCGCGTTCACCGACCATGTGACCGGCGCCAACCGCGATGAAATAGGTCTTGGGCGTCTTCAGCACGCCCTCGATCTTCTCCACCATCTTGTCATTGCGGTCGTCGAGCATCTTGACCATCAGCGGCTTCAAAAACGGGTATTCCTGCTGCGGCGCGCGCAACAGCTTTTCCAGCGCGTCCATGTCGCCGCTTTTCCAGGTGTCGAAAAGCTCGGTCATCTTCTCGGCTTCATTCTTGGCGTCGACCACGGTCAGCAGCAGCAACTCGTCCTGCATCTCATCAGGGAACTCGGCGAACAGCCGGTAATGATCGACCATACTTTCCAGCCCGGCGACCGGTTTGTTCATCGCCGTCGCCTCTTTATAAAAATGGTCGTCGATCCCGAGGCCGCCTTTCAGCCCCATCTGCTTGGCTTCCGACTGGCCGATAAAGAAGCGCGCTGCCCAGGGCCGCAGATGCGCGATCAATTTGCCGTCGAGATGGTTCATCCCGGCATATTGCGCAAAGCGGGCGCGGGTGAGTTCGCTCAGATGATTGCCGATCGCGTCCCCGAACGGGTAGACGCCGGTACGGGCGATATAGGTCGCCGCCGCCTTCAGATCGTCCTTGTCGCTGGGATCGACTTCCAGCACCAGCATGCTGGATTTCTTGAAGCTTTCCTCGACGACCGGTGGCAACGGATAGAAATCCGGTCGCCCGACATGGATCGTGCCGAGCAGGTACACGGTCCCTTTGTCGCCGGTAACCTTCCAGAAGAAATGCTTCTGCGGCTTGTCATCTGCGTGTGCCGCCCATCCGCAGCACAACAGCGCCACCGCCAATATGCATCGCCACCAACTCATCGTTCACATCACCGCGCCAAGCACCCAGGGGGTAAATTCGTCCTCGCCAAAGCCGAGCTCTTCGCTCTTGGTCTTGCGACCCGAGGCGGTGGCGAGCACCAGATCGAAAATGCGCTGGCCCATCTCCGCGACACTCGTCTCGCCATCGGCGATCGGGCCGCAATTGATGTCCATATCGTCTTCCATGCGGCGATAAAGCGGCGTGTTGGTTGCCAATTTAAGACTGGGCGCCGGCTTGCACCCGAACACCGAGCCGCGCCCGGTGGTAAAGCAGATCACATTGGCGCCGCCCGCCACCTGGCCGGTCGCCGAGACCGGGTCGTAACCCGGCGTATCCATAAAGCAGAAACCCTTGGTGGTGATCGGCTCGGCATAGCGATAAACCTCGACCAGGTTGGTGGTGCCGGGCTTGGCGACTGCGCCCAGCGATTTTTCGAGGATCGTCGTCAGCCCGCCGGCCTTGTTGCCGGGCGAGGGGTTGTTGTTCATCTCGCCGCCGGTCTTGGCGGTGTAATCCTCCCACCAGCGGATGCGCTCGACCAGCTTTTCGCCAACCGCGCGATCGGCGGCGCGCCGCGTCAGCAGATGCTCGGCGCCGTAAATCTCCGGCGTTTCCGACAGCACGGCGCTGCCGCCATGCCGTACCAATAGATCGACGCAGGCGCCGAGCGCCGGGTTGGCGGTGATGCCGGAATACCCATCCGAGCCGCCGCATTGCAATGCCAGGGTGACGTGTTCAGCCGACACGGTCTCGCGCCGGACATCATTGGCGTGCTCAAGCATCGCCGAGAGGCGCGCGACGCCTTCCTTGACGGTCTTGGTGGTGCCGCCGGTATCCTGGATCGTCATCGCCTGCAGAAAGGGGCCTTCCTCCAGCCCCTCGGCCTTGAGCAGCCCGGCGATCTGGTTGGTCTCGCAACCGAGCCCGAGGATCAGGATGCCGGCGAAATTTGGGTGCCGCGCATACCCGGCGATCGTCCGCCGCAATAAATCCATCGGCTCGCCGGTAACCCCCATGCCGCAGCCGGTACCATGCCCCAGCGCGATCACCCCGTCGATATTCGGGAAATCGGCGAGGCGGCTGCCAAAGCGAAACTGCTCGGCGATAAACCGCGCCGTGCTGGCCGAGCAATTCACCGTCGTCAGCACGCCGAGATAGTTGCGCGTGGCGACCCTGCCATCGTCGCGGACGATGCCCTGGAAGGTCGCGCGCTGCGGCTCCGGCACATAATCGGTGGCCTGCGCGCCGGCGCCGAACGCGTAATCGCGCGCGAAATCGCCCATCGCCATGTTGTGCGTATGAATGTGCTGGCCCGGCTCGATCGCCTCAGTGGCAAAGCCGAGGATCTGGCCATATTTGCGCACCGCCTCGCCCGCCGCGATCGCCGCCGTCGCCACCTTATGCCCAGCCGGCACCGGCGTCCGCACCGCGATGCCCTCGACATCGGTGCCCGGCAGCAGATCGATACG
>JAFAYW010000113.1 GCA_019240125.1 Alphaproteobacteria bacterium
GTCCGGAACCTTGATGTGCGTCGCGTCGGCAAACGGCACGCGCAGGTATTCGGCCTGCCCGCCCTGATACCCGCCGGTCAGGTGGGTGTAGCCGAACAACCCGGCGGTGGTGTGGCCGAACGCGGCGTCGGCAAGCGCCTTGTTACGGTTGGTGCGCTCGCAGACCGAGAAATTGCCGCGCCTGCACTGCTCGCATTCGCCGCAGATAATCGTGAACGGGATCACGACCCGCTCGCCGACCTTGAGTTTGTGCTTTGCGCCGGGGCCGACCTCGACGACTTCGCCCATCGTCTCGTGACCCATGACGTCGCCGTTCTTCATGCCAGGCATGAAGTGATCGAAAAGGTGCAGGTCGGAGCCGCAGATCGCGCAACTCGTGACCTTGATGATCGCGTCGCGGTCCTCCTCAATTCGGGGGTCGGGAACACTGTCGCAGCGAATATCCGCGGTGCCGTGCCACACCAAGGCTTTCATATGGCTCTCCCATGAAACCGCGATGCCGTCTTGTGCTGCACAATTATCAGCGTCGGTGCGACTGCTATCAGCGTCGGTGCGACTGCATTCGAGGAATGAAACGCGATCTGCGGGAAGACGTTCCGCTGATTTCGCAACCAGATTCCGCTTATAGTAGGTTAATAAGCCCCCTTTTTTTGTTTTGCTTCTAGGGCGAATAGCCTCACCTACACAGATGCCGTAGAATTTTCTTTTCGTTAGCCCGGAAAGCCAGATCGGTAGCTCCTGTCCGAGGCAGCGCAAGGTTGGGCAATCAGCCACGCGACCGCGGGCAGGATGTCGGCCGACGGTCCGGCGGGGGCGCCTCGACCGTCGGTAAACGTAAGGGCCGCGGCGGCGATTTCGCCGATTGATCCGCGCCTCGCGCAAGCTGGTCAGCGACGAAGATCCGGCCGCCTGTGCTTGCCTGTCTATTTGGATGGCCGCTTAGGAGAGCAACTCCGGCCAGGCCAATGCGACAGCGGTAGAGGCCGGAGTGCGGCCGACCGCAGCCTTTAGCGAGGCTGCCCGAGTTCGCGATCGACCAGCCGCCGGCCCCAGTCGCAAAGGAAGGTCGCCAGAATTATCCCGATAATCAGAACTCCGATGGTGGCCAGATCGGGTTTGAGCCCGCCAAGGGTTATCAGAAGCGTCGTGGCGGCCGCCGGCGCATGGCCGGCGCGAAGCGGAATCTGGCCGCCGATCGTCAGCGCCACCGCAAGCGCGCTCGCGGCGATGCGTTGCCAACCGACCTGCCCCAAAATCATCGCGCTCGGCGCGTGCAGCGCGCCGAAAACGGCGAGCGCCAGAAAGGCCGCCGCGGCTCCGATCGCGTGCCCGGCAAAGGTGTTCCAGGGCCGCGCGGCTTCCTGTCTCGGGGTCACCGTATGGATGAAGATGGTGGGCCCGAGACTGGGAAACAGCCAGGGCTGCTGGAAAGCCAACCCCAAAGTGCCGACGATTCCGGTAATCACGAGAGCTACAAAGCCCACATAAAGGGCCCGGCCTAGGCGCATCCGCCGCGTATTCGCGTTGTCCATCGTTGGCGCAGCTGCCGGTTTCGAGGGAAGCGGTCCCGGTGTCGTGGCCACCTGTGCACGAACGCTTCAACGGCTCAGGCTCGCAGCTGTTCCTGAGTCGGTCAGGTAATCGCCACTCCGAGAGCGGGGATTTGTCCTGGATTAAATCTCGAGATCTTTCGGCTTCGTAGAAGCCGCAGTTATTTTGACACGTGGAACAGCCGCCGGCGCGCTCCGTTGAAAGAGCAATCACCGGTGCGGGAGCGCTTCATGGAGCCCAGGATCGATACCAATCTCGGTATTTCCGGTGAGCCGGACCGTTGGGTGCATTCGGCCTGTCTGCTCTGTTCCAACGGTTGCGGGCTCGACATCGCGGTGCAGCAGGGTCACATCGTCGGGGTTCGCGGCGCCGCCGATCATCCCGTCAATTTCGGCCACCTCGGGCCGAAGGGGGAGCATAGCTGGGTGGCGAATCATTCCCGCCGGCGCGGCACGACGCCCATGATCCGCCGCAAAAAAGGCGAACCGCTGCAGCCGGTCGACTGGCCCACGGCGATGGATTTCTTCATCGAGAAATTTCGGGAGGCCTGGAGCCTCGGGCACGAGAACCTGGCCTGCTACAACTCCGGGCAGCTGACGATCGAGGAGTTCTACACACTCGGGAAGTTGTGGCGCGGCGGACTGCAATCCTCGAATATCGATGGCAATACGCGGCTCTGCACAGCCACCTCGGCAACCGGGCTTATGGCAAATTTCGGTTCCGACGGGCCGGCGGCCTCCTATGCCGATATCGACCAGGCCCAACTGCTATGCCTCTACGGCCACAACGTGGCCGAGGTTCAAACCGTGTTGTGGGAACGCATGCTGGCGGCCAAGAAAAAGAACGGCGCCCGTATCATCGTCGCCGATCCGAGAAAGACACCCACGGTGCGGCAAGGCGCCGACCTTCACCTTCAGATCAAAGCTGGCACCAATGTCGCGTTGATGAATGGCATCATTCACCTGCTGATCGCGCGCGGCTGGGTCGACCGCGACTTCGTCGCGAAATACACCGTCGGCTTCGATCAGCTGGAAGTGGTAACTCGCGAATATCCGCCCGAGCGGATAGCGGAAATCTGCGATATCAATGAAAGCGCGTTGCAGACCGCGGCCGAATGGATCGGCACCACCCCCCGGATCGTCTCGACCGTGTTGCAGGGTTTCTACCAAAGCGTCGAGGCAACGGCATCGTCATCGCTGGTCAACACCGTCCACCTGCTGAAGGCCGCGATCGGGAAGCCCGGCGCCGGCCCGTTGCTGATGGCCGGCCAGCCCTCGGCGATGTTGAACCGCGAAGCCGGCG
The DNA here is from genome assembly GCA_019240125.1 of Alphaproteobacteria bacterium. GTDB lineage: Bacteria > Pseudomonadota > Alphaproteobacteria > ATCC43930 > CGMCC-115725 > DATARH01. Next base: position 2,854 of record JAFAYW010000113.1, read on the forward strand.
CGGACGGGTCCTATCCCGCATATCGCAACCCGCACAGCGAGGCGCAGATGCGCGACCTGTGCGAGCGCTGGAACATCGCCTTCGAGACGTTCCATCCCGAGGTGCCGAAGGACATCCTGTTGATGATGGAAACCGCCGAGCGCGGCGAAATCGAGTTCATGTGGGTGATCGGCACCAATCCGCTGGTCAGCCTGCCCGATCAGAACCGCACCGAGAAAATCCTGCGGAAACTCTTCCTCGTGGTGCAGGACCCGTTCGTCGATACCGAGACCGTCGACCTCGCCGATATCTATTTCCCCGCCGCGATGTGGGGCGAGAAGACTGGCTGTGTCACCAATGCCGACCGCAGTGTCAATCTGCTGTTGAAGGCGGTCGAGCCGCCGGGCGAGGCGCGCACCGATCTCGATGTTTTTGTCGACGTCGCCAACCGGCTCGGTTTCAAAGATAAGGACGGAGCGCCCCTGGTTCCGTTCAAGGACCCCAAGGAGGCTTTCGAGGAATGGCGCAAGGTAACCAAAGGCCGCCCGTGCGACTACTCCGGCATGAGCTACGATCTGATCCTCCAGATGGGCGCCGTGCGCTGGCCCTGTAACGAGCAGCACCCGCGCGGCTCGGAACGCCTCTATGAGGATCTACGGTTCTGGACCGGGATTGACGAGTGCGAAAGCTACGGCGTCGATTTTCTTACGGGGAATCCCAATACGCGCTCCGATTACGAACATATCGACCCGAAGGGGAAGGCGTTCCTGAAACCGGTGCATTGGCGGCGGCAGCCGAACCCGGTGTCGGAGGAGAACCCGTTCACCCTGATCACGGGCCGCGTGGTCTACCATTTCCATACGCGAACCAAGACCGGCCGCTCGCAGGCGCTCAATGACCGCGCGCCGCACGCTTACGTCGAGATTCATCCGGACGATGCCGCGCGGCTGAGGATCGAGCTTGGCGACCGTGTCGAAATCACCTCCCCACATGGCCGCTGGGAGGGGGTGGCGATCGTTGTGGATACGGTGCGGCCGGGCGAAGTCTTCGTACCGTTTCACTACGGTCACAAGGACCAGTCGGCAAACCAGCACACCTGGTACGCGCGAGACCCGGTAAGCCATCAGCCGCAACTGAAATCGTCTCCCGTCGCGGTGCGGCGCCTCAGCTTCGGTGAACCGGAGCCCTGGCTCCTCAATCGCTTGGCCGAGCTGGACGGTCGTTCGGTCGAGCCCTTCGCGGCCCGCACGTTCGGCGGCACGGTGAACCGCCTCGCGCCAAACTCCACCAAAGCTGACGCTCAGCTTCCGCAAACGCAGCCCGCTGCCGGTGGGACCTGATCCACGGCTGGGCCGAGAAACGCCCGACCGAGAGCGGCAACGCAACAAGTCCGGTTTGGGGCAAAAGCGGTCGGTGTGGCGCTATGATGTGTCAGGCGAGTTGCGCTTTTTGGCCAAGCCCATCCGTCCAAAAGTTGCCGAGGGGGTTCGCCAGTGACCCATCAAGGATGGTGAAAAAGAATAGCGCCAGAGTGGAATTGTGTGCCGGGTGAGCTTCGCGCGCGGCCGCGATCATCGATTTCGCCCGCTCCCAGTCGGTCGTGATCACAAGCACACGAAAATTTTTCCAGCCGAACTGCCGCTCGTGCTGCTTTGCGGCGTGAGCCGCAAGATACACGCGCATCTTCTTTTCGAAGGGTCTGCTGAAATTTCGATCGGGTAATCGGCATCGTGCCGCGGTCGATCTCAGCCATGAAGCAACGACGCGAGCCATCAGGATAGCCGAGGCCGAAGACCAGATCGGGAACGATGCCGACATGTGTAGAACGTCACGATAAGAAAGTTTCGCCCGCAGTTCAAAGGGTTTTCGCTTGCGCTGTGTCTCTTCCGGTGCCGCGGCGAGGATCTCCTCCGGTGACAGAAAACGCACCTCTGGGTGCTGCTGCGCCGCGCGCTCCAGCGCGACGCGCAATTGAACGATTTGGGTTTGGTGCTCGATGAACGGATGGCAGGCTTTGCAATTTCTGCGGGGCGATCCCTCGCATGGTGGCTGTCTCCGTCGACCTCGCGCAGCAGCCGCGCGCCGCGATTAGCGAGCGCATAGATCATTCGGCCGGTCCCGTCCGAATGGAAGCGGTCGAGCTGGGCGCGTGGTCGGTCGACATAGGCGGCATGGAACAGGCGCAACAGGCGATCGTTGGTGCGATCGATCGAGCGTCCGACGAGCGCGGCGATCTGGTCTGACGGGATGAAGCGGTGACGTGCGATCTGGCGCACGATCTCGATGTCGCCATCGGTCAGGCGGAAG
>JAFAYW010000132.1 GCA_019240125.1 Alphaproteobacteria bacterium
TTCGAGCCGCTGCCGCGCGCCGCGCAACTGGTGCTGATCGGCGATTTCCTGGCGCCGCTCGACGTCGTCAACGCAACGATCACTCGATTCGCCGGCGCCGGACTCAAGGGCCATTTACTGCAGATTGCCGACCCCGCCGAGGAGGACCTGCCCTTTGCCGGGCGGGTACGGTTTGCCGGCATCGAGGAGCGCGATGAAGTCGTGATCAGCCGCGTCGAGACCGTGCGCGATGATTACGCCAAGCGCTTCCGTCGGCATCGCGACGGCCTTGCCGAGATCGCCCGCTCGGTCGGCTGGACCCACGGCTATCACCGCACCGACCACCCGCCGCATCTGGCACTGCTGGCCCTGCACGCGGCGCTGGCCGCCGACCGGCGGTTCGCATGACAGCTTCTCGCACTCGTGCAAAATTGGATCGTCGTCCCTGCGAAGGCAGGCACCCACCGTTCCACACACTGCGAGCCGCACCGTGGGTCCCTGCTTTCGCAGGGACGACAGGATTTGAATTCCTCACATACTCTTTCACGGGGACGACAACGGGCGGGTGCCCTCTCGGTACTTCTTCCTGCATGCTGCGGCCCATCGGAGTCCGTCGCGCTGCGGCTGAGACGCGCTGATGCTGGCGCTGGGTTCGCTCGCCTTTGCAACACCGTGGCTCTTGGCGGCGGTGGCGGCGTTGCCGGTGATCTGGTGGCTGTTGCGGGTGACGCCGCCGGCGCCCCGCCGCGTCGAGTTTCCCGCGATCCGCTTGCTGCTTGGCCTGACGCCGCGCGAGGAAACCCCGGCGCATACGCCATGGTGGCTGATCCTGCTGCGTACGATATTGGCGGCGCTGGTCATCATCGCGCTGGCGCACCCGCTGCTCAACCCGCAGACGCGGCTCGCCGGCAGCGGCCCGATCGCGTTGGTCATCGATGATGGCTGGCCCGCGGCGCGCGATTGGGAACAGCGCCAGACGGCCGCGCTCGACCTGTTGGCCGAAGCCGAACGCGAGGACCGTCCCGTCTATCTGCTCGGTACCGCGCCGCCCGCCTCTGACGAGGCATTGCCGGCGCTCTCGGTCAGCCGGGCCGCCGATGCCCGTGCCGCGGTCCAGGCCTTGCAGCCAAAGCCGTGGCCGGATGACCGTAAGACTACGCTGTCGCGGCTGCAGGCGCTGTCCCTGCCGCAGGGCACCGCCTCGGTATGGATCGGTGATGGGGTCGAGGATGGCAACGCAAGGCCGCTCGCCGATTTTCTCGCCGGGCACGGGCCGGTACGCTACGTATCACCCCCGCCGGCTGACGCGCCTCGACTCCTGGTGGCCGATGCGGCGCCTGGCGATCTCGCCGGTAAGGATCTCGGAGTGGTCGTGCGCTCATTGCCGGCGCCGGAGCCGCGCCTGGTAACGGTGCGGGCCAGCGCCGACGACGGTGCCCTGTTGGCACGCGAGACCGGCACGCTCCCCGCCAACAACGACGGCCTTACGATCCGCCTGCCGATGCCGAGCGAGCTGCGCAACCGCATGGCTCGCATCGAGATCGAAGGCGCCGCCACAGCCGGCGGCGTGTTGCTGACCGATGAGCGCTGGCGGCGCCGGCCGGTTGGCATTGTCGCCGCAGCCGACGCCTCGGGCCAGCCGCTGCTCAGCGAAAACTATTATCTGGAACGAGCCCTTGCGCCCTTCACCGAGGTACGCCGCGGCGCTGCCGCCGATCTGCTGAAGCGCGACATGGCGGTGCTGGTCTTCTCCGATGGCGGTCCGGACTCGCCGGAGGAAGAAGCGCAAATCCGCAAATGGATCGAGGGCGGTGGCGTATTGCTGCGTTTTGCCGGGCCGCATCTCGCCGAGCAAAGCGATCAGCTCTTGCCGGTACGCCTGCGCCAGGGCGGCCGCACCCTGGGTGGTGCGCTGTCCTGGGAAAAGCCGGCGCATCTCGCCGTGTTCAGCGCCGACAGCCCGTTCGAGGGGTTGGCGATCCCGCCCGATGTCACCGTGTCACGGCAGGTACTCGCCGAACCCGACCTCGACCTCAACAACAAGACCTGGGCGCGTCTCGCTGACGGCACGCCGCTGGTGACGGCGGAAAAGATCGGCCAGGGCTGGACGGTATTGGTGCATACGACGGCGAATGCGGAGTGGTCGAATCTGGCGCTGTCCGGCCTCTTCGTTCAGATGCTGCGGCGGGTAGTGGCGATGAGCCAGGGTGTCGCGGCCGGCAGTGACGCGCCATTGCCGCCACTCGAAACTCTCGACGGGTTCGGCCGGTTGCAGCACCCGCCGCCCAAAGCGCGGCCGATTTCCGGCAAGGAAATCGCCACCGCGATCCCGTCGCCGAGCCACCCGCCCGGCTTCTATGGCGAGGCCGATACGCGGCGCGCGCTAAACATCTCGACCGCCATTACCACCCTGAAGCCGATCGGCGCGTTGCCCGCGGGGGTGGCGCGCGAGGGGTTTGAGAAGAGTCCCGAGGTCGACATCCGGCCGCCATTGCTGGCGATCGCGTGCCTGCTGCTGCTTCTCGACTTGGCGATCGGGTTTGCCCTACGCGGCTTGTTGCGGCCTCGCCCGGCGGGCACCGCGATGCTGATCCTGCTCGGCTTGGCGGTTGCGATGCCGGTGGTTGCCCGCGCCGATGATGCCTACGTGGTCAAGGCCACCTCCGAACTTCATCTGGCCTACGTCCACACCGGCAACAGCGATGTCGATGCGCGCAGCCGCGCCGGGCTGATCGGATTGACCGGCACGCTCAACCGCCGCACCGCGGTCGAGACCGCCGACCCCATGGCGGTCGATATCGAAAGCGACGACCTGATCTTTTTTCCGATGATCTACTGGCCTGTCACTGCCGAGCAGCCTCCGCCCTCACCGAGAGCGGCCGAGCGCATCAACCGCTATCTCGAAACCGGCGGCACGATCGTGTTCGACACCGGTGACTCCGGCGAGGAGACCCCGGGCCCGTTCGGCAGCGGCGCCGCCTCGCAAGCGCAGCTGCGACGGCTCATTGCCGGGGTCAAGATCCCGCCACTGGTGCCGGTGCCGCCCGACCATGTGCTGACCAAATCATTTTATCTGCTGCACGAATTCCCAGGCCGCTGGAACAGCGGGCAGGTTTGGGTCGAGCCGGTGGAAGACCATGTCAATGACGGTGTCTCAACGGTGATCGTCGGTGGTAATGACTGGGCCGGCGCCTGGGCGGTCGACGATCAGGGCCGCCCCGCCTATCCCTGCGTCCCCGGCGGCGAGCAGCAGCGCGAGATGGCGATGCGCTTTGGCGTCAACCTCGTGATGTACGTGCTGACCGGCAACTACAAGAGCGACCAGGTGCACGTGCCAGCCATTCTGGAGCGGTTGGGGCAATGAGTGGTGTGTGTCGGCTGCCCCTCACCCCGGCCCTCT
>JAFAYW010000192.1 GCA_019240125.1 Alphaproteobacteria bacterium
TCAGCTTCAGGACGGCGTCGTGGCCGATCTCGGGGCGCTTGTTCTCGAGCGCGCAGAGGGCCGAGCCGTGCGTGATCGGGATGTCGTCGCCGGGGAAGTCGTACTTCGACAGGAGCTCGCGCACCTCCAGCTCGACCAGCTCCAGGAGCTCCTCGTCGTCGACCATGTCGACCTTGTTGAGGAACACCACCAGCGCCGGAACGCCGACCTGACGCGCCAGCAGGATGTGCTCGCGGGTCTGCGGCATCGGGCCGTCGGCCGCCGACACCACCAGGATCGCGCCGTCCATCTGCGCCGCGCCGGTGATCATGTTCTTGACGTAATCGGCATGACCCGGGCAATCGACATGGGCGTAGTGACGGTTCTCGGTCTCGTACTCGACATGCGCCGTCGCGATCGTGATGCCGCGCGCCTTCTCCTCCGGCGCCTTGTCGATCTGGTCATAGGCCGTGTAGGTCGCCCCGCCGGTCTCCGCCAGCACCTTGGTGATCGCCGCCGTCAGCGACGTCTTCCCGTGATCGACGTGGCCGATCGTCCCGACATTGCAATGCGGCTTGTTACGATTGAACTTCGCCTTCGACATCGCCTCAACTTCCTATCCAGGGCCGCGTATGCCAACCACAACGTACCAGAAACACAATATGGAGCGGGTGATGGGAATCGAACCCACGTAGCCAGCTTGGAAGGCTGGAGCTCTACCATTGAGCTACACCCGCCTGTTCATCGCCGCGCCGAGCCGCCGCCGACCTCATCCGGCGCCCCAACGAAACTGCTGCACCCAATATAGTGCGGGGCGGTGGTGGAGGGGGTAGGATTCGAACCTACGTACGCTATCGCGGGCAGATTTACAGTCTGCTGCCTTTAACCACTCGGCCACCCCTCCGCGATCGCAAACCACCCTGCGCGCGCCGTCTGGGGGCCGCGGAACGCGCGTAGATAAGTGCTTCGTCCGGTATTGTCAACACATCGAGGAACTGGCTTGCGACCAAGAAAATCGCCACCGCGGCCGCCACCTGGCGCGCCGCCAGGGCCAACCACAACACCCCGGCCGCCCACCCGGTCACCACAAACCACGGCGCGACGGATCGAGTCCGCGCCCCCACCGTCGCGCCAATCCACTGGCCAATCCACTGGCCAATCCACTGGCCGAGCTAATGGCCGAGCTACGGGCAGCAGTGACCGCTGGTTGTATGGCCGGCATACCGTTGAGGCCGCCTTGGCCAATCCGGAGCGGCGCTGGCGGCAACTGGCGGTGCTCGCTGGCCAGGAAAGCGAAGCCGCCGCGCTGATCGCCGAGGCCGCGGCAGAACGGCGCGGCACCCAGGAGCCGCTGCTGGTGCTCGATCGCACCGCCTTCAATCAATTACTGCCTGAGGGCGCGGTCCACCAGGGTTTAGCGCTCGAGGCGGAACCGCTCGAAGCCGCCGATCTGGACGATGTGCTGCGCGCCCTGCCGGCCGAGGGCCCCGCCGTCATCATCATGCTCGACCAGGTCACCGACCCGCATAATGTCGGCGCGATCCTGCGTTCGGCAGCCGCGTTCGGGGCACGCGCGGTGGTGGTGCCGGAGCATGGCGCGCCGCCGGTCACCGCGACCTTGGCGAAGGCCGCCTCGGGGGCGCTCGACCGCGTGCCTCTGGTCCGCGTCACCAACCTGTCGCGCGCGCTGGAGCGCCTAAAGGCGGCCGGGTTCTGGAGCTGCGGCCTCGACGAGGCCGCGCCTGCGCCGCTTGCCCGGCTCGATCTCGGGCATCGCGTCGTGCTGCTGCTGGGGTCGGAGGGCGGCGGGTTGCGGCGACTGCTGCGCGAGCATTGCGATTACCTTGCGCGGCTGCCAACGCGACCGGAATTACCCAGCCTCAACGTGTCCAACGCTGCCGCCATCGCGCTCTATGAATTGCTGCGCGACCCCGGTCAGGGCTAGGATAAAGCGAGCGGCCGCGGCACCGGATCGCGACCCAGCAGCGGAGGAAGATCATGCCGGATGATGTGACGCGGCACCAATGGGGTGCGATGAAGGTCGGCCATGCCAGCGAGAAAAAGCCGGTTCTGGTCGCTGGCCGCCGCGATTTCTTCGCCTATCGCGATCTCGGCATCAAGGACGCCAGCAATGGCCAGATGCGCGGCCAGGTGATGAAGGCGATCACCGGCATGACGCAGCCGACCGGCTGGCACTATCACACCTGCGACGGGCAGTTCGTCTATGCCCTGAAGGGCTGGGTTGAGCTGGAATTCGCCAGCGGCGAAACCTTGCGGCTGGAACCGGGAGACTCGGTGTTCATCCCCGGCGGGCTGCCCCATAACGAATTGCGCACCTCGGACGACGTCGAGATCCTGGAAGTGTCGGTCCCGGGCGAACTCGGCACCGTCGCCTGCGAGGCGCCGGCCGGCCACGTCTGATCGACGCTAGCGCCAGAGGCGCTCGCTCGCCATGCGGGCGCCTTCCGCCAGCGCGGCAAGCTTTGCCCATGCGATCGATGGCGCGACCATGTTCTCTTGCGCCGCAAAGGTCGCGAAGCCGCAATCGGTGCCAGCGATAACACGCTCGCGACCGACAATGTCGGCGTAGAGCGCGATCCGTTGCGCGATCAGCCGCGGGTGCTCGACAAAATTGCTCGTCGAGTCGATCAGGCCGGGGATCAGAATCTTGTCCTCTGGCAGGGTCGCTGCCTTCAGGTCTTCCCATTCATGCGCGTGGCGCGGGTTGGCTGCCTCGAACAGCAGCGCCTGCGGCCGCGCCCGCATACATGTCGGCAACATCGTCGCGAGCGGCACGTCATGTGTATGCGGCCCCTCGTAATTGCCCCAGCAGATATGCATGCGCATTGCCTCGGGCGGGATATTCGCGGTGGCATGGTTGAGCGCCGCAATATTGCGATCGGCGATGCGCACAAACTCGGCGTCGGACAAATGCTGGTACTGGTTGTGCCGAGCCGAGCCGAGATCGGGAGCATCGATCTGCAGGATAAAGCCGGCGCGAAGGATCGCCTCGTATTCCTCTTTCAACGCGTTGGCCAAGGCTTCGACATAGGCGTCTTCGTTCTTGTAGTAGCGGTCGGGCACGAACTTGGTAAGCACGCCGGGCGAAGCCGCGTTCATGAACAATTCGCCGGGATGCGCCGCCGCGCCGGCCGCCTTGAGGTTGGCGATGTCGGTCTCCAGCGGCCCACGATTCTGGTAACTCACCGGGCCGGTGCAGCAGGGTACCGCCGCGCTGGCAAACCACGAGGTGCCGCTGTGGCTGGCGCGCAGCCGCTCCCGAAAATCGGGATGATCGGCGATGTCGCGATGCGCCCCGGTCTGCGGCGGCTGGTCGAGGGGGCCACCGGTGAAAGCGCCAATGCCCGATAGACGGTGTCGTACATAAAACGTGTAGGATATTTTGCTCTGCTCACCGTCGCAGACGCTGTCAATACCGGCCGCGACCTGCTTTTCGACGATTTCGCGCACCGCCGCAGCCAGGCGTTCCGCGAATTCCACATCGTTGCCCGCCTCACCCTTCTCGCGCGCCTCCAACAGGGCGAGCAGGTCGAGTGGACGCGGCAGGCTGCCGACATGCGTCGTCAGGATACGGTCGCGGCTCTGCTGCATGGCCTCCTCCCCTTACGTCTTTACCCGTCTAGCGGCCGCTGCGAGCGGTCTGGTTGAACAGGATTTTGCGCTCCTCGTCGGAAGGCGGGGCCTGCCGCCGCCACTCCTTGCCGAGATAGACGCCGCGCTTCACCGCCGGCCGGTCGCGCACCGCGGCGCGCCAGCGCGACAGATTGGGGAATTCGTCGAGCGCCTGCCCCAGCGGCTTGGCGATCAGTACCCACGGCCAGCTGATCATATCGGCGATCGAATACTCGCCGACGATGTATTCGTGATCTTCCAGACGGCGCTCCAGCACGCCGAGGCAGCGATTGTATTCATTGGCATAGCGCTGGTGCGAGTAGGCGTGCTCCCCCTGCGCGTAATTGACGAAATGGCTGAGCTGCCCGGCCATCGGCCCGAGATTGCCGACCTGCCAGAACAGCCACTCCATAACCTCCTTGCGGGCGCGCCTCCCGGCCGGCATGAATTTGCCGCTGCGCTCCGCCAGATGCAGCAGGATCGGCCCCGATTCGAAGATCGGCAGCGGTCCATCGGGATCATCATGATCGACGATCGCCGGCATGCGGTTGTTGGGGCTGATCGCCAGAAATTCCGGCTTAAACTGATCGCCCTTGCCAATATTAACCGGCACGGTGCGGTAGTCGAGCCCGCACTCCTCCAGCATGATGCTGACCTTCCAGCCATTCGGTGTCGGCCAGTAGTAGAAATCGATCATATTTCCTCCTCAGCCGCCCACCGCGCTGGACCGACCCGCGTGACGGTCCCAGCGGCAACCGACACTCAAAATCGCTAAAAGAATGGGTATCAGCGCCCGCAAGTCGATCAGTCGGTTTGTCCGCCGAATGCAGGGCCACCGCCGCGACGTTGTAAGATGGCAGATTCTGCTGAGAAGCCACATTTCGGTCGACAGTTAGGAACAAATCAAAATCCCGCGACGCGAGCGCGAGGGGTTCACCATTCCTGCGCGGAACCTATCGCGAGCGCGAACTCAGGATGAGGCTGAAGAGTGTTATTTCACCGTGCCCAGCGCCCCCTGCTCGCGCAGCGCCGCGATGTCGCTGGCCGCGTAGCCGATTTCGCCGAGCACTTCATCGGTGTGCTCGCCGAGCGCCGGGGCCGGCAGCCGGATCGCCGCGGGGGTATCGGAAAAGCGGGCGGCTGAGCGGGCCTGGCGCAGAGGACCGGCGGCGGGGTGATTGACCTCTTCAACAATCTCCATCGCCGCGACGTGCGGGTGCTGGATGACCTGGTTGCGCGTCAGGATCGGGGCGCACGGCACGTCCGCCTGGGCCAGGCGCTCCAGCCATTCCGCCGACGGCCGGCCGATCAACACGTCCTGTGTCATCTGCAGCCGAGCGTCGACATTCTCGGCGCGCGATCGCGGGCTCTTGAAGCGCTCATCCTCGAGCCATTGCGGCTGGTCGAGGGCGCGGGTCAGTCCGACCCATTGACGATCGGTTTGCACCGCCACCGTGATGTAGCCATCCGCGGTTTCGTAGACGAGATCGATCGAGCTGGCCGGCTCCTGCGGCGGCAACGCGCCGTCCGCAAAGGTCTGGCTCGCCATGTCGGACGGCCACAGGAACTGCAAGACCGCCTCGAGCATCGACAGCCGGACATGCTGCCCCTGGCGGGTGCGCTCACGCGCCAGCAGCGCCGAGGTAATCGCCTGCGAGGCGGTAATCGCCGTTAACTTGTCGGGCAGAATGGTCCGCAGCATGCGCGGGCGCGTCTCGTCTGACCCCGCCTGCACGGTTGCGAGACCGGAAAAGCCCTGAATCAGCGGGTCGTAGACCGGGCGCTGCGCGTACGGCCCCTTCTCGCCAAAACCGCTGATCGAAACGTAAACGATCGCGGGCGCGACGGCGCGGATCGCGTCTTCGCCGATGCCCAGCCGGTCGGCGACGCCCGGCCGGTAATTCTGCACGAAGGCGTCGGCGGTCGCAGCCAGCCGCTTTAGCGCGCGCAAGGCCTCGGGATGCTTCAGGTTCAGGGTGATTGAGCGCTTGTTGCGGTTGCAGTTAAGGAAAGACGCGGCAAACCCGCCGCGGCGGTTGGAACCGGCCCGGGTGTGGTCGCCCTCGGGCGGCTCGACCTTGATCACATCGGCGCCCTGATCGCCAAGGATCATCGTCGCCAAGGGCCCCGACACGTTCGAGGTCAGATCGACGATGCGAAACCCATGCAGCGGTCCCGGCATAAACGGCTCCCGACAAAGACTGGCACTGCCGAGTGTAGCCCTAAGCCGTCGCTGGCGGCAGCGTTATGCGCCCTCCCGCGTGCCAAACCCCGCCGCCCCGAGGATCTGGCCATCCGCCGCCTGAACCAGCACGGCGACCCCCTCGCCTTGTCGCGGTGGCTCGATCGTATAACTGACGCCGCCGCCCGCCCAGTCGCCAAGCACCGCGAGTGTCTCGACAGCATTGGTATCTGTGGCGGTGCGGCTGGCGTTTTCACCGCCGCCGATCGGGGTGGTGCGATGCCGCAGAAACCGCACCAGCAGAACCCGACCGCGCCCGGTGCCGGCCCCCACTGTGACCGAGCGCCCGTCACCGGCGAACGCCACCCGCGTCGCCGCCGCTCGCGGGGCGGCCAATGCCGCCGCGACCGCTCGCGCGTCGGAGCCAACCATTTCGCGGATGCCATCGACCACCATTTGCGGGGTGTAGATCTGGCCGCCATTGAAATGCTGCGCATAGTCGCGCTGACGGGCAGTGGCTTCAGGTGTCGAGAACGGGTCTCGCCAGGAGCGGCTGTCCCAATAATCGACGTGGAAGCCGAGCGCCAGAACCCCCGGCCGGTTTGCCAGGTCACCGAGCAGCGCATCCGCCGGCGGGCACGACGAGCAGCCTTGCGAGGTGAACAACTCGACGACCACCGGTCGCGTCGCGTTATCGGCCTGGACCCCGCCTGCGGCAAGTGACGCCACCACACCCATTGCGGCCGCTCGCATCCACCGCGCCATGACATCGCTCCTGGTCAGACAAATGCCAGTCTACAGGTATGGGGCACCGCCGGGAACCGTGCCGTTCACACTTGCGCGAGTAGAGGCGAGCGCCGCTCTTGGCGCGCTAGCCCTTCCGGACTAGGTTCGACTCGGCGCCGTGCGGGGCGGGCGCGGACGGAGCATGCATGCCCGATTGGGAAGAGATCGATTTTTCGCGCTTTGTGTTCGAGTGCCAGAAGGTTGGCCGCGCACCGCGCGAGGTCCGCGAATATCTGGAAGGGCATGGGGTCGTCGTCCTGCCGGTCGACCAATACACCCCGATCCCGCTGCTGAGCGAAATGCCCGAGAGTTTCGAAGGCAGCGATGCGGCACCGAACCCGGTCTATGCCAGGCTGTTCGACCGCGAGTTGTTGGGCGATTACATACGCGGCATGACGGAATTTGCCGGCGAGTTTGCCCCCATGACCCAGGGCGATGTCGATAATGCCCGGGAGTTTTTCTGGGAGAACCCGCTTTTCTCGTTCAGCGACGCGATGGCGTATTACTGTTTTATTCGCATGCGGAAGCCGCAACGCATTGTCGAGATTGGCGGCAGCTTTTCGACGCTTGTCGCCAGCGCGGCGATCGAGAAGAACGGCTTTGGCGAGATTATCTGCATCGACGCGGCGCCGCGGCCCTTTGTCGGAACGATCCCGCATCTGAGCGCGCTCGTGCAGCGCAAAATCCAGCATATCGGCGTCCCGGAGTTTCAGGACCTGCTCGGACCGGCCTCGATGTTGTTTATTGATTCGACGCACACCGTAAAAATCGGCAGCGACAGCCTCTACATCTATCTCGTTTTACTGCCCAGCCTGTCACGCAACCTGCTGGTGCAATCGCATGACATCTACCTGCCCTTCGGCATGCCGCAGGCCTTTTCCAGCGATCACCACATTCACTGGAACGAGCAATATCTGCTCTACGCCTACCTGCTGGCCAATAGTGGCGCCCGCATCCTCTACGGCAGCAACTATGCGGCGCATTTTCTGGCGGACGAGCTGACCACGCTGATGGCTGGCAAATATGCTATCGGCGGTGCAAGTTTGTGGTACGAAATCAACCGCCCGTTGGAGATCGCCTTTTAGCCCTCCGACGGTCGAAAGGCGGAGCGGCTGCCGGAGCCGGGCCGTTTGGAATCGCCAATCTCCGGCGCGCTCCACAGAATCCAAGAGGTGCGTTGATGGCCCAGGTGATCGTCAACAACGGTAATTCGTATACGACCTACGGCGCGGCCGGCGACACGCTGCTTGGTACATTCGGCACCAACGCCTCGATTACCGGGCAGATCGTCGGGACGGCTGGCAGCGAGACGATCCTGCTGCCGTCGCTCGGCACCTATACGGTCGCGAGCGGCGTCAACGACGTTATTACCGCCTCCAACAGCTCGGCAAATGTCGCGATCTCCGGCGCCACGGGCGACCAGATCAACCTGTCGAGCGGCACCGGCAATTACACGGTGATCGGCGCCAACAGCACGCTGTTCGGCGCGGCGAGCACGGTCGCCGGCAGCGGCGATACGATCACCGCCGGCAGCAGCAACATCACCATCATTGGCGGCGCGTTCGATTCGATTGTCGCCGGTACTGGCACCGAGCAGATCTTCGCCGGCCAGGGATCGATGGCCGTCGCAATTGGCACCGCCGGCAACGAGACCATATCGAGCGGCGGAAGCGACACAATCACCGCAGCCTCGGGAAATGCCAATGTCGCGATCAGCGCCGGCGCGGGCGACATTATCAATTTGAGCAACAACACCGGGACGGATGGTGTGGTCGCCGCGGCGCGCGCCACGATCTCGCTCGGAACCGGGCAAGCGGCCGTGAACGGCGCCTCCGGCGGTGCGGCGATCACCTTCGGCACCAGCGCCCAGAATGCCTACACCGATCAGTTTTCCGGATCTGGCACGGCGGGTGCCGGCGATACGATCACCGGCATCAGCGGAACCGGCCTCTTCGTCAACATGAACTATAACACCGGCGTCACGGGGGCGAGCACCGGTGGCGCCGATCTCATCAACCTGTCGGGCTGGAACGGCAACGCGACCATCAACGCGTTCAGCAATGGCGCCACCCAATTCACCGCCGTCAACGACACGATCCTTGCCGGCAACGGCGCCGACTCGGTGTGGGGCGGCGGCGGCGACCGGATCGGGGTCGGCTCGGTAGCGGGCGGCAGCACAGTGCACCCCGGCGGCACCCATCTATGGGATCACTCGACGTCGGTCGCGGGCGCCAGCATCGGGTTTGGCAGCAACGACTCGGTGGTCGCGACGACCTACAATACCGTCAACGGCACATCGAGCGTCGCATCCAGCGTCTCGGGTGCTTCGGCCGCCCGCGTGACCGTGACCAATTTCCAGACCGCCAGCGACTATCTGTTTTATCAGAACGAATCCGCCACGACGAACAATGCCATCGTGCTGACCGCCACCAGCAGCCTGGTCAACGGCGCGCCCAGCACCACGATTACGCTGCCCGACGGCACGGCCATGACCCTGGTCGGCATCTCCGGGCTCAGCCCCACCCTCTTTAAGTAACCGGGTTCAAGTATTCGGTCGCCTTGCCCCATCGGAGCCGGTTGCCAAGCGAGCGGCCGGCTCGTTATGGTTGCCCTCAACAACGAAGCCGAACAGATCTGGCATCACGTCCGTAATCAATGGCCGGCGGAATAACCGCCGCTTTGGGAGGGATGCCAATGCTGGATCTGATCGAACGCCAGACGCGACTGACGCTGAATCAGTGGAAGATCATCGTCGCCGCCATCCTCGGCGACATGCTTGATTTCTTCGACTTTTATCTGATCGGCTATGTGCTGGCATTTATTGTCGGCCCCTGGCAACTCACCTTCGGCCAATCCGCGATGGTGCTCATGTCGGCGGGGCTCGGCGCTGTCCCAGGCGCGTTCTTCTGGGGCTGGATGGCCGACAGGGTCGGGCGCCGCCGGGTCTTCATCCTGACCGCGCTCAATTTCTCGATACCCACCGGTCTGATGGCGCTGACGCCGGAGCACGGCTGGGTCTACCTGACATTTTGCCGCTTTCTCGTCGGGTTTGGCGTGTCGGGGCTGTTCGCCGTCGACCTGCCGCTGGTGCAGGAATTCGTGCCGACCTATAAGCGCGGGTGGGTTGGCGGCTTGGTAACCGCCTGCCTGCCGCTCGGGAATATCGGCGGCGCCTTTCTCGGTGCCTATCTGGCACCGGCCCTGGGCTGGCGCGGGCTGTTCGCGATGGGGTTATTACCGGCGCTGATCACGCTCTTGATCCGCGCCTGGGTTCCGGAATCGCCGCGCTGGCTGATCCGCAAAGGCCGCATCGAGGAAGCCCGCCGCTCGATCGCCTGGGCCCTCCAGATGAACCCCCAGGATGTCATCGTCCCGGCGACGATCGAGGACGTGCCGCATACGCCGTGGCGCGAATTGTTCAAATATCCGCGCAGCATCGTCGTCGGCTGTCTCACCAGCCTCAGCCAGACCGGCGGCATCGGCCTGTTGATGTGGGCCACCACATTGCTGGTGCTGATCATCAAGATCACGCCAGCCGAGGCGGCCGGGCTGATGATCTGGGTCGGGGTCGCCGGGTTTGCCGGACGGCTGGTCTGTTCGTACGCGAACGACGCGTTCGGGCGCCGCCCCGCCGGGTTTATTGTCGGCATGGGCGCGGCGTTCTTCCTGGCGCTCGCCGGCTTCTATTACGATGCCTTCATCGGCAGCGTCTCGGTGTTCTGGCTGTGCGTCATGGCGCACCGGTTCTTTGGCGACGGCTCCTACGCCACGACTGGCCCGTACACCGCCGAAATCTGGCCCGCCGGATTGCGCGCCAGCGGCATGGGGTTCACCTATGGCGTCGGCAATCTCGGCAAGGTCATCGGGCCGCTGGGTCTGGCACTGATCTGCGGCCAAAGCAATTTCATCTCGCCCAAGGCATCGCTCGAATTCGTCATGCCGGCAATGCTGTTCCTCGCTTTCTGGTACGCGCTGTCGGGAACCGCTTTCCTGTTCGGCATCGAGACGAAGGGCCGCTCGATCGAGGAAATCGATCGCGCATTGACCGCGAGCAGCCCTGCCGCCGAGACCGCGCACGTGCCGGCAACAGCCGCCGGAACCGCCACCGGAACCGCTACCTGAAGCTCCACCATTACGGGTTGAGCGCGTTGTGCGGCGGACGCATGATACGAATGCGGCTGGGGAGGATGGATGACTGGCGCGGTGGCGGCAACGACCGAGCGGGTGACTGGCATACGCACGCGGATCGCCGCCTTGCCAGCAGCGGTAGCCGGCAACGCGATGCTGTCGCGGCGCGGCCGCCATCTGAACACGACCTGCCTGCTCGAAATCGGCGATGACGCCTTCCGCCTGCGCATCGTCGAGGGCCAAATCGCCGAGGCACGGCAGGGGCCGTTTACCACCCCTTCCGCCGAGTTCGTGATTTCCGGGCCGGCCGCCATCTGGCGCCGCTTTCTCGCCGCCGAGCCGCCGCCCGGCGACCATGATCTACTGGCCTTTGTCAAACGCCACGAACTGCGCCTCGCCGGCAACCTGCACCCGCTGATGTCCCATCTGCTGTACTTCAAAGCCCTGCTCGCCTGCCTCGTGGAGGGCGCGCGATGACAGGCAAGATCGAGCCGGTCATCGGCCGCTACCTGCATCTCGACTATGCCGGGCGGCATCACCGGATTTATTTCGAGGCCGCTGGTGAAGGCATCCCGCTGGTCTGTCTGCACACTGCCGGGGCCGACGGCAGACAGTATCGCGGGCTGATGAATATGGATTCGGTGACCAGCCGGTTTCAGGTCATCGCCTTCGACCTGCCGTGGCACGGCAAGTCATCGCCGCCGGCCGGCTGGGAAGAAGAGGAATATCGCCTGACCACGGATTCCTATACCGGAATCATCATGGCGGTGATCGATGCATTGGGGCTGCGCAAGCCGGTTGTGATGGGGTGTTCGATCGGCGGTCGGGTCGTGTTGCATCTGGCGGTGCGGCATCCGCATGCCTTCCGAGCGCTGATCGGGCTGGAGAGCTCGGCGCATGTCGAGCCGTATTACGACACGACCTGGTTGCACCGCGCCGATGTGCATGGCGGCGAGGTCGCGGCCGGCGCCGTTTCCGGCCTCATCGCGCCGCAGGCGCCAAGCGCAGATCGCTGGGAAACGCTGTGGCATTACATGCAGAGCGGCCCCGGCGTGTTCAAAGGCGACCTCTACTTCTACGGCATCGATGGCGACATCCGTGCAGAACTCGCTCGTATCGACACCGCCGCCTGCCCGCTTTATCTGCTGACCGGCGAATACGATTATTCCTGCTCGCCGGAGGACACGCTGGCGGTGGCGCGAGCGGTGCCAGGCGCCAAGGCCTCGATCATGAAAAACCTCGGCCATTTCCCGATGAGCGAAGACCCCGCGTTGTTCTTGTCATATCTGGAGCCGGTATTGGCCGAGATCGCCGGGTCGCGGCGGTAATCCAACAACTGTCATTGCGAGCATAGCGAAGTAATCTCGATCAACAAACTTCAATCTAGACGTCGTTGTAGACACGCTGTCGGGTAGTAGAGTTTCGTTACCGATAGCTGAGGGTGTTTACAGATTGTCGTCCCTGCGAAAGTAGGGCCCCACCTCGCCAACGATCGAGCGGTTGCCTGATGGGTCCCTGCTTTCGCAGGGACGACAATAAAATAAAGCATAAACATACGGGAGATGAGGCGATGAAGATCACCGGGATTGAGACATTGCACTGCGATGCCGGGTTTCGCGTCAATTCGTTTGTGAAGATCACCACCGATGAAGGCATCACCGGCTGGTCAGAGTTCATGGAGGGATATGGCTCGCTCGGTCTCGCCGGTGTTGTCGAGAAGCTTGGCGAGCAGCTGATCGGGCAGGACCCGCGACCGGTCGAGGTGATCTCCCGCACGCTTTATGCGACGACAATCCAGGCGCCGGGCGGGATGAACGCGCAGGCCATCGCCGCGATCGAAAACGCGCTGGTCGACATCAAGGCCAAGGCGCTCGGCATCCCGGTCTATGAGCTGCTCGGCGGTCCCTACCGCGACCGCTTGCAGGTGTACTGGTCGCATTGCGGCAGCTGGCGCGCCCGCCATGCCGACACCGTGCGCGAGATGTGCGGGGTGGAGCCGGTGCGCTCGCTCGACGACATCGTCAAGCTCGGTGCCGAGGTGAAGCGGCGCGGCTTCAAGGGGCTCAAAACCAACATCATCCGCTTCGATGGTGGCAAGCCCTCGATGTACCACCCCGGCACCGGCAGCGGCCCGGGCTTTCCCGAGCTGAACATCAACAAGGACATTCTCGATATGGCGGTGGCGCAACTCGCGGCCTTTCGCGAGGGGGCCGGCCCGGATGTCGGAATGCATCTCGACACCAACTTCAACTACAAGATCGATGGCTACATCCAGATTGCCCGCGCGCTGGAGCAGTTCAACATGGTGTGGCTCGAGATCGACCTGTTCGAACCCGCCGCGCTCGCCACCATCCGCCGCTCCGCCCGCACCCCGATCGCCTCGCTGGAATCGGTGTATGGGCGGCGTGGCTTCCGCCCCTATTTCGAGCAGCAATCGGTCGATTACGCGATCATCGATGTGGCATGGAACGGCATTCTTGAATCGGTGAAGATCGCCGCACTGGCTGACAGTTTCGAGGTGAACTGCGCGCCGCACAACTTCAACGGCCATCTCGGCAGCCTGATCAGCGCGCATTTCTGCGCCTCGATCCCGAACTTCAAGGTCATGGAGATCGACATCGACGATGTAACCTGGAAGGACGACATCGTCACCGTGCCGCCAGTCCTCAAAGACGGGCACTTCCTGTTACCGACCGCAGCGGGGTGGGGCGCGGACGTTAACGAGGAATTTGTCCGCGCCCATCCCCCGAAACGGCGCTGACAGCAATGCGCGTGAAGCGCTTTCGTGTGCGCCGCTTTGGCCGCATGATGCAATATAATGGAGACAGCCGCGGACGCGGCATTGCGGGAGGAAGGTATGGACACGATCGCCGATAATATGCGCGCGGATGGCCAACGTTTGCCGCCCGATATCGACGCGCAGCCGATCGTGCGTGCGGCCCTGGCATTGCAACCCACACTGCGCGAGTACCGTGAGGAATTGGAACGCGAACAGCGCCTGCCAAAGGCGCTTGTCGAGCGCATGCATGAAGCCGGCTTCTATCGCATGGTCATCCCGCGCGCGCTGGGCGGCCTTGAGGTCGATCCGCTGACCTATCTGCGGGTGGTCGAGCTGCTCGCCGAAGGCTGCGGCTCAGTTGGTTGGAACATCGCCAATAATGGGATCGGCCAGCTTGTCACGATCGGGCTGCCCGAAGATGGAGTGCAGGAAGTCTATGGCCGGGGCGGCACAACCGTGATCGCCGGCACCGCGGTGCAGGGCGGCGGTCAGGCAAAGCCGGTCGATGGCGGCTATCGCGTCAGCGGCCGGTGGAGCTTTGGCAGCGGCAGCCAGGAAAGCAACTGGATGCTCGGCAGCTTCCAAATTCTCGACGCGAGCGGCAAGCCGCGCGTCAGCGACGAGGGCAAGGCGCTGTACTGGCGCGGCGTGTTTCCGCGCAGCGAGGCCGAAATCGTCCCGGGCAGCTGGGACGTGGCGGGCCTGCGCGGTACCGGCAGTTTCGACTGGACGGTTGATGACGTGTTCCTGCCGGATCGCCGTGTCATGGTGCATGCCGGCATCCCGCTCGACAATCAATGGGACCGCTGGCCGGGCACCAGCTACCAACTGCCCACGCAGTGCTGGGTTGGGCCGCATCACAGCGCCGTCATCACCGGCATCGCGCGCGCCGGCATCAATGCGCTGATCGAACTTGCCGGCGGCAAGACACCGCGTGGCCGCGTCGGCCTGTTGTGCGACAACCCGCAGGTGCAGGACGCGGTCGGCCGTGCCGACGCGATCCTCAATGCCGGGCGCGTCTATCGCAGCGCCATGATCGCCGAGTTGTGGAACGTCGTGGCATCCGGCGGCGAAACCACGCTGGAGCAGCGCGGCCGCTGCCGACTGGCAGCTGTTTATGCCGCCGACAGCGCGCGACAGGCTATGGACCTGGTGTATCGTTTCGGCGGTAGCACCTCGTTCAAGCGCGAGAGCCGCTTGGCCGAATGTTGGCGTGATCTCAATGTCGTAGGTCAGACCGTCACCATCGCGCCGGAATGGTACCCGATCGGCGGCCGCATCTATCTCGGACGCGATCCCGGACCCCGCCTAAGGTAGGTTCGTCACTGGCCTTACGGTGGTTCCCCCAAATCAGTCCGTGCGTTTTCGCATGGCTGCGATAGATTAGCTGCATTGCTGAAGGCCTTGTGTATCAGGCGTCCGGCAACAGCAAAAAAATGGGGGAGAGAGCTCATGCAGAAGTCGATCAGCCGGCGCCGGGTACTACAGACTGGCGCCGCCGCCGCCGCAGCCACCGCGTCGAGCATGCCATTCATTCACGGAGCCTACGCAGCCGGGTCGCTCAACGTCGCGTTCTGGGACCACTGGGTGCCGGGCGCGAACGACACAATGACAAAATTGTGCAAAGCGTGGGCGGACAAGGAAAAAGTCGACATCAAGATCGATTACGTCACCTCGCAGGGCGACAAGCTGATGCTGACCGCAGCGGCCGAGGCACAGGCGCGCTCCGGCCACGACATGATTACCTTGCCGGTCTGGTACGCTGCGGCGCAGACCGACGCGCTGGAAAACTCCGACGATGTCTGGGCGACGCTGATCAAGCAATACGGCGAGCCGAGCGCCGGGCACGTCTATGTCGGCAAGCAGAAGGGGCACTGGATCGCGCCACCCGCGATCCCCAATTCGCTGACGCTGCCATCGGTCGGCCGCATCGATCTGTTCAAGCAATATGCCGGGCTCGATCTCACGCAGATGTACCCGGCGCAACAGCCCGCGAACAAAGAGCTGACCGATAAATGGACGCTCGATTTCTTCCTCGAGGCCGCCGAAAAATGCTTCAAGGGCGGCGCACCATTCGGCCTGCCACTCGGCCAGACCAGCGACTCCGCGAATACGGTCGGCGCGGTATTCCGGGCTTTCGGTGCTGAACTCACCGACAAGGACGGCAACATCACGGTGAATTCCGACCCGGTGAAGCAGGTGCTCACCTGGTACAAAAAGCTGGTGCCGTTTCTGCCGCCTGACGTCTTTGCCTGGGACGATGCCGGCAACAATAAATGGCTGATCTCCGGCAAGGGCGCCTACATCCAGAACCCGCCGTCGGCCTGGGCAGTGGCCGTGCGCGACGCTCCGAAGGTTGCCGAGCAATGCTGGCATTTCCCGTCGGCGAAGGGCCCGAAAGGCCGGTTCGATCCGGCCCAGCCATCGTTCTGGGGCATCTGGAATTTCTCACCGAACAAGGCGGCGGCGAAGAGCCTGGCACTGTACCTCTGGGAGAAGGATTCGGTCGGGCAATTGGTGGCGGCCAGTAAGGGATACGACCTCCCCTGCTTCAGCACATTGCGCGATTTCAGCACCTGGGCCGAACAGGGCCCGCCAAAGGGCGGGTTGTGGAACTACCCGCCGCGCGGCGACGTCGTCGAGTCGGTGGCCGGTTGGCCAGCCCCGGCCCGCGTCGCCAATCAGATTTTCTCGCAGGCGACAATGCCCAAGATGGTCGCGCAGTGCACGCAGCAGGGCAAAAGCATCGACGATGCGATTGCCTGGGCGACAAACGAACTCGAAGGGTTTATGCGCATCTGAGCCGCTCAACGGAGAGCCTGGCTTTCGGCCAGGCTCTCGACTGGCCCGTCGCTGATGCGGGTGGGCGCTTAGATTAGTGGCGGTGGCGGAGGTTCTTCCTCGGCAACGATATTGCCGCCAAATTCGGCAGCGAAGGCGTTTGCGTCGACAGCATCGCCAAAGCAGGCGCGGCAGAGTATTGCGCCCGGTTCTTCTACCCGTTCAATCGAAACGGCGTTCAAATTCCGCTCGGCCAGCCATTGCTGCATCTGGCCCGTCAACGAACTTGCCTTGTCCCCCGACGCAGCCGAGACATCCACTCGAAACTCTTGCGTTTTCATCTGCACCGCCTGTCGAATACTGATCCTCGTATAGGAGTGAACAGCGCAAAACGCTGGTTTGCCGACGAGGGTACATTTTTTGCCGGGCGGACACGCCATGGCGCGGGCGGGGTCGGGAAGCCGGCGGTGTAAGGGGAGAACGGGATGGCGAAACGCGAAGACGACACCGGCTACCGGGTGCTTCGCGATCCCCGTCGCAACAAGGGCAGCGCGTTCACCCTCGAAGAACGCCGCGCCCTCGGCATCGAGGGACTTCTGCCGCCTACCCCCAGCAACTTGCCGCTGCAGGTCGCGCGCATTCACACCGAGTTGGCGATCCTGCCGAACGATCTGCAACGCTATCTCATGCTATCGGATCTGCAGGCGCGCAACGAGACTCTGTTCTACGCCGTCATCATGTCGGATCCGGCGCATTTCATGCCGCTGGTCTATACGCCGACAGTCGGCGAGGCGTGTCAGAAATTCGACCGCATCTTTCGCGCCGCGCGCGGCATGTACCTGCCGATCACGGCGCGCGGCCGCGTGCGGGACGTGCTCGGCAACTGGCCGCAGGGAGATGTGCGGTTTATCGTTGTGACGGATGGCGAGCGCATTCTCGGGCTCGGCGATCTCGGGGTTGGCGGCATGGGCATCCCGATCGGCAAACTGGCGCTCTATACCTCCTGCGCCGGCGTGCCCCCGCAATACTGCCTGCCCGTGATGCTCGATGCCGGTACCAATAACCGTCAGCTGCTCGACGATCCGCTTTATCTTGGATTGCGGCAGGAACGGGTCCGCGGGCCTGAGTACCACGATTTCATCGAGGAATTCGTCGAGGCCGTCCAGGCGCTATACCCGCTATGCTGCATTCAGTGGGAGGATTTCGCCAACCTCAACGCGGTTCCCATCCTGGCACGCTATCGCGACCGCATCTGCACGTTCAACGACGACATCCAGGGGACCGCAGCGGTCGCGGTCGCCGGAATTTACAGCGCGCTGCGTATCACCGGGCAGAAGATGACCGAACAGCGGTTTCTGTTCCTTGGCGGCGGCTCGGCCGCGACGGGCATCGCCGAACTGATGGCTCAAGCCATGGCGCTGGAAGGGATGGACATCAACGCGGCACGGCGATGCAACGCCCTGTATGACGTGAATGGCCTTCTGGTGACCTCGCGCAATGATCTCGCCGAGTTTCAACGGCCGTTCGCACAGGATCACCCGCCGGTAGAGCGCTTTGTCGACGCGGTGCGCGCATTGCGGCCGACCGCGATCATCGGGGTCAGCACCGTCCCCAAATTGTTCGATCAGGCGGTGATCGAGGCCATGGCGGAGATCAACCCGCGCCCGATCATCTTTCCCTATTCCAACCCGACCTCACGCTCGGAATGCACCGCGGAGGAGGCCTATACCTGGTCTGACGGGCGGGCGATCTTTGCCAGCGGCAGCCCGTTTCCACCGGTGGAACTCAACGGCAAAACGCTGGTGCCGGGACAAGGCAACAATGTCTACATCTTTCCGGCGCTCGGCATGGCGGTGTTCGCCACCGAGGCGACGCGGGTAACCCAGGAGATGTTTATCGTGGCGGCCCAGGCAGTCGCCGAGCAGGTGAGCGAGGAGAGCCTGGAAAGCGGCCTGATCTATCCGCCGCAAAGCCGCATCCTCGAGGCGTCGCTGCATGTCGCGGCGTGCATCGCGACGCTGATCTTCGACCAGGGCCTGGCGCGCGTGCCGCGACCCGATGATATCGGCGCCTATATCCGCTCCTGCGCCTATCACCCCGACTATGACCGCTGACCTGTTTCGACACGGCAACTCAGCCGGCCCCTTTTGCGGGGCGGCTCAGCGCACCCAAATCTCCACCAGACGATCGGGCGGCGGCGCGGGCTGATCGGAGGGCAGGATGCCGCGCAGATCGTCTCGCGCGGTCAGCTTGATCTTGCTGCTGTCGACCAGATCGTGTGCGAGGAGAGCACGCACCGCACCCGCCTCGGCAACCGCCCGGGCGCGTCCATCGCCGGGGGCGCGGCCACCCGCCGCGTAGGTGATCACCTCGATCTGGTACGTGCGGCGCTGCGCGATATCGGCCAGCACATCGCGATATTGGCGCATCGACGCCGGATCGAACCGGCTGTTTGCGGAGTCGAAGCGCAGCGAGAAGTGATGCGGCAGTGTCGGGCGGGCCGAAACCGCTTGCTGGAACGTCGTGCTGATATCGGATTTCGACACACGGCAGGCCGATAATTCACCGCCGCTCATTTCGGCCGCGGCGAAGGATTGGTCCAGGACCGCCTCGTTCGACCCGTCATTGACGACGACGCCGCCGATCTTCTTGCCGGTGGCGCTCGGCAATACCACGAACAACGCCGGCGCGGCACTCGCCGCGCTGCACGCCGCCGCCCTGAAGCTCGCGATTGCCGCCAGTGCGATATCCTGCGGCGACGCCTTCTTCACTCCGGCGATGCTGGCCTGTACCGAATCCGCGGCTGCCTGCGATGTCGCCGCGTCGAGCACGGCAGCTTCGCTGCTGGCGATGCTGGCGAGCGCCTGCACCGCGGTCTGCGCCGTTTGTATCGCGGTCGTTGTGGTCATCGGCGGCAGGGCTGCCCCGGCACTGGTGACCGTCAGCACGCCGCCCACAAAGCTGATCTGATAATTGGATGTCGTGCTCAACGTGCCTTGCGTGATCGGATAGGTGCCCGCGGGGCTGGCGGTGTTCGCCGGCGTCGCCAACTGCCCCGTCAGCGTATCGCCATTGTAAAGAGCACCCGCCGACAGATTAAAGGTGAGCGCTGGATTGGCGGCGCCGGCACCACGCGTGACGCTATTGGCCACAACGGTCAGCGGTTCTGGGCTGATCGTTCCGATTGCGGCCGCAACCGCATTGCTGGCCAGAACATAGTTGCTGGCCGCCCCGCCGCCGAGCGATAGCCCGGACGCGCTTACGGTTAAACCGGTGCCGACACTGGACGATGAGTACGTCCCCGAGGATGGTGTATTCAATGTAACCGCATCACCCACCACCGTGCCGCCGAGGCTGAAATTGGCCGCAGTCAATTTGCCGGCCGTGGTAGTACCGTCATAGGTTTTACCGATTGTGCCAACCAGGCTTGCCGTCAAAACCGCGGGGTTGATCGTCAACTCGCCATTCACATAGCTGATCGTGTAATTGGTCAAACCGGTTCCCGCCGCGGCGCTCGGTACGATGGCGTAGGGCGATCCCGCCACTCCGGCCGTCGCCGCCGCACCGCCGCTGATCAGCGTCACACCGCCGACTGTGTCGCCATTGACGAGCCCCGTGGCGGTGAAACCAGTGGTGCCGAGCGCGAGCGCCTGCCCATAGGTCTTGCCTTGGTTGGTGGCGGCGATTGTCAGCGCAGCCGGAGTAATGGTCAACGCCGTGGCGTTCCCCGGCGCCTGGACAAAAGTGTAGTTGCCACTGAGAGGCGTCAGCCCCGATCCGGTGATCGCATAGGCGCCGACATTGCTGCTCGCGGTCGCGCCACTGGTGAACGATAAGTTGCCGGTCGTGGCATTGGCCTGAGTGTCACCGCCGACAAAGCCGGTGACCGAGCCGCTGAACGCGGGATTTACCGCGCCATAAACACGCGTCGCGGAATTTGCGCTGTATGTCAGGGGCGCAGCTGCGACAACGTAGTTATTTGGTAACGGGTTTGTGAAGCTCAGCAGATAATTGTTATTGGTACTGCTCAGCATCAGAGACCCGACGCTCTGGCTATAGGTTCCGGCGTTCTGCACCACCGTAGTTGTCGAGCCATTGAACGCCATGCTGCCGCTGAGCTTGATGGCTGCCGACGCCAGGGTATCGCCGCCCTGTAATCCGCCTACGGTGTAGTTACCGAGCGTGTCGGAATAACCTGGGTTGTTTAGCGCGGTTCCGTTATAGGTCGTCGAAACCGCGTTTGGCGTTAGCGTCAGAGAGGCCGGGGCGATCACGTAGTTGTTCGGCACCGGGTTGGTGAAGTTGAGCTTGTAGTTGCCGCTGTTGCTGCTCAGCACCAGCGTGCCGACAGCCTGGGAGTAGGTGCCGGCATTCTCCACGACGGTGCCGGGCGCGCTGTTGAACGCCATGCTGCCGCTGAGACCGATACCGGCGGAGGCCAGCGTCTCCTTCGCCTGGAGTCCGCCGATCGTATAGTTGCTCAGCGTGTCGGAATAAGCCGTATTATTCAGCGCCACCCCGTTGTAGGTGGTCGACACCGCGTTTGGTGTCACCGTCAGCGATGCCGGGTTTATCACATAGTTGTTGGGCGTGGGGTTTGCGAAACCCAGCTTATAGTTGCCATTGTTGCTGTTCAGCGTCAGCGAGCCGGCACCTTGCGTATAGGTTCCGGCGTTCTGCACCACCGTCCCCGTTGAGGCGTTGAACGCCATGCTGCCGCTGAGCCCAATGCCCGCGGACGCCAGCGTCTCCGATCCCTGTAATCCAGTAATGGTATAGTTGCTCAGCGTATCCGAATAAGCGGCATTATTCAGCGCGGTCCCGTTATACGTCGTGGTGACCGCATTTGGCGTCACCGTCAACGACGCCGGGACGATCACATAATTGTTCGGCGCCGGATTTGCGAAACTGAGCTTGTAGTTGCCATTGTTGCTGCTCAGCGTCAGCGAGCCGACACCTTGAGTGTAGGTTCCGGCATTCTCCACGACGGTGCCGGCCGCGCCGTTAAACGCCATGCTGCCGCTGAGGCCGATGCCGGCCGAGGCGAGAGTCTCCTGCGCCTGTAGCCCTGTGATCGTGTAGTTGCTCAGCGTGTCGGAATAACTCGCGTTATTCAGCGCGGTTCCATTATAGGTTGTCGAGAATGCAGTTGGCGTCACCGTCAACGACGCAGGGACGATCACATAGCTGTTCGGTGCCGGATTGGTAAAGTTGAGCTTATAGTTGCCGCTGTTGCTGCTCAGCACCAGCGTGCCGAGAGCCTGGGAGTAGGTGCCGGCATTCTGCACCACCGTGCCGGTCGCGCCATTGAACGCCATGCTGCCGCCGAGGCCGATGCCCGCCGACGCCAGCGTCTCCTGCGCCTGCAGCCCCGCGATCGTGTAGTTGCTCAGCGTGTCGGAATAACCCGTATTGTTCAGCGGCGCCCCGTTGTAGGTCGTTGATACCGCATTGGGCGTTACCGTGAGCGGGGCTGCGTTAATCACGTAGTTGTTCGGAACCGGATTAGTGAAGTTGAGTTTGTAATCGGCAAAATTACTGCTCAGTACCAGCGACCCGACACTCTGGGTGTAAGTGCCTGCGTTCTGCACGACTGTGCCCGGCGAGCCATTGAACGCCATGCTGCCGCTGAGCCCGATGCCCGTCGACGCGAGCGTCTGCTGCGGCTGCAGCCCCGCGATCGTGTAGTTGCTCAGCGTGTCGGAGTAACCCGCATTGTTCAGAGCCATCCCGTTGTAGGTCGTTGATACCGCATTCGGCGTCACGGTCAGCAACGCCGGGGTGATCTGCCCGATCGGTCCAGGGTTGGCGGACAGTAGATAACCGTATACCGGAATGCCATTCTGGCTCGCCGCGACCGAGCCTCCGGTGAAGTTGACATCGATGTTATTGCCGACATTTGGTGCCGGTGGACCGGTGTAGGAGCCTACGGGGCTGATTCCCGTAACGGTATCCCCGTTGATCGTCCCGCTTGTGGTGTAAGCGGCCAGCGCTGTTGGTAAGCTATCGGTTCCGTCGTAGGTTTTTGTAACGCTATTGATGGTGAGCGTCTCGGGCGAGCTATAGAGGAAGCCGTTGGTGTTGAGCACGGCCGGCGCCGCGGGATAACTGATCCCGTACTGGATGAATCCCGGCACGAGCCCACCGTAAACATTGGCTGCGGTCGGATCGTTGCCATATATCAGCCAGTTCGTTCCGGCCGTGATCACGCCGCCGCCCAGACTGCTGTTATTTTTGAACAACCCGCTGGTAACCAGCGTTACAGCGCCGCCGGTAACACTCGACTTTGTACCCAGAGTCAGATCGCCGGTGGCATTCAATGTTATGGTGCCGGTGCCAGCACCCACCGGGTCAGTAACCGTCAGCGGCGACGCCGCGCCGCTCGTCGTCACCGTGATCATGCCGCCATCTGTGACAATGCCTGTCGGCGCCTGTCCGTTCTCGATAGTCAATGGCGCGGCGTTGTTAAACGCAAAGCTGCCACCTCCTGTAACATTGGCTGCCAGGCCGCCCACCAGATTATTGCCACCTAAGGTTATCGCGCCGGATGTTGTGGCGAGATAAACCGCGTTACCCGCCTGGATGACGCCGCCCGGCGCCTCGCTGATCGGGCCCCCCGCTGTAAGCTTCACAGTGTCGGCGAGGGTCGAAACCCCTGGCTCGAGGCTGGGCGCCGTGCCGATCGGGACTGTCGTGCCCGCCATCAGCGGCGCAATGGTGAACCCGCCGGTGTTGTTGAACGTGATCGCGCCATTTCCGAGACCGAGCGGCATCGCGACATTCAACGAGGCTAACGTAACGTTTCCAGTAATCGTATTCGCGCCACCGAGATCGATGTCGTTGGTCATACCGTTGCCGGCGAGCGCCGTGACGGCGATCAGCGAGGGCGCGGAAATGACGCCGTTGCCTGACTCGCGAACAAAACCATTCGCGAACAGCGTCATCACCGAACCGCTGCTCATGGTGGCGGAGATCATCAAGTTCGGCTCGCCATTATCGACCATGAGGGTGAGCGCGCCGGGCGTCGTTACCGAGCCCTCAACGTTCAGATCGATGCCGTTGCGCAGAACAAGGTCGCCCGACATCGTATTGCTGAAGGGCCCCAGTATCGCGATGTTGTTGAACGCGGTACCATTGAAATTGGCGCCGCCGACTGCACTGCCGGTCAAGGTTCCGGCAGTAATCGCACCGCCTGGCATCTCCGTGATCTGTCCGCTGATCGCCAGCGCCACCGTGCCGTTGTTCATCGCATTCAGCAGACCCGTCAGGTTGACGCCGGTCGAGTCCGTAAAGCTGAAGCCGCCGCTGGTAGCGTTGGTCCAAGCGCCGAGCGCGCCGACCACGTTGGCTCCGGGCATCGTCGCGCCACCCGTCGAAGTTCCCGTGAGCGTTCCGGCGGTGATGATTGAACCAGCGGTTTGTATTACAAGCCCCGACGAGGCGAGTTTAACCGTGCTGTTGGTCCCGGCCGTTACATCATCATTCAGTGTCAGCGAGCCAGAGATCAGTGTTACCGCGCCGGTGGAGGAAATGGCGCCACTGGTAGCCAGCGCTCCAGTCGCTGTGAAGCTGATACCGGTTGTCTGAGAGCCGACATCGGTCCAGGGCCCGAACGAGCTGACCTCGTTGGCGTTGTTCAGAGTGGCGCCGCCGGTCGAGTTGCCGAGCACCTCGAGGGCGGTAATCGTGCCGCCGGTCTGGGTCACGGCGCCGGCGGGGGTGAGGGCATTCAGTCGCACGCTGGCGCCAGGCGCATCGATATCGTATGCGACGGTCATCGTTCCGGCGCTGCTGAGCGAGATGGAATTGCTGGAGGAGATCGTCCCGCCAGTCGTCAGATCGAGCGCACTGACAAAACTGATCTTTCCGTTGCCGGTATCGCTCCACGGCCCAAACGCGCTGACCTGATTGCCCGAGAAGGTGCCATGGGACGAATCGGGGAACGCGGCGCCGCCAACCGAGCTGCCGGACAACGCGCCAGCCGTGATGACCCCCGCAGTCTGGCTAACGGATCCCGATGCCGTCACTTTGACATTACCGGACGTTCCGACGCCGATCGACTGATCGATATTGAACCCGCCTGCGTTCGTTGCGATCAGCTGAAGGTTCGGCAGGCTCAAATTGGCGATGCTTCCGAGCAGCTTGCCGGCTTCCGTTCCAGAAGTGGCAAGATCGCTGAAATCGGCGGCAGCGGCCGACAGGTGCTGAGTGCCGGTGGTGAATCGCAGCAAGGTGTTGTCGATACCGACGGTTTGTGGGCCGCCGTGGCTGACGGAGTCGGTGAATACACCACCGTTCACAGCCCCGGCCCCGCCGCCGTAGGCGTATACTAACAGGCTGTCGCCGGGGGAAACGGATTGGGGCGGTAGCGTGTAGTAGTAGTACCCGTTCGCTCCGCTCGGCGTTTGTATCGCGATACCAGAACCACCGCTCGACAACGCGGTGACGGTGCTACCAGCGCCACCGACTACAGTGCCGCCAGGGTCGGAGTAGACGTAACCGGAAACCACCGTCGGGGCGGCGCCGCCATACTGCGTCGCGAAATACGGATACGTGACGTTTGGTACGATGCTCCAGGTATCCATGCCGAAGCCGGCAGGAAGTTGCGTCTGCAATATCGGCAAGGCGGTCGGCGGTGCGCCAGCCATCGTCCAGCCCAGGCCCGTGCCAAGCCCGGTCAAGACACCGCTCGTCACCGTATCCCAGTATCCGTCGGTCGGCGCCGTCCCACCGGCGATCAGACCGCCAAGCAATCCGGTGCCACTGACCGGCCCGGTCGAATACACAAACTCGACAGTTCCGTCATTCTGTCCGACCAGGCCGCCGATCTGCGGGAGTGCACCCGGATTGTCGGTCAGTGTTCCGATAAAACCGCTCACCGCCGCGGTCGAATAGGCGGTCGTGATCGTGCCGCCTTGATTCCATCCGACGAGGCTGCCGACATAACTGCCGTTGCCGGGCCTCGTGCCGGTAACCGAGCCGCCGATCAGCGCGACATTCTCGATCAGCCCGGTATTGGTAACGACACCGAACAGTCCGACATATTGGCTGTAATCAGGGTTGTATTGCGGATCGTTCGTAGCATACGGCTTGATGAACAGGTTATCGATGGCATGGAAACCGCCATTGAACTGTCCGCTGAATTGCGGCCCCCCGGCCTGATTGCCAAGCGGCTGAAACCCCGTCCTGTTCCAGATATCGCCATTCGAGCCGGTACCGGTCGCGTCGATCGTACCGCCGAGCGTATAGCTCGCGCCCATGTTCAGCGCGATGAGCTGCAGTTGATGCGCATTCTGAATGGTCGTTGAATATTCGCTCGCCAGCATCGGCAGCGTGCCCATCAAGACATTCAGGTTCTGGGCCGCCATTGAGTCGGGCAGCAAGTCGAGCGGCGACACCATCACCCAGTTGTTTCCGGTTGCCGCACCATCGTTGTTGGTGAAGTTGAAGGCCGGATAGGAGGACGCGAGTAGTGGATTGTTGCCGTTGACGCTGAGGCCCGTCAGCGTCGTCGGCGTACCATTGTTGCTGTCTGTGCCAATTCCGACGCCAGTCCCGGCGCGGTCCTGGTCCAAATAACTGTTTGTGACCGCGCCAGTGTTGATACCCGCCAACCCGCCGAAGGAGCCGGCCGTTCCGCTAACGCCTCCCGCCGCGTAGGTGACGTTTACTGTGCCGCCGTAATTTCCTCCGACCAACCCGCCGACATACGAGTTGCTGCCGCCGGTCACCGTGCCGGTGGCGTAGGCATTCTGGATCATGCCGCCGTTATAGCCCACCAGCCCGCCGACAGCCTGGCTGCTCGGCGCATTCACGGCGCCGGTAGCATAGGAATTGGAGATCGTTGCTCCCGGGGCATTATACCCGACAAGCCCGCCGACGCTGCCGCCATCTCCCACGCCCGCCGACGAATACGCATTTGTTATTGTGCCGTAATTGGCCCCGACAAGAGCGCCGACATACGGAGTTTGCGCGGTCGGTACCGGTATAGGTATGGGCATGGGCGGCGGCGGAACGTCGGCGACCGACCCTCCGATAATGCCGATATTGCTGATCACGCCAGCCACACCGAGCTGACCGAACAAGCCGACCGTCGTGTCAACCGCGTCTTCGATGGTCAGATTCGTAATGACATTGCCCAGCCCGTTGAATGTGCCGGTGTAGGCACTGGTGGCATTTCCAATCGGCGTGACCGCAACATTGGTCAGATCGACATCGTTGCCGAGCACGAAATTGCCCGACAGATTTTTGTTGATGGCTTGCAGCTGACGCCCGGTCAGGACCGCCGTATAAAGCTTATTGTCGCTGGGAAGATATACCGGCCCCGGGTTGCTCAACAGATAAGGTGTCGTCTGATTGTTCGCATTGCCCCAGATCATTGGATCAAACCCGTTGGGCAATGAAGCGGCGAGCGTCGTCGTCGCCTCTCCGGCGACAGCGATGTTTTTTATGGTACTAAAGCCAACCCCTTGAATGTTTGGCGTCGTATCGGTTGTTGTATCCCAATAGCCGCTTTGCACCATGCCAGTATTTCTACCAATCAGGCCGCCACTGAGCTCAAACCCGCTGACGATGCCCGTCGCATAGACACCGCCGTTGAGCGCATTGTTGTTCACCCCGACCAAGCCGCCGGCGCTAAAACTGCCGGATACATTTCCGACGGCGTAGGAGTCGGTGATCGTGTTCTCGTTATCCCCAACCAATCCGCCGGCGCTGGCGGCAGTGTTGTCCGCTTGCACGTTGCCAGAGGCCCATGACGTCTTGATCGTGCCTGAGGTGCCGTTGCGCCCAACCAGGCCGCCGACATCCGCAAAGCCAGCGCTTGAACTGACCATGACGTTTACGAAGGCATTCACAATCGTGCCGTTGTTGAGGCCGACCAGGCCACCTACCGCATTAGCAATGGCCCCGCTGGCGGCGACCGAGCCGCTCGTCACCCCGACATTTTCGATCGTGCCATTCATTCCGAGCTGACCGAACAGCCCGGCATCGGCCACGCTGGTCATCTCCGCCAGGTTCGAGATCGTGTTGCCGAGCCCGTTGAACGTGCCGGTATACGCCGTGGCGGTATTGCCGATGGGGGTGAAATTACCCGCGCTGCCAAGGTCGATGGCAGTGGCCAGCGCGTAATTGCCCGACAGGTTGTTGTTGATCGCCTGCAACTGCGCGGCGTTGAACACCAGGCTGTACGCCCTTGGCGTGGCACTGGTATCAGTTCCGACATACACCGGCCCGGGATTGCTGATCAGGTACGGCGTCGTCTGGTTATAGACATTGCTCCACACGGCGCTCGAAAACCCGGCGGGCAGGGTCGCGGCCAACCCCACCGTGCTGAGCGGCGACACGTCGCCGCTGCCCTGCCCGATGCCGCCGGCCGTCGGGTCCAGTCCCGGGTTTGTCGTGGTGTCCCAATAGCCGCTGACGATCAGGTCGGGGGCCGTTGCGCCAACCAACCCGCCGGTATGCGTCGCCCCGCTGACGGGACCCACGGCATACGCGCTGACGATCGGGCCGTTATTGGCGCCAACAAGCCCGCCGGCATCCAAGCCATTCGTTGCGGTGACAGTGATCGCGGCATACGCGTTCTGGATCGCGCCACCCCCATTGGAGCCGACCAGCCCGCCGATGATGGAGTTGAGGCCGCCGCTGACCATACCGGACGCGTAGGCGCGGCGGATGGTGCCGAAATTATCGCCAACCAGGCCGCCCACATCAGCTTGCGTGGTGTCGCTGATCGTTCCGGTTACGTAGACGTTGTTGAGTGAGCCATGGGAAACGCCCACAAGGCCACCGACGGCCGTGGCATTCGCCGTCGTGATGGTTTCGTTGATCAAGCCGAAATTGCTGATCGTTCCAGAGTTGGTGCCGATCAATCCGACCGCACCGCTGCTTCCGACGATCGACAGGTTTGTTATCGTATTGCCGAGACCGTCAAACATGCCGGCAAAGCTTCCAACCGGGCTCTCGGCAAAGACCTGAGCCGGCATGGCGGTAATCGGCTGTGCCAAGGCGTAGTAGGTGTTCGGCCCCGCGCCGCTCGTGCTCTGCATGCCCGATGGACCGGCGGTCAGGTCATAGATCAGGGTGTAAGGGTTGTTGTTGATGGTCAGCGACGCACCAGCGGCGGCGCCGCCCGTGAACTGCGCATTCCCCTGCCCCATGACAAAGATCGGGTCGGGACCGGCCGCAGGGTTCATGCCCGACGTGGTGAACGCCAGTTGGCCGCTTCCCGTCATCGTGATGGGCGCCGTGACGGTGATGTTGGCCCTGTTGTTCGCCCCCGCGTTGTTGCTGAGCAGCGACAGGTTCGTCCCCTGGCTGATCGTCACGGGCGCGTTCACGAAGAGATTGTTGTACGCCGAGACCGTCAGCGTATTGCTCACCACGTTGCCGTCGATGACAGTGGCTGCGGCCCCGCCCGCGATAGCGGCATTGATGTAGATGTTGCCCGAACCGTTTGACTGGGGCGCCATCACACTGCCGGAAGGGCCCCCGACGGCGGTTTCGATCAAGACGCTGCTGCCGGCACTCAGCATTGAACTGATGGTCGTCGCGGTGGCCGTGTCGATCGTCAGATCAACCGGATCGAGCAGCCACGAGCCGCCCTGTCCGTGCGGGGCGGCCGCGCTTACCACGGCGCCGGTGGTGATCGCCAGCTGGCCGCCGGAGGTTTCAATCGTTCCGCCGCTGCCGCCGGCGGCGCCGCCATCCGCCGCAATATAGCCGGCAAAGGTGGTATTACCGGTCGAGTACAGCGTGACATGACCGCCATTGCCGTTATCGGTGGCGCTGGCCTCGATCACTGCCCCGGCCGAGATGTTGGCGGTTAAGGCGTTTTGCACCAGCGGATCCAGGCCGCGCGGGCCGCCGCCGATCTTGACCGTGCCGCCGCCGGCGGCGCCGCGCGCGTCGACCCGGGCGGTATTACCAAGGCTCACCGACCGGCCTGTCACAACCGCCGTGCCGCCGGTCTGTCCCGGCCGCAGCCCGCTGACATTGATGGCGCCGCTGACCGCGACATTACCGCCGGGGCCGCCGCTCAAGGTCACCGCGCCGTTGCGGCCTGAAACCGAATTAGCCGAGATCAGACCCGACATATTGACCGCATCGCGCACCGCGGTCGCCACCGTGCCAGCCTGCAACTGCACCGAGCCGCCGGGTGCGTTGATGGTTCCGGAGTTGCTGATCAGCGGCTGGCCCTGCGCAGTCGTCGCGCCAGATGGGGCGGTGACCTGCATGAAGCCGTCGCCGTTGATGTCGAGTGTCGCTTTTTCGCCGGCGCCGAGCCCGACCTTGCCGAGCGGCACGTTGATCGTGCCGGAATTCGCGACGCTGCCGCCGATCATTCCGGCATATCCGCCCTGGCCGACATTGATCGTGCCGGCATTGGTCACCGGCGCCGATGCGCCATTGCCGGTAAAGCTGAGGTTGCCTGACATGAAGTTGCGGTTGGAGATGCCGAGCGTCGAGGCAACAAACCCGCCACCCGTATTGATCGTCCCCGACGGGGTGATCGCGATGCCGTTCGGGTTGACCAGATAAACCTGGCCATTCGCGTTGAGCTGCCCGGCGATGTTGCTCGGCGTGTTGCCGGTAACGCGGTTGAGGATTGCCGCCTGGCTGTCGGGTTGATTGAAATTGACCGTGTTCGGCTGACCGATTGAAAACGTGTTCCAGTTGACGACAGCGCGGTTCGAATTCTGGTTGACCGTCAAACTGTTATTAATCGGCGCCCCGATGCTGACGCTGCCGCGCGCCACCTGGCCGCCGGTCGGCAGCACGCTTTGCGCAGCGGCGTCGGTTGCTGCCATCCCGATCGCGATCAAGGCGAGAAGAACCGACTTCGATAAGTGATTCCATGCCTCACGAAGAGCCGGCACTCTCCCCCCGTCCCGCCAGGGGTTTTGCCGCTCCGGCCAGCTCCCCGATCCTCGGTACAATGTTTTGATCCGCCGCAGCTTTATGCTGAATTTATTCTAGCTTTGATAAGCTCCCAGCTCACTTTAATTTTGGTTGCTTAGCGGGTTGAGCGATCGCTCGCCAGGCGCGCTGGACTGCTGTCTGTCGGTAACGGTTCCGCGCTTGCAGCGCCTGTGCGGGTCGGGAGAGGATGCGCCCGCAATAGTGGCGCCCCGGCCACGCTTATTAGCAAAACTGTTGCCATGCGGACGAGCGGGGGACGCCGGAAAGCCGGGCTAACTATGATACGGACAGTTTCCCCGATTGCGTAGATATGCACGCCGCGATTGTCCTGCTCGTTCTAATCTTGACCTATATCGGTATGGCGGCCGGGCGGATCGCCTGGTTGCAGGTCGACCGGGTCGGTATCTCGCTGCTGGCCGTCATCGCGTTGCTGGCCAGCAGCCAGATGACGCTTGACGATTTCGGCAGCGCGGTCGACATGCCCACCTTGGCGCTGCTGTTCGCGATGATGATCATTTCGGCGCAATTCGCCGAGGCGGGATTTATCGATCTCTGCGCTCGATCGATTGTCGAGAGCCGCGGCGGCACGGCCGCGGTGCTCGGCT
Organism: Alphaproteobacteria bacterium; assembly: GCA_019240125.1. Lineage (GTDB taxonomy): Bacteria > Pseudomonadota > Alphaproteobacteria > ATCC43930 > CGMCC-115725 > DATARH01. The sequence goes on from JAFAYW010000192.1 coordinate 30,797, forward strand.
TGACCGTGGCGATTGCCGGCGGCCTGTCGGCAATCCTCGCCAATGACATCCTGATCATCGCGATCGCGCCGGTGCTGTTCGACGCTGCGCAACGCCGCGGCCTCGACCCCCGGCCCTTTGCGATCGCCCTGGCGGCGGCAACCAACGCGGGATCGTCGGCGACGTTGATCGGCAACCCGCAGAATATCCTGCTCGGTGCGATCGGCCGCCTCGACTTCTGGACCTTTATCGGTGTCTGCGCGATCCCTGCGCTATTCGCGCTGTGCGTCGTGTTTGCCGTGGTGTGGCTGCAATGGCGCCGCCGCATGAACGAGTTTGCGGCACCGCCCGACGCTTCGCCGCCACCGCCAGCGCACCCGCTCGACCGGACGCAGACCATCAAGGGCATGGTCGCGGTATTGGCGCTGTTGATCCTGTTCGCGACGCCTCTGCCGCGCGAGATCGGCGCCCTGCTGATCGCCGCGTTATTGCTGGCCAACCGCAAGATCACCAGCCGTACGATGATCGCTGATATCGATTGGCCGCTGTTGCTGCTGGTGTCTTGCCTGTTTGCAATCACCGGCGCGCTCAACAGCGCCGGTATCGCGTCGCGCGTCCTCGATTTTCTCGACAACCACCACCTGGTGCCGAACAACCTGGTGGTTTTGTTCCCGTTTGCGGCGGTGACCAGCAATGTGATCGGCAGCGTGCCGACCGCGATGCTGCTCTTGCAGATATGGCCGAACCCACCGCCCAGCGTGCTTTATGGATTGGCGCTGCTGTCGACGCTGGCCAGCAATCTGCTGCTTAATGGCAGCTTGACGAATGTCTTGATCGCCGAGCGCGCGGAGCGCATGGGCGTCGGGTTGACATTTCGCGATTATGCCCGGGCCGGCATTCCGATCACCCTGATCTCGCTGACCTTTGCCGTATTGTGGCTCGGCCTTATTCATGTGCTGCCGGTGCATCCGGCACACGCCCCGCCGCCGCCGTAAGCGCGGGGCTGACCAGTTCGCGCCGCCGGAACCTCGGCGGCGCGAACCGTAACTCAGCGGAAGGCGCTACTCGGTGGTGCAGACCTTGACCGTCTTCATGGCGCTCTCAGCCTCGGTGCGTGTCTTGTAGACGACGCCGTCCGGCCCGACGACGGTTTCCTCGGTCACCGTCGGACGCTTGTCCATGATCGTGCATTTCTTTGTCTTCGTGTCCTGCACCACATAGTACGACGTCTGCGCCACCGCCGGCAGTGTAACGCCGACAGCGAGAAGCCCTGCGAGGGCCAGCTTGATTTTCATCGTGAAACTCCCCGGTAAGTAGTATCCGCTGGCAGAACGTGCCGGCTGTACGCGCGGTTCCGGGGAGTTTGCTCGTTTGTCGGCGAGGTCGGGTCGCGATGCTCAGTTGAACCGCGGGCTGACCTTCTCGCACAACAGCTGCAGGGACTTCATGACCTTGTCATGCGGAATTTTCGTGCCGCAATTCATCTCGCAGAGGATGCCATCGAGGCCGAGAACCTCCTTCAGCCCCGTCAGGCGATCGGTTACCCGCTCCGGCGAGCCGACGATGATCTTCTCGCGCAACGCATCGTCATAGGTGATGGTCTGCAACCGCTGCCCACGCGCGGTTCGGTCCTCGACAGCGCGGACACCGACACTCCGCGCCGATGCCTCGATGCGCTCGCCAAGGTAGCGGTAGAAATACATGATGCTGTCTTCGGGCTCTTCGCGAGCGGCCTCGTCGCTATCGGCGATATATACCGGAGCGCGCAGGAAAACTTTGCCCTCGCCGGGGTGGCCGGCCTCTTTCCAGGCCTGTCGATAGGCCGCGATATTCGGCCCCAGTTCTTCAAGGGTACCGAGACGTACCGCGACAAAGACAGCGTGGCCGAGTTTGGCGATCGCCGGGAAGGTGTCGGCACTATTCGCGGCGACCCGGATTTCCGGCCACGGCTTCTGGTAGGGCCGCGGTGTCACCTTGACGTTGTCGAAGCTATAATACTGTCCCTTGTACGAAAAAGAATCCTGCGTCCAGGCCTGTTTCAGGATCTCGAGGGTTTCGGCAAAGCGTTCGCGGCTTTCGCCATAAGGCACTCCGTATGCCTCATATGTTCGCGGGAAACCGCTGCGGCCGACACCGAAAATCAGGCGGCCGTGGCTGATCTGATCGACCGTCGCGACTTCCTCGGCGAGGCGAAGCGGATGACATAGCGGCAGGACCTGCACCGCGGTGCCGATCTTCATACGCTTCGTCCGGGCCGCGATCGCGCTGGCCAGGGTGAGCGGCGCCGAAAGGACCGAACGTTCAGGCGCGATATGGATTTCCGCGAGCCACATGGCGTCGAGGCCCCACCGTTCAGCGGCATCGACCTGCTCGAACGAGGTTGCGAACGCCTGTTCCTCGCTGACGCCGGACGGGCGTTGGAACTCGTGGAACATACCGAACTCAAACGCCATGATCGCCCTCCGTTTACCGCTTCGTCCCCCGGCTCTTTGGCCGTCTTCAAAATTCACAAAAAGAGTAGGAGCGATCCGAAAGCAAAGCCAGCCAATAACAGCCGGTCATTCATTGTATTCGCGGGCCGCATAGCTGCGATCAAGAGTGCCCGATTAGCGGGCAGCGGCGCCCTTTAAAGTCTCGGCGTATGTCTCGGGAAACTTTCGATTGGCGTAGAGCATGGCGGTTGCCGGGGTACTCGCCAGCAGCTGGTCGACCTTTCGGGCGTCAGGATCGCGCACCCAGGGGCGTCGCGCCAATTCCCGGTCATTGAGCCAAAACGGGCTCCAGCCCTCGGTCGTGTCAAGGATTTCGCGGGCGAATTCGGGGCTGTGCTCAAATCCGCCCTCGATGACGACGTCAATATAGGTCTGCAACAGCGGGTAGTCGAACGACGGCCCACCGGCGGTGGCCTCCTTTGGCACGTAGATCCAGATGTGCCCCGCTTCCGGCAGTCGCTCCCAGCCGACCGCCTCGATCTGCGATGGCGGGATCTCTGCCCGAATGTAGCCGATTTCGCGATCGTCATTGTCGGCAAGCTGCTGATCGTCAACCGGATAGATGACGCCGTTGATCGTGTTGCCGGGCTCCCCCGCCGCAATCTTGCGCAGCCCGAGCGCGGTAAACCGCGCGGTCGGATTGTGCTCGTTCCAGGTCCGTACATAGCCGAATGCGGCCAGTACCCGCACCGGAATGGCGGTCACCATGCTGCGCAGCGTTGCATTGCGCGATGGCGAATTGATCAGCGAGCCATAGCCGAAGACGTAGTTGGTAGGGAGATTCTCGAGGTGGTGCCCGGCCCAATCCGCGGCGTTGGCCAATCCGGCGTCGAACGTGATCGCACACACGACGGCGACAAGGAGGCGCCGGAGCCCTTGCGTGCCGATCATTCTAGGCTCTCAAGCAAGGCTTTAGCCTGAACGATATCCGGGGTGTCCAGACCCTCGGTGAACCAGTCGCAGATCGGCGAGAGCAGCGCCGCTGCTTTGGCCGATTGCCCGTCCTCGCGCAGCAGCCGGGCCAGGCTGGTCGCGGCGCGCAGCTCAAGCGAACGCGCCGTCTGACGCCGCGCGACCGCGAAGGCATCGCGGTATACCGCCTCTGCCCTGGTACCGTTAGCTACCGGCCTGGCGCGTTGCAGATCGCCTTGCAGCCGCAGTAATTCCGCCCACCACCAGCGATTACCGCTCTCGGCCATCTCCGTCAGCAGTGACTCGGCGGAGTCGAACTCACCCGCAGCGATATCGGCTTCCGCCAGGAGAGCGCGAAACAACGCCAGCATCGTCCAGGCCTGCGCCCCGTAGAGTTCGACACTCTGCCGCAACTCCTCGCGCCCCTCTGCAAGCCGGCCTTCCTGGGTCACCGCCCAGCCATGCAGAATGCCGCCGATCGCGCGGTACTGGGTCAGCCCGTGCTCCTCGCCGAGAGCCAGCAGACGCTGACCGAATTGTCGCGTCGTGTTGCCATCGCGGCGCAGAACCGAGACAGCGCCGGCAAACCACAGCGCATGCAATAGGCTCGGTACATGCTTCAGCCGCTCCGCCAGAACAATCCCGTCGCGAGCGCTAGCCATTGCGCGATCGGGGTAGCCAAGCGCCCATAGAGCAATCGCGCTCTGCCCGTTGCCACAGACGCCGGGATCGTGTCCGCCATAAAGCAAGGCATGGCGCGCATGCTTTTCCGGCTGGTAGAGCGACAGGCCTTCGCGGATGTGGCCCTGGCTCTGCACAAACTCGCCGCCCCAGATTCGCGTGGCCCATGCCGAATGATGCGCCTGCAGGGAGAGCTCGGGATCACCGATCCTTTCGGCCGCCTCGACCAGATCGGCGAGATGCTTGAGGCGCTCTTCCTCGTCCCGCCCGCGCCCCGGCGTGGTGATCCACAGCCCCCAGCTCGCGGCAAACCGGGCGCGATCATCACCAAGCTTTCCGGCAAGCTCGGCGGCGCGCCGGTAGGGTTTTCGAGAATCTGCCGCGCCATAGCCGCGGGTCGACAGCATGACAGGGCCGAGCGCCAGTTGCAGCGCCAGTTCCTGCCGCATGCGATCGGGGGTCGGCGGCAGATCGCTGAGCCCGACAATGCCGTGCGTCAGGTGCGCTATGGCCTCGAGATTGGCCGAGTGGCTGGAGGCGCGCTCGCCGGCCTCCAGCCAATAGACAGCGGCGCGATCGAAAGCACCCGCCTCTGCCAGATGATGCGCCAATAGCTCGGGCGACCGCTCAACGAAATCTGCCGATTGTTGCTGCAGCGCCTCGGCGATCCGCGCATGGAGGTTCTGACGCGGACCCCGCAGCAGGCTGCTATAGGCGGTGTCCTGCACCAGCGCGTGCTTGAACTGATATTCGGCCTTGGGCGGCAGCCCGCGCTGAAACACCAATCCCGCGGCCACCAGTTTGTCGAGAGCGCTTCGCGTCTCGCTCTCCTCGCGCGGCGAAGCGGCGACCAGCAGTTCATACGAGAAGTCGCGGCCGATCGCCGCCCCGGCCTGCGATATTTCACGCGCCACCGGCCCGAGCCGGTCGAGCCGCGCCATCAGCGATGCCTGCAGAGTGGGCGGCACCGCAAGCTGCGAGCGGCGCGACGAAACCGGGCTGGCAGAGGCGGAAACCGCGGTCTCCAACACAACCTTGATCACCTCCTCGAGAAACAGCGGTACCCCGTCGGCGCGCTCGACGATCTCTTCGATGGTTTCGGTCGGCAGTGACGAGGCCGCGGCGACTAGGTGCCGCACCAGCGCGGCGCCCTCGCGTCGGCCCAGGCGGCTCAATACCAGGGTGGTGACAAAGGGCTGCCCGGTCCACGGTGGCTGAAATTCCGGACGAGAGGTGCAGATCAGCAATACCGGCAGCCGCTCAATGTGCGCGATGACCCGGTCGAGCAGTTCGCGCGTCGTCGGGTCGATCCAATGCAGGTCCTCAAAAACCGCGACGACCGGCTTATCGCGCGCCAGCGCCTGAAGCTGCTGAATGAGCGCCTCGAACGTGATCTCTTTTTTGCGTTGCGGCGACAGCTCGGCGACCAGGGCGCTGGTGTTCGGCGCAACCAGCGACAGGAGGTCGGCGAAGATCGCGACCTGCTCGACCCTGCTCGGCCCGGCGACGGGGAGCACCCGCGCCAGCTTTTCGAGCTGCTCCGACGGCTGATCCTCGCGGACGAAACCGGCGGCACGTTCGAGTTGGCTGATCAGGGGAAAGAGCGCGCTATCCTGATGGTGCGGCGAGCAGAAATAACGCAGCCGCGTGTGGTTTTCCGGCGCGATGCGCTCGAGCAGGGCCTCCGCCAGACGGGACTTGCCGATCCCGGCATCGGCCGAAAGCAGGACTACCCTCCCCTCGCCGGCCTTGGCCTGGGCCCAGCGTCGCAATAGGAGGTCGAGCTCCTCCTCGCGGCCGATGAGCGGCGTCTCGGGCGTCCGCAATGCCGCGAATCGGCTGACGACCCCGCTCTCGCCGGTCACCCGCCAGGCGCGCTGATCGTCGGCAAATCCCTTCAGGGCCAGCTCGCCTAGATCCTGCAGCTGAAAGAGTGTGCCGAGCTGGCGCCGCGTCGCGTCCGCCACGATCACGGTGTTGGGCGCGGCGACGGTCTGCAGCCGTGCCGCCAGGTTTGGGGTATCGCCGACGACGGTCTGCTCCTGACCGCCGCCCTCGCCGATCAGATCGCCCACCACGACGAGCCCCGTGGCGATGCCGATCCGCACCTGCAGCGCATGCGCCAGCCCCAGTTTATCAATCGCCTCGACAATCGTCAGTGCGGCGCGAACCGCGCGCTCAGCGTCATCTTCATGCGCCGATGGATAGCCGAAATAGGCCAATGCCCCGTCGCCCATCAGCCGTGCCGTGTAGCCGCCAAAGCGGGCGACCACCCCGCTGACGCGGCTGTGATAGGCGGCGATGATATCGCGCAAATCCTCGGGATCGAGCCGGGTTGCCAGTGCGGTCGAGCCGACCAGATCGCAGAACAGGATCGTCAGCTGCCGTCGTTCGACAAACGATGTCTCCGCGGCAGCGGCGGCGGGCGTCGCGGCTGTAATGGGAGCACCATGCAATGCCGCGATTGCCGACAGCAGTTTGCGGCGATGACCAATCGAGGTGATCCCGAGGTCGCCGAGATCCTGCGCCGTCAGCTCGGCCAGAACCTCACCGTCAATATGATTGTCGGCGAACAGCGCCGTGTATTGTTCAAGGCCGAGGCCGAGCAGCCATTCCGCAACGTTGATGGCCATGGCCACGCGCTCTGTCTCCGCTACGACGATAGCGGTATGCCCTGGTTGCGCGGGGGAGTGAAGATGCGATGTCCGTCATAGGTCGCCTTCACCCTTTCCAGCCGGGTCAGATTGCTTCCCCAATAAATTTCTGCTGGGTTCGCTGCATCGGGATCGGGGAAATTCTGATAGCTGCTGGTCTGGCCGATAATCGCGGCGAGGCCGTCCTGCACATCGCGCTGCCATTTCATGTGAGCCTCCGGGGTCTGCTGCTGGTCCCACTCGAGGATCGGGTTGAGCAGCCACTGCGATGACCGATGCACGAAGGCCGTAGCCTCCGGCTTCACCTTGTTGATCTGCCCGCCGGTGAGGAACATTGTCAGTCGCGATCGCGCTTGCGGACTTGGCAGCGTCCGCATCAATCGGCAGGCTTCATCGATGCACTCGTCGCTGACCCGGTCGGCGAACAGCGAGGTTTCGCGATAGCGGTTCGGCACCGCCTCGATATCGAAGAACTCCTGAGCATCCCAGTACGGCAATTCGACCGGCAGGTACTTGTCGGCATCCGTCAGGGCGCCCCCAAGCGCCGCGTCGAATTTGGCGCGCGATCCGTTGAACTGGCCGATCAGCTTGATCTCGTTCGGCGATTTGGTATCGGCTACCGACGCGCTGATCGACATCTGCGCGCCCATCTGCTCGGGCGACGCTTCGAGGGCGCGAACCAGGCGCCGCAGGATCGCCTTGGTGTCACCTGACCACCAATGCGCGTAAAACGCGATCACCTTGCCAACCGGAAAGCTGCGCAGCCACCACCGCGTCGCAAAAGCCAGGTTGCCGCCGCCGCCGCCGCGCACCGCCCAGAACAAATCCTTGTAGTCGTTGCCGGCCGTGGCCACGACCGTTCTGCCATTGGCCAGCACCAGCTCGACGGCTTCCACCCGGTCGCAACCGACGCCGAACTCGCGCATCGACAATCCGATCCCGCCACCCATCAGAAAGGCGCTGAGACCAACCGTGGTACAGCGGCCATGGACGATACCGTGGTTGGTGTTCTTGAGGGCACTGAACACGTCGCCGTTGAGCACCCCGCCACCGGTTTCGATCATCGGCGATCCGGCGGACGCGCGGACCTGCCGCATCGCCCCGGCATGGATCACCAGCCCCGGGATCGTGCTGCACGCCGCATAGCTGTGACCACCAGAGCGCGGCACCATCGGCAGCCCGACGTGCTCCGCCCACATCAACGCGGCGGCGACCTCCTTGGGGTCGCGTGGCCGGACAACTGCCAGCGGCGCATTCGGGTCAATCGCGTCAGGCGTGTCGGGCGGATCGTAGAAGCGCAGATTTTCCGGCCGCGTCAGCACGATAAAGCGAGGATCGGGCGGCCGAATTACCCCGCCGGTGATCTGCCTGGCCAGATCGTTCCAGGCGGCATCGCTGATCTTGGCCGACGCCTCTGGCGCCGCGCCTCGGACAATGCGCGGGGTCGCCAGCGTGGCCAGCGCGCTGGCCAGCAGGGCTCTTCGGGAAAATCGGACCTGCGGTGCCACAGGACACTCCCCACCAACGTTCGTTTGCCAGAATATCCTACCCAACCAGCGTGGCAATGATCACGCGAGGTCATAGCTCTCAACACAACCTTTAGGGGAGGATGCCATGCACTCTGCGGTGGGTAACGGGGTCTCGCCGGGCATCGCTGCGGCGGAGGCCGACATCCGTGCCGGTGCGCTGGCGAAGGCAGCGTGGCGGTTTCTACCGGTGCTGACGATCGCCTATGTCCTGAACTATCTCGACCGCACCAGCGTTGGCTTTGCCGCCTTGACGATGAACCGGGATCTCGGCCTGACGGCCTACCAATTCGGCTGGGGCGCCGGTCTGCTGTTCGCCAGCTACAGCATCTGCGAAATCCCGAGCAATCTGATCCTCTACCGATTTGGGGCGCGCCGCTGGATCGCGCGGATCATGATCACCTGGGGCGTGATCGCCGCGGCCAATGCCTTTGTCACCGGTCCGGTCAGTTTCTATGCCGTCCGTTTCCTGCTCGGCGCCGCCGAAGCCGGCTTCTTTCCGGGCATCACCTATTTCCTCGCGGCATGGTTTCCGCCGCAATACCGCGCCCGGGTGCTCGCCTGGTTTCTCGTGGCGATTCCGGTGTCATCGATCATCGGCGGCCCGATCTCTGGTTTGCTGCTGCAGCTCGACGGCCATCTTGGGCTGACGGGGTGGCAGTGGATGTTTATCATCGAAGGCCTGCCGGCCGCGCTCATCGGCATCTGGGTTCTGTTCATGCTGACCGACCGTCCCGAGGAGGCGCAGTGGTTGAGCGCGGCGGAGCGCGGCGCGATGGTGACGATGCTCGCCGAAGAACAGCGCGACCGCGGCCGCCATTCCCTTTTGTCCGCGGTAAGCGACCCACGCATCCTGGTGCTGACCGCGATCCAGTTCGGCTACACACTCGGCTCCTACGGGGTCGGGATCTGGCTGCCGCAGATCCTGAAGACGCATGGCCTGTCGAACCTCGCGGTCGGGTTCGTTTCCGCCATACCCTACATCTTCGCCAGCGTCGCGATGCTACTGTGGGCCGGCTATGTCGATCGGACCGGTCGTAAGGTCGCCAACCTGACGCTCGGCTTTGTCATGGCGACCACCGGTCTCGTCCTCTCAGTGATCTGGACGGAGCTGGCGCCGGCTCTGATCGGTCTGACCATAGCCCTGGTCGGGGTCACCTCGGCGCGGGCGATTTTCTGGACCGTGCCGACCAGTTTCCTCGCCGGGCGCGGCGCCGCGGGAGGGCTTGCCTTTATCACCACGTTCGGCTCGCTCGGTGGCTTTTTCGGGCCGTTCCTGATCGGCTGGATCAAGGATGCCACCGGCTCCTTTATCCTCGGCCTGAGCGCGATGGCGGCCATCCTGGCGCTGACCACCGCCTTGTCGGCCGGCCTGAATTGGATGATCAGGCGAGCCTGAAGCGGAACCTGTCGCAGGTGTTATTCGTCGAGCGCACCGCGCAAGGCGGCGGCCAGTTCCGCCTTGCCGAACGGCTTGCTCAGGAAGTTCATGTTGGCGAAGTCGACACTGTCGGAATTAAGGCGCGCCTGCGGAAAGCCCGACGTCAGGATGACTTTGAGTGTCGGCCAGCGCTCCACAGCCGTCTGTGCCAGCCCGACACCATCCAGTCCGCCGGGCATCACGATGTCGGATAACAGCAGGTCGACCTTCTCCCGCTCAAGGATATCGAGCGCCGCGGCGGCACGATCGGCTTCCAGTACCTTGTATCCCAGCACCTGCGCCTGCCGGGTGACGGCCCGGCGCAATCCGGGATTGTCTTCCACTACCAGAATGGTCTCGCCCGCCCCCGGCCGCGCCCGCTGCTCCGGCAAGTCCTCGGCGATGCTCGCGTCGCTCTCGCTCCGCGGCAGGTAGAGCCGGAATGTCGTTCCGGCACCGGGCTCGCTGTACACGCTTACATGACCGCCGGATTGTTGCAGAAAGCCGAACACCATGCTGAGCCCGAGGCCGGTGCCCTTGCCGGTTTCCTTAGTGGTGAAGAATGGCTCGAATATCTTGTCGATGTCCCGCGGCGCGATGCCGGTACCGGTGTCACTGACCTCGATCATCACAAAATCGCCTTCACGCGACTCGGGATACTGCGCCACGTATTCCGCATCGAGGTGACGATTGCCCGTCGCGATCATAAGACGGCCGCCGGCCGGCATCGCGTCCCGCGCGTTGGTCGCGAGATTAGTCAGGCCCGCCTCGAGCTGCGCCGGGTCGACGGTTACCGCCCAGACTGATGACGCCAGATGGAGCGAGACCTCGATGTCTTCCCGGAGCAGGCGGCGCAATAGCCGAACCGCATCGGAAACCAGCTTGTTAACATCGATTTTCTCTGGCCGCAGCGGCTGCCGCCGCGCGAAGGCCAGGAGACGCTTTGTCAAATCGGCGGCGCGCCAGCCCGCCTCAAGCGCGTCGGTGATCATCTCCTGCAAATCAGGGTCGGCCTTAGCCTGATCGCTCGCCATCTGTAGGTTGACGATCATCACCCCCAACAAGTTATTGAAATCATGCGCCATGCCACCGCTTAGCGTGCCGATGGCCTCCATCTTCTGCGACTGGAACAGGCGCTCTTCGGACCGCTGAAGAGCGGTCTCGGTCGCCTTCAGGGCGGAGATGTCGACCCGCAATCCGGCTAAGCCACCGGTCGAGAGGCGACGGTTGGTCACCAGCGTCCACCGTCCGTCGCCAAGATCCTGCTGTATCGACACGCCGGGTGTCATGTGATCGCGAATGCGATCGGAAATCCACGCCTCTTGATCGCCGCCGGTATTCGCGTGCGATCCCTTGGGCAAACCGGCCCTGACCATCTCCTCGAAGGTCGCGCCCGGGACGACGTTTTCGAGGTTGCTCGGGAACAGCCGGCGGTAGGTCTCATTGCAGATCACCAGACGATCGTTCTCGTCATAGATCGCAAAGCCCTCCGGGATGCTTTCGATCCCGTCACGCAGCACGAGTTCCGTCGCGCGACTCTGCTTGCGCGCGCGTCCCGCGGCCACCAGCGCGCGCGCCACGTCATCAACTTCCACCAGACCGGTCGGCTCCGGGTCCGGCAGGAACTCGTCCTCCTTGATCAGCGCCATCCGCTGCAGCGAACCAATCGGCTGCGAAATCGAACGCGCCACCAGGAGTGACAATGCCGCGACGACGATCAATGTCGCTCCGCCGACACCCAACGCCGTCATCGCCGCGGAAAGAACGGGAGCCTTGATCTGGTTCTTCGGCACCGCGATCGCGACAGTCCATCCGAAGTCGCTGCTGCGCTCGAATGCCGTCAGGACAGGTGCACCGTCCATCGACGTCCCTTCGACCAGACCGGAGGCCGCCCGAGCCGCCGCCCGTCTTACCGTCGGCGCCCCTTTCTGGCCGATATAGGTCTTGTCGCTTGGCAGCCTCGCGACCAGAGTGCCCTGGGTATCGCTGATACCCGCGAGCCAGCCCGTCGGCAAGGCCTCGTCCCGGATGATCTCCTCGAAGGCCGAAAGCGGCGGGAGCAGCGAGAGGACGGCTGGATTGCCGTTCACCGTCACGGGAACATTAACCGAGATCGTGGCGCCTTGTGCCGGCGACCCGACGAGGTCAGCAACCGTCGGCTGGCCGTTCGCCAGCGTGCGCTGCACCGATTCGATATCGGCGCCGACCACGGACGGACTCCCGCCACTCAGCAGCGTCTCGCCGGTGCGCTGGAATAGCTTGAGCGCGGAGCCGGGGAACAGCCGCTCCACCGCATCGCCGGCGCGCTCGCGGAACCCGTCGAGATCGCCGGCCTGCAGAGAGGGCGACGCCGCGAGGGTTTCCAATACCAGGATCCGGGTCTGCAAACCGTGATTGAGCGCCAGCACGAAGCTGTGCACCCGCCCCTGCATCTGCGCGCTGGCCTCGCGCACCTGTCCACGAAATTGGCCAAGCTGCTGCGCCAGGGTGAAGATCAGTATCGGCGCGATGCTGGCGAAGACCAGCAATAACAGCCGCCCACGCAGGGTGATATGCAACCGCCGCCGCGCCGGCAATTTCTTGCCTAGAGCTGCCGCGCCGGCTGTTGCTGGGATCGCGGCGTCTATGTCTTCCTCCGAAGGATTCATGGAATGGCCGGCGGCGCGCCTCCGATGTGCAACGCGCCTCGCGGCATCAATGCTGATGCCGCAGCACCACCCGGCCGCGCACCTTGCCGCCCGATTTCAGATCGCTCAGAGCCGCGCTGGCCTGATCGGGAGCGCGGTGTTCGAGCGGGATCGGCGGCACCTTGCCCTCCTTGCCTAACGCCAGCAATTCGCGCAGGTCCTCAAGCGTACCAACGTATGAGCCTTCGATTGTCATCATCTTGAACGGGAACAGCACGGTCGAAATCGGCTGCGAGCCGCCATAAAGCCCGACCATCACCAATTTTCCGCCCTTGCGCAGCGAGTTTACGCCAAACTCCATCGTCTTGGGCGCGCCGACAAAATCGATCGAGGCCGCGGCGCCGCCATTGGTCGCCTTCATCACCTGCTTCACCGCATCCGGCTCGGAGTTGTCGATTGTCAGCACTGCGCCCATCTGGCGCGCCTGAGCCCGCTTCTGCGGGTCGATATCGGCGACGATGACCTTGCCCTTCACCACCGCCTGCGCGATGTGAATCGCACTGCCCCCCACCCCGCCGGCCCCGATGATCATCAGGTAGTCGTCGGGGCCGACATGCTCGGCCGTCTTCTTCAGAGCCGACAGGGCGGTGATGCCCGAACAGGTATAGGTCGCGGCGAGGTCCTGCGGCACTCCGTCATGCGGCAGCAGGTATTTCGCGTGCGGCACCACGACATGCGTGGCATAGCCGCCGGCCTTGCGGGTGCCGAGCGTGCGCGGGTTCATGCACAGCAATTCCTCGCCCCGCTTGCAGACATCGCACTCGCCGCAGCCGATCCAGGGATAGGCGACGACCTTGTCCCCTAAGGCAACGCCGGAGGCCTGCGGTCCCAGCGCGACGACCTCGCCGGCAATCTCGTGCCCCATCGTGAACGGCAGGTCGACGCCGCGCGACTCAAGCGAAATCTTGCGCCCGTCGCCGAGATCGAAATGCCCGTCCCAGATGTGCACGTCGCTGTGGCACACCCCGGCCGCCTCGACGCGCAACACCACCTCCTCGCCTTGCGGTACCGGATCGGGATAGTCGCGGGCTTCGAGCGGCTTGCCCCATTCGATGATCTGCATCGCGCGCATCGCGTTTCTCCTCGGCCACATCTTGCGCCGGAGCATACAGGACGGTGAAGGCGAGCCAAGGGGAGAGCCGAGCGGCGTGGCGGCGGCGCTCCGCCGGCGGTATGCTGGCGCTTCGATAAAGGGCGGAGTGGACGGGGCGATGCAGAGCTATGAGACGGTTCAGGTCGAAGACCAGGGCGACGGCCTCGTTTTAGCGACGCTGAACCGGCCTGATGTCGCCAATGCGATGAACACACAGATGGGGCGCGACCTGCTGGCGCTGTTCGACAGCATCAACGCCGACCCGCTCGCCTATCGCTGCGTCGTGATGACCGGTGCCGGGGACAAGGCGTTCTGCGCCGGTGGCGACCTCAAGGAACGCCAGGGCATGACCGACGAGACCTGGCAGGCCCAGCACCTGCTGTTCGAGCGCATGATCCGCGCCTTTATCGGCTGTCCTGTGCCGGTGATCGGCGCGATCAATGGCGCGGCCTATGCCGGCGGACTCGAACTCGCGCTGTGCTGCGATTTTCTGTACGCCAGCGAAACCGCGCGCTTCGCCCTGACCGAGGTGACGCTCGGCATAATGCCGGGCGCTGGCGGCACGCAGAACCTGCCGCGCGCGATCGGCGAGCGCCGCGCCAAGGAAATCATTCTGACCGGTCGCCCCTTCTCGGCAAAAGAAGCGTTCGAGTGGGGCATGCTGAACCGGCTGCTTCCGCCCGATCAGCTGCGCGCGGCGGCACTGGAAACCGCCCGCCGCATCGCCGACAACGCCCCCATTTCGGTGCGCCAGGCCAAGCACTCGATCCATTACGGCTTGCAGATGGATCTGGCGAGCGGCCTGATGTTCGAGATTGAAGCCTATAACCGCATGGTCCCAACCGACGACCGCCGCGAGGGAATCGCCAGCTTTAACGAGAAGCGCAAACCCGTCTTCAAGGGGCGCTAGCAGGGGCGAGCGGCACGCGAGATTTTGAGGAGGACGCGATGGACGGAGCGACGATCAACGCCGAGGCGGGGCTGACCCGGACATTGGCCGAGCAGGCAAGCGCTTTCCGCTACGAGGCGCTGCCGGCGGACGTGCGCGAAGTGGCGCGGCAATGCATCCTTGATTATTTCGGCGTCGGGCTCGCCGGTGCCGACGACGAACTGGTGCGGCTCCTGCTCGCCGAGATGGTCGAGGCGGGCGGCGCGACGCAGGCGGCGGTGATCGGCTATGCTGACCGGTTGCCGATCCTGTCGGCGGCGCTGGTCAATGGCGCCGCGGCCCACGCGCTCGATTACGACGACGTCAACCTGGCGATGCCGGGGCATCCGACGGTCGCGATTCTGCCGGCCTTGTTGGCGCTCGCCGAAGCGAAGCAGAGCTCCGGCCGCGAGGTTCTGACCGCGTTCGTCGCCGGGTACGAGACGCAGTGCCGGATCGGTATGACGATGCGGCCCGGCCATTATGCGCGCGGGTTTCATGCGACAGGCACGGTCGGCACGTTTGGCGCGGCGGTGGCCTGCGCCCGGCTGCTCGGGCTTGATGCCGAGGCGACGGCGCGCGCCATGGGAATTGCCGGCACCCAGGCGGCGGGACTGAAATCGCAGTTCGGCACGATGTGCAAGCCGTTCCACGCCGGCAAGGCGGCGCAATCCGGCCTGCTGGCGGCGCGTCTGGCGGCACGCGGCTTTTCCAGCCGCACCGACCTCGTCGAATGTGATCAGGGATTTGCCCGCACCCACAGCCCGGATTTTGCCGCCGAGACGGCGCTCGCCAAGCCGCCGGGTGGCCATTTCATCCTGGCCAATCTCTTCAAGTACCACGCCGCCTGCTACATGACGCACGCCGCGATCGAATGCGCTCACGAAGTGCGCAAGCGATATCATCCCCCGCTCAATGAGATCGCCGCGATCAAGGTGACGGCGCATCGCGGCTCCGACCGCATCTGCAACATCCCGGCGCCGACCGACGGGTTGCAGTCGAAATTCAGCCTGCGCCAGACCGTGGCGATGGCGCTGACCGGCGTCGATACGGCGAGTCTCGGCGCCTACAGCGTCGCCAATGCGAGCGACAAGCGGCTGATGGCACTGCGCGATCAGGTGGAGTTCGATTTCCGCGATCAGTATCCGGAAGCAGGGGCCGAGATGTCCGTCATGATGCTCGACGGCACGGTTTTGCGGGCGGAATGGGATGCCGGCAAACCGAGCACCGATATCGCCGATCAGGGCCGCCGCCTCACCGCCAAGTTCGACGCTCTCGCGGAGCCGGTTATCGGCCACGCCCGGAGCACCGGGTTGCGGGCGATGATTACGGATCTCGACAACGCGACCGATGTCGGTGCCCTCTGCCAGGTTGCAGCGGCGCGATAGGCTGAACCGCGCGAGGTGATGGCTGCGGCCCGCATATACCTGCCCCGAAAGAAATGCCGGGGAGATGCGCCCCGGCATTTATCGCGCCGAATGCGTACGGAAGCTCAGGCCGGGGCGACTTCGATCACTTCCACATCGGCGGTCATGACCTTGCCCTTGGTTTCTGGCCCAAGGAAGACGGCGATGATGTACAGGATCGTCATACTGACCGTCGCGAACAACATCGGCCGAGCGAAGCCCATGCCTTGGTTTACCGCGAAATAGGTCAGCGTCGGCGCGACAGCGGCGCCCCACACCGCGCCCTGGTGATAGACAAACCCCGCCGCGGTGGCGCGCACTTCGGTCGGGAAGCGTTCCGACAACCAGCCGGGGTTAAGGGCGTCCTTGCCGCTGAAGAAGCAGGTGAACAACAGGAAACACCAGAAGAACATGGTGTGGTCGATCTGAGTCAGATAAAGCGGTATCAGAAACAGCGCGATGGCCATCGGGATCATCAACGCCCAACGGCGTCCGACGCGTTCCGACACGGCGCCCCAGAACGCGCAGGCAGCGAATGTGACGATATTGGCCCAGAAGACCGGCTTCGCCACCTCAGCCGGAGTCCAGCCGAGTTCCTTCTGCAGATAGGTCCCGAGCATGGCCCAGACTGCGTAGTACACGCAGAAATTCGTGGCCATCCACAGGCAGCCGGTCAGCGTGTTGTAAAGATATTTGCGTTTGAAGATGGCGAAGAGCGGCAGCGTTACCTGGCGCTGGGTGGCGCGCTGGATCTGCTTATTTTCCGTCCAGACCTCAGGCTCCTTCACATACATACGGATCCAGACGCAGGCTAACGCCGGCAACACGCCGAGGATCAGCATGCCGCGCCAGCCATAGCCCTTGTGCCAGGCCTCGAGCGGCGCATAGAGGAAGCCGTAGGCAAGGCCGGACAAGGCAAAGCCGAGCCCCCATGACCCCTGCAAGACACCCGACATCAGCCCGCGCGACCGGGCCGGCCATGATTCCATCGCCAGCGCCGCGCCGGCGGGCCACTCCGCGCCCATGCCGATGCCGAGCAGCGCCCGCGTGATAAACAGAAATGTGAAGCTGGGCGAGAGCCCCGCCAGCAGGTTACACACCGAATACCACAGGATTGAAATCATCAGCGGCGCGCGGCGTCCCAGCCGATCGGCCAGCCAGCCAGAGGCCGTCGCCCCGCCGAGCCGCATCACCAGTGTAACCGAGAAGACCGCGGTCACTTCGATGATCGGGACGCCGAACTCCTGCGCGATCGGCGCCATGATGAGTAGAAAGACGGTGAAGTCGAACGCGTCGAGCGTCCATCCCAACCAGGCCGCAACGTAAGCATACCACTGATCTTTGGTCGGTTCTTTCCACCACGGCACATCCGCCGCGGGCACAGCGTATCCCGGCATTTCCCTGTTCCTCAAATTTCATGCTTCGGTTAACCGCGAAGCTTTCAAACGCAATGTTGCCTCTATCCAACGCGAATCCGCAAAGGAATTCGTGGCGTCGAGGTTCAGCCGGCGGCGGGCCCGCCTCGCCTTTGTCGAAGCCGCCGCCGGACCACAAGTATCCCGAAACGCTTCCCCGCACGGCATGACGGCGGCATGATGCCGCCCCCGACCCGGAGGACTTCTTTATGGCCGATTACCCATTGCCGACCGCCGATCTGCAAAGCCTTGGCTTTGCCCAGACGCCGCTGGAGCATCTCGACCGGCTGATCCGCGAGCATATCGAGGAGGGCCGCTATCCCGGGGCGCAGATCGCGTTGGCGCGGCACGGCAAACTGGCGCTGTTCCGCAGCTATGGCGACGCGCGCACCGAGGGCAGCCGCCAGCCGGCGAAGGACGACACGCTGTTCCTGCTGTTCAGCCAGACCAAGGTGCTGACCAGCACGACGATCTGGACGCTGGTCGAGGAAGGCCGCCTCTCCTTTATGGACAAGGTCACCGACCACCTGCCGGAATTCGGCCGCCGCGGCAAAGCCGACATCACGCTGCAGCAGGTCATGACCCATCAGGGCGGCTACCCGTCGGGTGACGTGACGCAGGCCACCTGGGCCGATCACACCAGGATGCGCAGCGAGGTCTGCGATTTCTCGCTCGACTGGACGCCCGGGACGAAACTGCAATACCACCCGCGCGCCGCGCATCTGACGCAGGCCATGGTGATCGAGGCGGTGACCGGGCGGGACTATCGCGAGGTGATCCGCGAGAAGGTGCTGGCGCCGCTGGGGCTCGATAACGACATCTTCGTCGGTGTGCCAGCGGATCAGCAGCATCGCTGCGCCGACACCTATGGGCCGGAAGCGCGCGACAACTCGGCTGAGTTCCGCGCGGCTGGCCTGCCGCATGGCGGCGGGTATGCGACGGCGCGCGGCATGGCCGCTTTTTATCAGATGCTGCTGGGCAAAGGCCGGCTCGGCGATGTGCGGATCGTCTCGCCGCGCATGATAGCCTATGTCACGCGCAGCCATACCGGCGAATTGCCGGACGCGGCGATGGGCGGCATCCCGATGCATCGGGGTCTCGGGCCGCATGTCCGCGGCGAAAGCGACCGCATCCGCGGCCTCGGCACGATCGGCGCGCCGCAGACCTTCGGCCATGGCGGTGCCGGCACCTCCTATTCCTGGGCCGACCCGACCAGCGGCGTCTCTTTTACCTACATCGCCAATTACGTGTCGCCCGACCCCTGGCACTCCGCCCGCCTCGACCGCGTCGCCAACCTGGCGCACGCCGCGATCGACTAAGCGGCGGGAGTCAGGGGCATCGCGGCCCCTGCCCCAACCTTCCGCCGTCAGCGGAGGCGGGGACGAATTGCCGGGTTGGGGCCGGGTTGTCCCGGATCGGCGCGGTCGGGCGGCGCTGGGGTGGGGTGCGCAAAGCTGGCTTGGAGGGCGCAAGCCGGGTGCGCTAGCCTGCGGGCTTTCCGGGTAGGGGTTGGGAAAGCGTATGACCGCACAGCCGTTTCGCGTCGAGGAAGCGACGATCGAGCAATTGCACCAGGCGATCCGCGCCGGGCGGACGACCGTCGTCGAGGTGGTGCAGCAATATCTCGACCGGGCGCGCGCCTATAATGGCGTCAGCAGTCTGCTCGTCACCGAAGACGGCGCCACCGTGCCGGCGGTGACGGGAACGGTGCGGGCCGGCGCGCCGCTGCAGTTTCCGGGCGAGACGGTGGCGGCGTCGACGATCTTTCCCGATCTCGACAAATACCAGGGCAAGCCACTCGAATTCGGTCGCATGGAGGCGACCGCGTCGGACCCGTCGGTACCGCAGCAATACGGCATGATCGTCGGCAAGCCGGATGCCGGCCATCTCAACGCGCTCGGCACCTTGAACATCCGCGGCGAGCGCTCGGTCACCTGCAAGGGCGAGTTCGACCGGCACCCCTCGCTCGGCGCCTTGCCGCCCGGTGCGCCACCGGTCTGCGAGCATTTCCGCCGACTGCCCGATGCGCTGGAACGCGCCGCCGAACTCGATGGGCAATACGGCAACAACCCGCCGCTCGATGAGATGCCGATGTACGGCGTCGTCTTCTCGTTCAAGGACCCGTTCGACACCAAGGACATGCGCACCACCGGCGGCGGCGATGCGGCCTATGACATCGATGTGCCGGCGCGCGACCACCTATTGGTCGAGAATTTGCGCAACAAGGGCGCGATCATCTTCGCCAAGGCGATCTGCACCGAATATAACGGCCGCGCCGGCAACCCGGGCGGTGCGCACGAGCCCGACAAGATATTACCGTCGACGCTCGGCTATCAGCGCAGCAGCTGGGGCGGCAACCCGTCGAATGTGTATGACACGACACGTGCCGCCTCGCTCGGTTCGTCCTCGGGGTCGGGGGTGTCGGTCGGCGCCAATCTATGCATGGCGAGCCTCGGTGAGGAGACGCGCGCCTCGACCCGCGGCCCGGCCAACCACAATTCCTGCGCGCTGATATTGCCGCACAAGGCGGCGATCGGGTTTATCGGCGGCGCGATCGGCGCCGATATCTTCTGCGACCGCACGGGTATCCTGGCGCGCAATATCGGGGATTGCGCCAAGATTTTGGATGCGCTGAAGAACCCGGATGGCGGCACCTACGACCCGCGCGACGTCTTCACCACCGTGCCGCGCGCCTCGATCTTGCCCTCCTATGCTGAGCACGCCTTTGCCTCCGGGGCCAAGGGGGCGTTGAAGGGGATGCGGATCGGAGTGATCCGCGAGTCGATGCTGATGCGGCCGGGCGAGAAGGCGGTCGAGCCG
This sequence comes from Alphaproteobacteria bacterium, assembly GCA_019240125.1. GTDB lineage: Bacteria > Pseudomonadota > Alphaproteobacteria > ATCC43930 > CGMCC-115725 > DATARH01. Next base: position 50,810 of record JAFAYW010000192.1, read on the forward strand.
ATCTGCACCGCCGTCGCGGCCGAGATCAAATCGATGCTGGGCGGCCATCTCGGTGCAACCCTGGTGGAAAGCGGCCATGCGCTTTGGGAGCGCGACCGCGATCTCGAACAGATGAGCCCCGATTTCAATGCCGGGCTGGCGCGGCTGGTCCCGCTGTTCATGCCCGATATCCTGTTCCGGCTCGGGGCCGACGGCACGCCGCTGTTCAAGGAATTTGCCGCCGCGATCACCCCGACCGAGTTCGCGCCGGGCAAGGTGTTCGGGTCCGGCACGATGGCGCCGATCGACTACATGGTCGAATTGTCGGAGGGCCGCATCGCGCCGCCGGCCAATCTCGACATCGCGATCGTGCAGCAGCAGGAGCTGGCCAACACCTTCCGCTATCAGATACCGCAATACCTGACTCGCCGGGCGGCGGATTGGGCGGCGCACGGCTTTACCGAAACACTGACCGATTTCGCCGGTCTGAACCGGCGCTCAAAATTCTGGGGCGATGACGGGCGCGCCGGGTTCGACAATTGGGCCGATATCACCGACCCGCGCAACAGGCTCGGTGGCCGCCAGGGGCTCGACGAGCGCGTCATGCTGCGCGAGCTGCTGCGGCGGCTCGACATGCTGGTGATGCTGGAGAACAAGCTCGACGCGCTGGTGCGCCTGCATACGCCATTGCCACCGGGCAAGATCGGCGGCGCGCACGATCCTCTGGCGGGCGGCAGCAATATCCGCACCGAATCGATGTACGGCCCCAATGCCGGGCTGACCGAGGTGCTGATCCCAGCCGGCTATGTCACTGAGGCCTGGGACCCGGTGTTCAAGCTGTCAGCGGACGGCAAGCGCTATGTGCCCGCGCCGGCTGAGACGCCAACCAGGCTGGCCGCGCCGGGCCTGCCGTTCTCGCTGGTGTTCCGCGCCGAGCCTGGCCGGGAAGACGTCATCCTGCGCATCGCCTCGGCCTATGAGGCCGCCTCTAAGCGCCGCGTCCCGCCGCCGCAATTCGGGCCGCTGTAGGCGGCTTGCTACGACAGCAGCTTCTCCAACCGTTCGGCCATCGCGTCACCGGTGGTGTCGGGAGTGAAGGTGGCGGTGAAGCGGCCTTGCGGGTCCATGATGTAGATGACGGCGCTGTGATCCATGTCATAGCCGCCGTCCGGCGTCGGGTGCTTGGCGTAATAGACCCGGTAGGCGGCGGCGGCCTGCTTGACCTCGTCGGCGGTGCCGGTCAGCGCGGTGATCGGCGCGTCAAAGCTGGCGATGTAGGATTTGAGCACCGCCGGCGTGTCGCGCTCGGGATCGACCGTGATGAGCACGACGCCAACCTGATCGCGCTGCTTGCCGAGCTTGTCAAAGGCCAGCGAGATCTCATTGAGCGCCGTGGGGCACGCATCGGGGCAATGCGTGTAGCCGAAAAACACAAGGTGCCACTTCCCGTTCAGATTGGCCTCGGTGAACGGCTTGCCATCCTGGTCGACAAGGTGAAACGGGCCGCCGATGGCGCTCGCGAGAGCGCTCCCGGCGACGCCCCTGGGGCCTTGCTGCACGGTCAGCGCAAAGATCGCGCCAGCCGCGAGGATCAGCATCACCACCGCCGCTAGCGGGAAAATCCACAGCTTGCGTTGCGGCTTCGTGGCCATCGGCATGCCTGTCCCGATCCCGTTATCAGTGTTGCGTGGGCGCGGGCATCGACGTGCCGCCGCCTGGATTCGCCCTCGATTCCATAGCACCGGGCTTTTCGATCGCGACAGTGACCTCGCGCGAGCCGGCCTTGGCGAATTGCAGCGTCATCGGAAAGCTTTGCCCAGGTTGCAGCGGCGCCTTCAACCCCATTAGCATGATGTGGATGCCGCCCGGCTTCAAACTCACGGTCTGGCCCGCTGGCAAGTCGACGCCGTCGAGCGGTCGCATCTTCATCACGCCGTTATCCATCGTCATCGTATGCAACTCTGCCTTCTGGGCGACCGAGGTCGCGATGCCCGTCAGCCGATCGCCGCTGGACGACTGCAATGTCAGATAGGCCGCACCGATCTGCGCGCCGCCCGGCGTTCCGCGCGCCCAGGCGTTGCTAACCTCGACCGCTCCGTTTTGGGCAAGGGCGCTTGCCGACAACCACACGCAAGCCATCATCGCGAGCACGGTCTTCCGCATGGTCTTGCTCCCAAACAACCGAGATACCAGGGGAGACTATCAATTCGACGCGAGCATGGCAGATGCGACTTGCGAGCGCGCCTCGTTGGCCAGCACGGCGGGGTGACACGCCTGCCGGCCTTTATTAAGCTAGGCGCATGAGCGACGCGGCCGAGCGGCACACCGAGGAAGACGGGATACTCGATCTGCGATTGCCACCTACTCGCATCCTGCCGCTTGTCGTTGCCTCGCCGCATAGCGGCACCAACTACCCCGCCGATTTAATCAATGCGTCGCGCCTTGATCCCCTGACCTTAAGACGGTCGGAGGACAGCTTTGTCGACGAGCTCTGCGCCGCCGCACCGGAGCTGGGAGCGCCATTGCTCGCGGCGCTGTTCCCCCGCGCCTATCTCGACGTCAATCGTGAGCCGTGGGAACTCGATCCGGCGATGTTCGCCGACAATCTGCCGGGCTTTGTCAACGTGCGATCGCCGCGGGTCCGCATGGGCCTTGGCACGATCGCGCGGGTGGTCGCCAGCGGCGAGGAGATTTACGCCCGCAAATTGCGCTTTGCCGAGGCGCGCCAGCGGGTCGAAACCCTCTACAATCCCTACCATGAGAAGCTGAGGCTGCTATTAGCCGAGACCGAGGCGATGTTCGGCGGTTATCTATTGCTCGATTGCCACTCGATGCCCTCTGCGGCCGGAGCAATTGGCAGCCGCGAAGGCCCCGATATCGTGCTTGGCGATTGCCACGGTTCGGCCTGCGCCGCGTTTCTGGTCGAGACCAGCCGCGCGTTTCTCACCGCGCGCAACTATTCGGTCGTCTTGAACGCACCCTATGCCGGCGGCTTTACCACCGGACATTATGGAAATCCGCGGCTGTGCCGGCATGCGCTACAGATCGAGATCAACCGCGCGCTCTATATGGATGAGCGCCGCTATCGACGCCGCCCCGGCTTTGAGCGCCTCAGGCGGGATGTCGCGGCATTAATCACCCATCTCGGCGATGCAGTGCGAGAGTTTCTTCCCGGGACCCGCCCTCTGGCCGCCGAATAGATCGACCCCACATCTATGCGTTGTAACTGACGGCTACCCTCGGGCAAAAAAAAGGCCGCGCAGAAGCACGGCCCGAGTTTAGGGAGGAAACGCCTAGAAGACGTACGGCAGAACCACAAGTGATCCATGCCGCACCGCACAATTTAATGATTGCGACTGCGAAGTCAACCCCTCTTTGCAAAAATCGTTGATGAGGCTGCGTTTTCTGCCGCACACCTGTCAGCCGCCAACACCGTCCGTGTGCGCCGCAACAAAAACCAATAGCTCCGTTGCGCGATTTACATGACCGAGTTGCCAATGCCTGCTTTGCCGCTGCTCAATTGCAACACTGCGCTGTTTCTTGACGTCGACGGCACGCTGATCGAGATCGCGCCGCGGCCCGAGGCGGTTCGTGTTCCCAGCGGTCTGGGGGCGTTGCTGGCGCGCCTCACGCGCCACTGCAACGGCGCCCTCGCGGTGGTCAGCGGGCGTCCCCTGACCCAGATCGATCGGTTGCTAACACCCTGGGCGGGCGCCGCCGCTGGGTTGCACGGCCAGGAGCGCCGCCGTGCTGATGGCGTGCGCCCTACTGATGTAACCGCGGCGGACCGCGCGGCGGCGCAGCTCCTTACGGAACTCCGTCCCACGCTTGAGGCCATCGCCCGGGCACTCCCAGGTGTGTGGATCGAGGATAAAGGGGGCACCTTGGCGCTGCATTGCCGTGCCGTTCCCGAAAAGGCCGACGAGCTGGCGGCACGATTGCAGCCACTGCTCGCTGATCAGCAGGTGCTGCGTCTGATCGCCGGCAAGATGGTTTACGAGCTCCAGCCGCGGCATCACGGCAAGGGTGCGGCAATCGCCGCTTTCCTCAGCGAATCGCCGTTCTGTGGCCGCACGCCGGTCTTTGTCGGCGATGACACGACCGACGAGGACGGTTTTGTCGAGGTCAATCGGCGCGCCGGCACCTCTGTACGGGTCGGCGCCGCCGACGCATCGACGGCAGCCGCGTTTACACTGCCATCGGTCGATGCCGTGTTGCAGTGGTTGCAGCGGAGCGCAGCCTGATACGCAGGGAACGGCAGTTGCGCCCCGGCCGTTTCGCTTAGCGAGCCATCGTCGGATGCCCGGCGATTCCGCCGCCTCCAAGGACTCAGCATGGCGATGGTTGACAGCGTAACGACGCTACCGGAGCGGCCTCGTACGGTCACGGCGCAGCCAAAGCGTCGGCGGCGGCTGGTCGTTGTCTCGAACAGGGTCGGTCCGGTCGAGGCCGGAAAGGCCAGCGAGGGTGGGCTGGCTGTCGCCTTGCGGGCCGCATTGGAGCAATCCGGCGGCATCTGGTTCGGCTTTAGCGGCACGGTCAGCAAGCAGCCGACCGAGACCCCGCATCAGACGACGGTTGGAAATATCACCTGGGCGACACTCGACCTCACCAAGCAGGATCTCGATGATTACTACATCGGGTATTCCAACCGGGTGCTGTGGCCGCTGTTTCACTACCGGCCGTCGCTGGTCGAATTCAGCCGGCGAGCCCTCGCCGGGTATCAGCGGGTCAACGACCTGTTCGCGCGCGCATTGCAGCCGCTGCTGGAGCCCGACGACCTTATCTGGGTGCACGATTATCATCTGATCCCGCTGGCCAATGCGCTGCGTCGGCTGGGTTGCCGCCAATCAATCGGTTTTTTCCTGCACACGCCGTTTCCCGCCGCCGAAGTAATGCGGCTTCTGCCCAACCATCGGGAGCTGGTCGCCGAGCTCTGCGCGTATGACCTGATCGGGTTTCAGGCGCACTCGCATTTGCAGGGCTTCCGCGATTACGTCCTGCGTAGCGGCGGCGGCACCGATCTCGGCGGTACGCGCCTGCAGGCCTTCGGCCATGAGCTAGACGCTGATGTGTTTCCGGTCGGTATCGATGTCGACAACATCGAAGGATTGGCGGCGAAAGCGGCGAAGCGTTCGCGGCAGATGCGCCGGCTGGTCGACAGCATTGATGACCGCCGCCTGCTGATCGGCGTCGATCGGTTGGATTATTCGAAAGGCCTGCCCGAGCGCTTCGCCGCGTATGAGTATTTGCTCGAGCATTTTCCGGAGATTCGTGGCCGTACCGTCTTTATGCAGATCGCGCCACCGTCGCGTTCTGATGTTCCGGAGTACAAGCAGATCCGGCGCGCGCTCAATCATGCCGCCGGGTCGATCAATGGCCGCTATGCGGAATTCGATCAGGCGCCGTTGCGCTGGCTGAATAAGAGCTTCAACCATTCAATCCTGACCGGGTTCTTTCGCGCCGCCGACCTGGCGCTGGTGACGCCACTGCGCGATGGGATGAATCTGGTGGTTAAAGAGTACCTTGCCTCGCAGTCGGCCGACGATCCGGGGATGCCGGTGCTGTCCTGTTTTGCCGGCGCGGCCGAGGAACTGGCCGAGGCGATCATCGTCAACCCCTACGACAAGGAGGGGATGGCAGAGGCAATCCGCGAGGGACTCGCGATGCCGCTAGGCGAACGCCAGGAGCGATGGTCGGCGATGATGACGACTTTGCGGCGGAACGATACGAACGCTTGGCGCGAGCGCTTTGTCACGGCATTGTCGGCGGTGACAGCCGGGGCATGACCCCAGCCTGACAACGCGAGCGGCATTTCAATGAGTGATATGGTTTGGCTGGTCGGCGATATCGGCGGGACCAATGCCCGGTTCGGCCTGGTTACGCCCGACGGCACGTTACGGCATACGAACACCTATGCAGTTGGCGATTACCCGCGCTTCGATGATGCGCTGGCGGCGTATCTCGAACAGCGCGGCGACCTGCCAAAGCCGAAAATCGGCTGCGTCGCAATCGCCGCCCAGGTGACCGGCGATCAGGTTCGGATGACCAATCATCCCTGGAATTTCACGACCACCGCGGTCCGAGATCGGCTCGGCTTTGACCGCTTTATCGCGATCAACGATTTCACCGCCGTCGCGCTGGCGGTGCCGCGCCTGCAAGGCGGCGACCGCATGCAGGTGGGCGGCGGCACTGCCGTTGACGGCACGCCGATCGGCGTGCTCGGGCCGGGTTCCGGCCTGGGTGTCTCGGGGCTGATCCGGGCCGGTGAGCATTACACGGCATTGTCGGGCGAAGGCGGTCACTCGACGATGCCGGCGGCCAACGATCGCGAAAACGCGGTTCTGGCGCGGATGCGACAGCATTTCGACCATGTCTCGGCCGAGCGCTGCCTGTCCGGGCCGGGCCTGGTCAATCTCTACAACAGCCTCGCGGCGGTTGATGGCGTGCCCGCCGCATCCTACAGCGCGGCCCAGATCACCGATCCCGAAACCGCCGCCGCCGATCCGCTGTGCCGCGAGGCCGCCGCGATGTTCTGCGCGATGCTCGGTACGGTTGCTGGTAACCTGGCGCTGACGCTTGGCGCCAAGGGCGGGGTTTACATTGCCGGCGGGATCGTGCCGCGGTTTGGCACCGCCTTCACACAGACGGAATTCCGTTCGCGGTTTGAAGCGAAGGGCCGCCTCAGCCCGTTTCTCGCGGCGATCCCGACCTATGTCGTGACTCACAAACTGCCAGCGTTCCTGGGCTGCACCGCCGCGCTGGCGATGCCGGGCTGAAACGCACGATCCTCAGCGTCGCGGTGCGGCGGCGCGCCGTAGCCGATCGTTGATCGCGCGGCCGAGCCCGGTTTCGGGGATCGGCATCACCGCGATGCCGGCAAATTCGGGCCGATCGAGCTGACGCAGCATCGCGAACAGGTTGGCTGACGCCTCACGCAGCTCGCCGGCTCGCGACAGCCAGAGGATTTCCGCGAATCCTTCTGGGGCCGTCGTGCCAAACGCGAGCAGTGCCTCGCCGGGCCGTGCCGATGTTGCGTCCAGCCGCACCGGCAGGCCGGGGGCGTAATGGCTCGGCAAACGCCCCGGCGAATGAGGCGTCGCATCGTCATTCGGCGGCGCCAACTCTATCTCCCCTAGTGCCGCCTCCAACGCCTCAAACGGCACGCCGCCCGGCCGCAGCAGCACCGGGCGCGTGTCGGTGAGGTCGAGCACGGTAGATTCCAGGCCGACTTCGCAGGCACCGCCATCGAGTACCATTGCGACGCGATCACCCAGCTCGGCTGTAACATGCGCGGCGGTTGTCGGGCTGACGCGGCCAGAGCGGTTGGCCGAAGGCGCCACCACAGGCCGGCCGATTGCCCGCAGCAGAACCTGCGCGATGGGGTGGGCCGGCACGCGCAACGCCAATGTGTCCAAGCCGGCGCTCGCCAGGAGAGACACTGGGCAACCCGGCCGCCGCGGCAGTACCAGCGTCAAGGGACCCGGCCAGAACCGCGCCGCCACCTCACGGGCACGCTGGTCAAACACCGACAGCGGTTCCGCCTCGGGCAAGCCCGGCAGATGCACGATCAGCGGGTTGAAGCGCGGCCGCCCTTTGGCTTCGAAGATCGCGGCGACCGCCGCGTCATTCGCGGCATCGCCGCCGAGTCCGTATACGGTCTCGGTGGGGAACGCGACCAGTTCGCCCAGGCGCAAAAGATTGGCGGCGCATGCGATTGCCTCAGCCGTATCAGCGGTCGTGCTCCGTTCCCGCATGGCAGGTGAGGCAGAACCAGGCTCAGCGCGCCTTGACGTTTCGCCAGTCGTGTTCAATCGGCCTGGCGAGGTAAGCGGCTGGGCCGCAATTCGTTTCCTATCCAAGCGGAGCCGGGCCGCGTCGCCGGCTCGAAACGCATCCAGTTGCCGTCGGTGGCTGCCGGGGTCGCCATAGCTCAGGCCAGGGTGGCGACGATCTTCTGAATTTCAGCCGGCGTGTGTTCGCCGCCAAGCGGGGTACCCGGTACCAGATACTTGCCCTTGGCGAGGCCGCCGATCAGGACCGGCTCGAACCCGGTTTCCTTGATCAGCGTGGTGGCGAGCGCGATTGCGCCCTTATCATCGCCGGCGATCGGCACGCCAACCGGATCGCCTGCGCGATGCCCATCAGTTGCCAGCGCGTTATGCCCGATAGCGTTAAAGCCCCGAACGATCTTGGCCCCCGGTAACAGCTTCTGGGTGACGATGCCCGGGCCGCCTTCGGATGCAACCTGCTTGACGAAATCTTCACCGTCGCGTCGCGGGATCGGGTTGGATACATCGATGATCAGCGGCTTGGCCGCGAGCTGCTGGCCGAATTCCTTGCCGATCGCCTCGATCGCGGTGTAGGGCACGACAAGCAGGATGATCTCGCCGAACGCCACCGCCTCTGCGACGGTGCCTGCCTTCGCGGTGGGGCCGGCGCCAGCGACGAGGTCTTTGAGCTGGTCCGGATGGCGCGACGAAAACATCACCGGATGCCCCAGTTTCGCGAACACGGTGCCAAGGGCGCCGCCTTCGTTGCCGGCGCCGATCGTGGCGATCTTCATTCCCTTCAAACCGCCATCCTGAGCAAATACCCGCAGCGGTGAGCCCACGACGGCGGCGCCGACAAAGCCGGCCGCGGCGAATTGGAGGAAGGTGCGGCGGTCTAGTGAGAACGGCGCGGCATGCGTCATGGCGGATCTCCTTGCGGCTCAAAGGGGCAGTCCGACGTTAGTCAGGACGGGTAACGTCGGCAAATCACGATCGTCCACGATTATCAGGGTCGGCGCGACCCTGACATGCGCGGGTCGCTGCCGCGCTCGCGGGGTGGTGATTGTGCGGGCAGGAGGGAAGCCCGTAGTGTCGCCGCCTCAGCACATGGAAGATCGCGAGCCAACCGGCCACTGGGCGCGGAGCCGGGTCGGTTGCGGCGCGCGGTAAAAGCAGTCAACGCCAGGAGCGACAGCATGGATAGCGGTGCCGCCAAGCGGCCGTTGCTGATGCGGGCCCTTCGCCTCGCGGCTGAAATCGAGCCGCATGAGGTCAAGGCCGTGCTGACCGCAATGGTCTACTTCTTCTTCCTGATGGCGAGCTATTTCATCCTGCGGCCGCTGCGCGACACCATGGGCACAGTCTATGGCGTGCAGCATCTGCAGGACCTGTTTACCGGCACCTTCATCCTCAGCTTCGTGGTCGCGCCGGTCTATGCCGGTGTCGCGTCACGCCTCCGCCTCGCGGTGTTTCTGCCGTGGGTCTATGGCTTTATCGCCGTGACGCTGATCATTTTCTACGTGCTGCTGCGCGGCGGTTCGCAGGATCGCTGGGTCGCGGCGGCCTTCTTTATCTGGACCAGCACCTTCAATCTGCTGACTATCTCGGTGTTCTGGAGCCTGATGGCCGACATCTTCTCGAGTAGCCAGTCGAAGCGGCTGTTCGGCTTTATCGCGGCCGGTGGAACGGTGGGCACGATCGCCGCCCCGGCGTTTACGGCGCTGTTCGTCGGTACCGTTGGGACAAGCGCCCTGGTGCTGATCTCGGCCGCCGGATTTACCGTCACCGCCTTTCTGGTGCGCGTGCTCGAAACCGAAAAGCGGCGTCTTCTCGCAGAGGGCGAAGAGGCACAGAAGACCAGCCTCGATCATCGGCTCGGCGGCAACCCGTTCGACGGGTTTCTGCTGATCCTGAAGTCGCGCTACCTGCTGATGATCGCGCTGTTCCTGTTGCTGATGACGACAATCTCGACCGTCATCTACTTTCAGCTCGCCGATCTGATCAGCAAGGATTTCCCCGACCGGGCGGCGCGCACCCAGGCCTATGCGACGATCGACCTGGCGACCAACAGCCTCGCGGTGCTGGTGCAGTTGTTTGGCACCAGCCGGTTTATCGGTCGTTTTGGCGTCACGGCGGGGCTGCTGTTGAACCCGCTGATCATGGTCGTCGCGTTTCTGGCGATCGCCTTTTCGCCGGTGCTGATCGTGCTGGCGTCGATCCAGGTGGTGCGTCGCTTTGCCGAATACGCGGTCGCCAAGCCGAGCCGCGACATGCTGTTTACCGTCGTCGACCAGCAGGCCAAGTACAAGGCCAAGAACGTCATCGACACGGTGATCTACCGCTTCGGCGATCTCACCTCGGCCTGGCTCAGCGCCGCGGTATTGCCGTTCGGCGTGGCAGGGCTGGCGGTCGCCGGCATCATCATCTCGGCGTTCTGGTTCCCGATCGCCTACCTGCTCGGCAGACAATACGACAGCGTCCGCGACGACCAGGACGCCGGTGCGATCACAGCCGTTGCGGGAAAATAGCGCCGTGCTCTATGGGCGGCGCCAGAATGGCGCGCGTGCGCGGACCGGGTCGAGCAGCGACCAGTCGCCGTCTTCCAGCACATGGCCGATCGGATGCGGAGCGCGGGCCTCCAGGCCGAGTGAGCGCAGAACCCGATCATCGCGATAGTAGCACTGCAGGACGACCCGGCTCAGCGTTGCGATGGCGGCGCTGGTGTCACGCAGGTGGCGGGCGACCGACTCGCGGGTCGCCGCATCCAGTTCGCCAAGCGGCCGGCCGGCGATCTTGGCGGCCTGGTCGAGTGTCTGCCGCACCGGCTCCGTATCGCGCCCGAGCGTCGCCAGGATATCGGCCTGGATTGCCGGGTCATCGGCGCCGGGCACATCGAACTCGGCACTCGCCGGGATCATCAGTCCGGCGAGGATGCGCAGATCGGCTTGCTGCGCCGGGGTGAGAGGGGTGGTTTCGGGCATCGTTTCAGCTCAATCGAACAGGTTGGCGAGGCGCTGTTTCATCTGGCCGGCGACGTACAGCGCCAGCGCCTGGATGGTCGACGTCGGGTTCACCCCGCCTGACGTGACGAACAGGCTGCCATCGACGATGAACAGGTTTTTGACATCGTGCGAGCGGCCCCACTCATTGACCACCGAACGCTCCGGGTCCGTCCCCATGCGCGCGGTGCCGAGGAGGTGCCAGCCGCCATAGACGATCGGGCTGTTGACGCAGATATCGCTGGCGCCGACCGCGGCGAG